>NZ_JBHRYH010000015.1:0-29959 GCF_042648905.1 Vogesella amnigena | reverse complement strand
AGTCTGTCCGCTGACACGGCAGATAGCCCGGATCGTCCCTCCACCTCGGCGCCCTTATCCGCTACTTCATAAGTGCGCAGACAGAACATACAAGCCCGGATAAGCCGTAGGCGCATCCGGGGATAAGCGCATAACCATTTCCCGGATGCGCTGCGCTTATCCGGGTTACGAGCTTACTGGCAGCCATCCGGCGTGCAGAACGCCGCCTCGGCACCGCCATGGCTGGCAGCACCAGCCAGCAAGCCTTGCAGGTAGTCGGCAAACGCCTGCGGCTTGCCCAGATAGGGTGACAATTCCAGCCGTTGCAGGCGGCCATCCAGCTCCAGCAGCAGCGAGGGAAAGCCGCGCAGGCCGTGCGCGGCCATGTCGCGGTGGCTGCGGCCAACGTGGGCGGCGAATTCGCCCTGCTGGCGCTGGTATTCGGCGGTGAAGGCAGCACCATCCAGCCCCAATTCGCCTGCCAGCTGCTGCAGCACCGCTGGCTCAGCAATGCGTTGCCCGTCCACATAGTGCGCCCGCTGCAGGCGATGCAGCATGGCCAGCCCGTCCACGCCCAGCGCCTGGGCGGCCAGTATCGCCAGCGTCGGCGGCGTGCTGTCGAACAACGCATCAGTATCCAGCAGCAGGCCGTTGAAGTAGGCATCGCCAAACGGCTGGCCGGTAAGCTGCTGGATGCGCTGATCGTGCATCATTACGTACTGGCGCAGCTGTGGGCTTACCGGCTGGCGGCCCTGCCCACTCATCATCGCCCCGGCGTGCAGCTCCAGTTGCAGGCCCGGTACCTGGCTGGCGGCGGCCAGCAGCGGCGCCGCGCCGTAACACCAGCCGCACAGCGGGTCGTAGTAGTAGTGGAGTTTGGCCGTTACCATTTCATTTCCCCTTTATTCACCTTGGCGCCGATATCCAGCGCCAGCCCCATGCCGGCCTGCGGGTAGGCTCGCTGCATGGCGGCAATCAGTTCGGCGGCATTGCCGGCCTTGCCCGCCTCGCTGTCAAAGCGCTGCAGGTAGTTGCGGGTATAGCTGATGGCCGAGGCATCCAGCGCGCTGCCGGCTGCCATGTGGCCAGGCACCACGATGGCGGGCTTGAGCGCGGCCATCTCGTCCAGCTGCGCGAGCCAAGCCTGGCGTTCGGCCGGCTGCTGGGTGTCGGCGGTCCACACGTGCAGGCCGCTGAACAGCGCCACGTTGCCGGCAATGGCGCGCAGCGACGGAATCCACACATACGGGCGATGCGCCAGCACGCCGCTGCTGCCGCGCAGCTCGATCTTTTCACCATCCACGCTCAGGCTGTTGCCAGCCAGGCCGGTGGGCACGATGGGCTGCTGCGGCGCATTGGCACCCATCTTCGGCCCCCAGAATGCCAGCTTGCCGGCCAGCTTGGCGCGGATTTTCTCTGCTACCGCCGGGGTGGCCACCACTTCTGCCTGCGGGAACAGCTGCTTGAGCACCTCGGCGCCAAAGTAGTAATCCGGGTCGGCATTGCTGATCAGGATGGTCTTCAGCGTCTTGCCGCTGTCCAGCACGTTGGCCGCAACGCGGTAGCCATCGGCACGGGTGAAGCCGCTGTCTATCACCATGGCTTCGTGCTCGCCGCTTACCACCACGGCATTGGCGTGAAAGCTGCCCTCGCCGGCATTGTAGACCTTGAGCTGCAAGGGCTGGGCGGCATGGGCGGCGGTAGTGGCAACAGCGATGGAGGCGGCGATGATGGTATGGCGAAGCATGTGGCGTCCTTTCATGGCGGCGGCTGCCGCGTGGTTGATGGACGTCACTATAATTTCCTGATTCGCCCAGATAAACCGGATAAACTGCACATATTTGTTGCACAAATCGAGCAGATAACATGGACCGCGTCACCGCCATGCGGGTATTCGCCGATGTGGCCGCCAGCGGCAGCTTCACTGCCAGCGCCGAGCGCCTGGAGATGTCGCGCGCCATGGTGACGCGCTATGTGGCCGAAATGGAGCAATGGCTGGGCGCGCGGCTGCTGCAGCGCACCACCCGCCGCGTCACGCTGACCGATGCCGGCGAGCAGGCGCTGCGCCGCTGCCTGCAGATGCTGGCGCTGGTGGCGGAGGTGGAAGACGAGGTGGCTCCGGCCGATGGCAAGCTGCGTGGCCAGTTGCGGCTCACCAGCAGCATGTCGTTTGGCCATGCCCACCTGGCGGCTGGCCTGGCTGCCTTCCTGGCCGGGCACCCGCAATTGAAGATCGACCTGAACGTGGGCGATGCCGCGCTGAACCTGGTGGAGGCGCGCATCGACCTGGCAATACGCATCAGCAGCGAGCCGGACCCGGCGCTGATTGCGCGCCCGCTGGCGGTATGCGATTCGGTACTGGTGGCCAGCCCCGGCTACCTGGCCAGCGCCGGCACGCCGCAGACACCCGCCGAACTGGCCGGCCACCGCTGCCTTGGCCACAGCAACGTTGGCCGCAGCAGCTGGCGCCTGCAGCGTGGTGACATGCAGGAAACGGTGCATGTCACCACCCGCTTCACCGCCAACGACGCCACCGTGCTGCTGCACGCGGCGCTGGCGGGCGGCGGCATCAGCCTGCAGCCCACCTATCTCGCCAGCGCGCTGCTGCAGGATGGCCGGCTGCAACAGGTGCTGCCGGCGTGGCAGCCACCGGCGATGACCATCTACGCGCTGTACCCGTCACGCCGCCACCTGTCGCCGGCAGTACGCACCTTGCTGGATTTCCTGGTGGTATGGTTCGCGCAGCCACGCTGGTAGCAGGCGCGGCGGCACGATAATTCCAAAATAAAATCAATATTTTATTGACGCATCAATCAATGCCACGTATAACGCGTCCTGCAGGACGTTCAAGCGCCATATCTATCGATACCTCGTTGCCCACCCAGCTGGTCTTCTTTGTTTCCTTATCTATTCCTTGATTACCGTGCTGCATCTGGCAGTTTTGCCCTCACCGACACAAGGAGTACACCATGGAAACCGGTACCGTTAAATTTTTCAATGATGCAAAAGGTTTTGGCTTTATCACCCCGGACAACGGCGGCGACGACCTGTTTGCGCATTTCTCCGAAATCAAGGCAGATGGCTTCAAGTCGCTGCACGAAGGCCAGAAGGTGAGCTTCACCCGCGGCATGGGTCAAAAAGGCCCGGCAGCTTCGTCCATTCAGCCGCTGTAAGCTGAATCCGGATTTGCCCGAAAAAACCGACGCCAACGCGTCGGTTTTTTTACGTGCTGACAACGCCCTTTCGCCTCGCGGAAGGGCGTTTTGTCATCCATGGCAAGCCTGCTGGCAGCGACCATGCCGCCACGATCCGGCCGGCATCCGCACGCGGCACAGCGCCCCGCAGGATTGCGGCACAGTAACAGCGGCATGGTTGGCCCCTCCACCGCTGGCGCCGCTAGCCATGGATACCGCGCAAATTGCAGCCGCCCCCTGGCCAGCCGCAGTGCCCTGCGCTGTCATATGCCTGCCATGCAAGCCGGGCAGCATGGCAGGCATATGCATAGCGGAGACAGCCATGAGCACGCATACCCTGATACATCAGGCCGTTCGCCACAGCGCCAGCAGCAGCCGCAGGGCCGTGGCAGACCGGCTGTTCACCCGCTGCTTCAGCCGGCTGGTATATGCCCAGATCTGGGAAGACCCGCAGGTGGATATCGAGGCGCTGGCACTCAAGCCTGGCGCGCGGCTGGTTACCATCGCCTCCGGCGGCTGCAATGCGCTGGCCTACCTCAGCCAGCAGCCGGCGGTGGTGCACGCGGTGGACCTGAACCACAGCCACCTGGCCATGCTGGCGCTGAAGAAAACCGCCTTCGCCACCCTGCCGGACTACCAGACATTGCTGGATTTTCTGGGCAGCGCCGACCGCAAGCACAATCCACAGCGCTTTCGCCGCTACGTGGCACCGCAACTGCCAGTAGCCGCACGCCAGTACTGGGAAGGCAAGGACTGGCTCGGGCGTGAGCGCTACCAGCTGTTTGCCAGCCACGCCTACCGCCACGGCCTGCTGGGGCGCTGCATCGGCGCAGGCCACTTGCTGGCGCGGCTGCTGGGCGGCAACGCGGGCAGGCTGGCGGATGCCGGCAACCTGGATGAACAGCGCGCGCTGTTCGAGCAGCACCTGGCGCCGGTGTTCCGCCACCCGCTGCTGCGCTTCCTGGCCCGGCGCGAGAGCCTGCTGTACAGCATGGGCATTCCGCCGGCGCAGTTTGCCGCGCTGCATGCGGACGCCGGCGGCGATCTTGCCACCCTGTTTGCCGAGCGCCTGCGGCGGCTGGCCTGCGATTTTCCGCTGGCGGCCAACCCTTTTGCCCAGCAGGCATTTGCCCGCCGCCATGACCTGACGCAGCAGCAGGCGCTGCCGATGTACCTGCAATCCCGCTACTACGAGAGCATCCGCCTCAACCTGCCACGGCTGCTCGGCCACCACGGCAACATGACCGACTTCCTCGACGGCTGCGCGCCGCAGTCGCTGGATGGCTACCTGCTGCAAGATGCACAGGACTGGATGGACGATCAGCAACTCAACGCGCTGTGGCGGCAGATCACCCGCACGGCCGCCCCCGGCGCGCGGGTGCTGTTCCGCACCGGCGGCAGCCGCTCGCCACTGGAAGGCCGGCTGGCACCACAGCTGATGGCGTGCTGGCACACCGATGCCGAGCACAATCGCAGCCTGCACGCGCGGGACCGCGCCGCCATCTACGGTGGCGTGCACCTGTACCACAAGCGCACCTGACAGCCACTTCGGCAAGTACGGCATATGCTTAGCGGATTTTCTGCTTGGCAGCCGGGCGGGCAATCGCGCTATGCTTGTGCCATAGTCTGACCTGTCATCCCCCACGGCGCCGCAAGCGCCGTGCTGCACTTGTGGAGAAACCCGATGCGAACCCGCCTCACCCTGCTTGCCGCCGCCCTGCTTGCCTGCGGCAGCGCCTATGCCAAACCGCTGACCGTGTGTACCGAAGCCAGCCCGGAAGGCTTCGACGTGGTGCGCTACAACTCGCTGACCACCACCAATGCCAGCGCCGACCTGATCTTCAATCGCCTGGTGGACTACGATGCCCGCGCCGGCAAGGTAGTACCCAGCCTGGCCAGCAGCTGGAAAGTGGCCGACGACGGCCTGTCGGTGACCTTCACCCTGCGCCCCAATGTCGGCTTTCATAAAACAGCATGGTTCAAGCCCAGTCGCCCGCTGAATGCCGACGACGTGGTGTTCAGCTTCCAGCGCATGCTCAATCCCGATCACCCGTGGTACAAGAGCGCCCCCACCGGCTACCCGCACGCCAAATCCTTCCAGCTGGACAAGCTGATCAAGGCTGTGGTGAAGGTGGATGCGCGCACCGTGCGCTTCGAGCTGAATCAGCCGGATGCCACCCTGGTGCCGCTGCTGAGCATGGGCTTTGCCAGCATCTACTCCGCCGAATACGCCGAGCAGCTGGCCAAAGGCGGTAACTTCGAGCAACTGAACAGCCAGCCGGTAGGCAGCGGCCCCTTCGTGCTGCAGAGCTTCGTCAAGGACAGCGTGGTGCGCTATGCGGCCAACCCTGCCTACTTCGGCGGCAAGCCGGCAGCCGAGCGCCTGAGCCTGGCCATCACCCCGGACAGCGCGGTGCGGCTGCAGAAAATCAAGGCCGGCGAATGCCAGATCGCACTTGGCCCCAAGCCGCAGGATGTGGCCGAGGTGGCTGGCGATGCGCGGGTGAAAGTGTTGAGCACGCCGATGTTCTCCACCGCCTTCCTGGCGCTGAACAGCCAGCACAAACCGTTTGACGACAAGCGCGTACGCCAGGCGGTGAACCTGGCATTCGACAAGACCAGCTATCTCAAGGTGGTGTTTGCCGGCAGCGCCACCGCAGCGGTAAACCCGTTCCCGCCCTCTACCTTCGGTTACAGCAAGGCCATCAAGGACTACCCGCAAGACCTGGCCCGCGCCCGCAAGCTGCTGGCCGATGCCGGCTACGGCAAGGGCTTCGACACCACCATCTGGGTACGCCCCACCGGCAGCACGCTGAACCCGAACCCGAAAGCCGGTGCCGAGCTACTGCAGGCGGATCTTGCCAAGGTCGGCATCAAGGCCGAGATCAAGGTGCTGGAATGGGGTGAACTGATCAAGCGCGCCAAGGCCGGCGAGCACGATCTGCTGTTCATGGGCTGGGCTGGCGACAACGGTGATGCCGACAACTTCCTCAGCCCGCAGTTCAGCTGCGCCGCAGTACAGTCCGGCACCAACTTTGCCCGCTACTGCGACCCGACGCTGGACAAGCTGATCACCGATGCCCGCCGCATCGCCAAGCCACAGCAGCGCGCGGCCAACTACGCGCGTGCGCAGCAGATCATCAAAGAGCAGGCACTGTGGCTGCCGCTGGCCCACCCGGTGGCATCGGCGCTCACCAGCGCCAATGTCAGCGGTTTCCAGGTCAGCCCGTTCGGCCGCATCGACCTGGCCCGCGTGCAGGTGAAGTAACGCCTTCCAGCCATCCCCCGCAGCGCCCTGCCGCCGCCCCTTGCCGGGTTGGCCGCAGGGCGCTGTGGCGTTGTGCCGGCTGCCGCCGCAGGGTGACAATTGGCAAGTTTTCTGCAAAATGACTTGGGCAATTGCTAAAGTCCTATTTTATGGCCGTACCGCTGCCTGCCGCAGCTGGCTGCATTCCTGCTTCACTGAAAGTCCCCTGATGCTGAAAAAACTGTTTGGCGGCCTGCTCGGCAAGGACAAGCCGACCGACAACACCCCTGCCCCACAGCCGCCAGCCACGCCACAGGCAACGCCTGGCCCGGCAAGTACAACGGCAGCGCAACACGCCGCGCCGCTGGACCAGGTGCAATCGCTGGGCTTTGTCGCCCACCAGCCGCTGCAGGACAAGGAGCAGCGCGTGGTGGCGTATGAATTCGTGGTCAAGGGCAGCCTGGGGCGCGCCAGCAGCCCGGCACACCAGCGCACCTTCGACCAGCTGCTGCTGAACACGCTGCGCAATATGAACGTGTTCCGCCTGCTGGCCTACCGCCGCGCCTTCATCCACCTGTCGCTGGTATCGCTGGACATGCTGGACAGCCAGCAGCTGCCGGTGGCCAGCTGTATCTTCGTGCTGGAAGCACAGCAGGGCGATGTGGTGAACGAGGCGCTGCTGACGCGGCTGGATACCCTGCGCCAGGCTGGCTGGCGCTTTGCCGCCGAGCCGGCACAGTTCGGCAGCGATGCCGCCGCCATGGCGCTGTACCAGCGCATGGATTACCTGCTGCTGGATTTTGCCGCCCCCAACACCCGCGCGCTGTTTCCGCTGCTGGAGCAGTTGCCGCAGAAGCTGCAGCGCGTGCGCTGGCTGGCCCGCAACATCAACTCGGCGGAAGAGCTGGACCTGTGCCAGCACATGCCGGGCAGCCAGCATTTCGCGCTGTTCCACGGTTCCTACCTGAGCGTGGCACAGCCGCGCAGCAGCAAGAAGGAAGCGCCCAACCAGGGCCGCATCCTGGAAGTGATGCGTCTGCTGCGCGCCGAGGCCCCCACCGCCGCCATCGAGCAGCAGTTCAAGCTGGATTCGCTGCTGCTGTTCAAGCTGATGCGCTACGTGAACTCGCCGATCAACGGCCTGAGCCGCAAGGTGCAGACCATCGAGGAAGGCATCATGCTGCTGGGGCGCGACAACCTGTTCAAATGGCTGTCGCTGATGCTGTTCACCTCGGAAGGCAGCAGCGGCGCCACGCTGACGCTGATGGAAAAATCGCTGATTCGCGGCCGTTTCATGGAAGAGCTGGGTCTGCTGCACGGCAACCGGCTGGAAGCCGAGCACCTGTTTCTCACCGGCATGTTCTCCATGCTGGGCTCGCTGCTGAATACCTCGCTGGCCGAGGCACTGGCACCGCTGGACTTGCCGATGATGATTGCCGACGCCCTGCTGCAGGGCAAAGGACTGTTCGCCCAGCCGCTGCAGCTGGCGCAGGCCTGCGAGCGTGACGACGAGGCCGCCATTGCCCAGCTGTGCGCCGCGCAGCGGGTAAGCCTGGAGCAGGTCACCGCCGTCTACATGGAAGCCGTGGTGTGGGCGCAGGAGGTATTGAAAGAGAGCGAAGTGCAGAACAACGTCGACGCGATCTGATTGCCGCCACTGGCCCAGCGGTCTGGGCACACCGCAAAAATGGCTATTGATGAAATATCATCAATAGCCATTTTCGATTCAACCGATAAAACTTACTCAATGGTAATAAGGTGCGCTTGTGTCTACGCTGTGGACTATCGGGCAGCTCGAAAAACTCCCGCTTGCGTCGCGATACTGCGTTGCTCACGAAAAATGTCTCGCTTAGAAAGCCGGGTTTTTCGAGCCGCCCCCCCACAACCCGCCCCAGACCAGCAATTGGAGACAAGCATGAGCACCGAACAAAAATGCCCTTTCGCCCACGGCGCCAAAACCCATGCCGGCGTGCGCAGCAATCGTGACTGGTGGCCAAACCAGCTGAACCTGAACATCCTGCACCAGCATGCCCCCGCTTCCAACCCGATGGATGAAGGCTTCGACTACGCCACCGCCTTCCAGCAGCTGGACTACGCCGCGCTGAAAGCCGACCTCAAGGCGCTGATGACCACCTCGCAGGACTGGTGGCCTGCCGACTGGGGCCACTACGGCGGCCTGTTCATCCGCATGGCCTGGCACAGCGCCGGCACCTACCGCACCGCGGACGGCCGTGGCGGCGGCGGCACCGGCAACCAGCGCTTCGCACCGCTGAACAGCTGGCCGGACAACGGCAACCTCGACAAGGCGCGCCGCCTGCTGTGGCCGATCAAGCAGAAATACGGCAATGCCATCTCCTGGGCCGACCTGATGATCCTGGCCGGCAACGTGGCGCTGGAATCCATGGGCTTCAAGACCTTCGGCTTCGGCGGCGGCCGTGCCGACATCTGGCAGCCGGAAGAAGACATCTACTGGGGCGCAGAAAAGCAATGGCTGGCCACCAGCGACCAGCCCGACAGCCGCTACAGCGGTAACCGCGAGCTGGCCAACCCCTTGGCCGCGGTGCAGATGGGCCTGATCTACGTGAACCCGGAAGGCCCGGACGGCAAGGCAGATCCGGTGGCCTCCGGCCGTGACGTGCGCGAAACCTTCGCCCGCATGGCGATGAACGATGAAGAAACCGTGGCGCTGGTAGCCGGCGGCCACACCTTCGGCAAGGCGCACGGCGCCGGCGACCCGGCGCTGGTGGGGCCGGAGCCGGAGGCCGCGCCGCTGGAGGCGCAGGGCCTGGGCTGGATCAACCAGTTCGGCAGCGGCAAAGCTGGCGATACCACCACCAGCGGCATTGAAGGCGCGTGGAAGCCCAACCCCACCACCTGGGACAACGGCTACTTCGACATGCTGTTCGGCTATGAATGGGAGCTCACCCACAGCCCGGCCGGCGCCCAGCAGTGGGTGGCCAAGAACGTGAAGTCGGAGCACATGATTGCGGACGCACACGACCCGTCCAGGAAACACCCGCCGATGATGACCACCGCCGACCTGTCTCTGCGCTTCGACCCGGCCTATGAAAAGATCGCCCGCCGCTTCCACCAGGACCAGGCTGCGTTTGCCGACGCCTTCGCCCGCGCCTGGTTCAAGCTCACCCACCGCGATATGGGGCCGAAAGCGCGCTACCTGGGCCCGGAAGTGCCGGGCGAGGAGCTGCTGTGGCAAGACCCGCTGCCGGCGGTGAACCACCCGCTGATCGATGCGGCCGACATCGCCGCGCTGAAAGCCCAGGTGCTGGCCAGCGGGCTGAGCGTGGCGGAACTGGTGGCCACCGCCTGGGCGTCTGCATCCACGTTCCGCGGTTCCGACAAGCGCGGCGGCGCCAATGGCGCCCGCATTCGCCTGGCACCGCAGAAAGACTGGGCAGCCAACCAGCCGGCGCAGCTGGCCCGCGTGCTGGCGGTGCTGGAAGGCATCCAGCAGGCGTTCAACCGCAGCGCCGCTGGCGGCAAGCATCTGTCGCTGGCCGACCTGATCGTGCTGGCCGGTGGCGCCGCGGTGGAAGCCGCCGCCCAGGCCGCCGGCCATGCCATCAGCGTGCCGTTCACCCCGGGCCGCAGCGATGCCAGCCAGGAGCAGACCGATGTGGAATCCTTCGCCGTGCTGGAGCCGCAGGCCGATGGCTTCCGCAACTACCAGCAGCGCGCCTTCAGCGTGCCGGCGGAAGAACTGCTGCTGGACAAGGCACAGCTGCTGACCCTGAGCGCGCCGGAAATGACGGTGCTGGTGGGTGGCCTGCGCGTGCTGGGCGCCAATACCGACGGCAACCCGCAAGGGGTGTTCACCCAGCGCGCCGGCCAGCTGAGCAACGACTTCTTCGTCAACCTGCTGGACATGGGCACGGTGTGGGCGCCGGTCTCCGCCGACAGCTACGAAGGCCGCGACCGCCGCAGCGGTGCGCTGAAATGGACCGCCAGCCGCGTGGACCTGGTGTTTGGCTCCAACTCGCAGCTGCGCGCTCTGGCCGAGGTATACGCCCAGCAGGATGGCCAGGCCAAGTTCGTGCGTGACTTCGTGGCGGCGTGGGACAAGGTGATGCACCTGGACCGCTTCGATCTGCACCGCTAAGCACGGACTGACGCGGTAACAGCAGCAACGGCGGCGGCGGGACGCTTCGCCGCCGCACTTTCCGCAACAGCTGTGTCCGATGGCGTTTCCTCTTCGCGAGGAAACGCCATTGTTTTGCCGGTTTAGCCAGCCTCGCCTGCCGCTTGCAATGCCTCGGCCAGGAAGGCCACGAAATGCGACACCCGCGCCGCCAGAAAACCCTGGCGGTAGTACACCGCCCAGATCGGCTGCCGCCAGTCCAGCGTGTGCGGCTGCAGCACCGGCAGCAGGCGGCCGGCGGCCAGGTCGTCGCGCACCAGGAAATCCGACAGGCAGGCGATGCCGCTGCCGTTCAGCGCCAGATGGCGCAGCGTTTCGCCGTTGGAGGTGGCAATGGCGGCGCTTACCGGGTAGCCGTCGCCACCGTCATGGCGCAGCGGCCAGATATTCAGCGACACCGGCTGGGTGAAGCCCAGCAAGCTATGTGCGGCCAACGCTGCCACCGTGTCGGGTTGGCCGCAGCGCTGCAGGTAGGCCGGCGCGGCCACCAGGTGCAGCCGGCTTTCGCACAACAGTCGCGCGCTGAGGGTGGAATCCTGCAACGGCCCCACCCGTATCGCCACATCGGCACGTTCTTCGATCAGGTCGACGATGGTTTCGCCACTGACCAGCTCCAGGCGAATGCGCGGGTAGCGCTGCTGGAACGCCGGCAGCAGCGGTGCCAGCAGGTGGTTGAACACCGGCGTGGCGGCATTGACGCGCAACAGGCCGGACGGATGCTCGGCCGCCGATTGCAGCGTCAGCGTGGTTTCCGCCATGCGCGCCAGGATGTCACGGGCATTGCCCAGCAGCCACTTGCCTTCGTCGGTGAGGTCCAGCCGCCGCGTGGTGCGGGTGATCAGCCGCACGCCCAGCTGCTTTTCCAGTTTGCCGATGCTGCGGCTGATGCCGGACGGCGTCAGCCCCAGCCGCTCTGCCGCCGCGGTGAAGGAACCGGCCTCGGCGACCACCACGAAGATGCCCAGGGTATCGCTGGATAGCATTATTGATTTCCAGTCACAGGAATTTGCCATTTACCGCCATTTTTCCCGGCATGGCAAGCACAGATAATCGCCACCTCAACTGTTGATTCCAGGAGCGATTGATGCCACTTGCCCTCTGGGCGCTCACCCTCAGCGCCTTCGCCATCGGCACCACGGAGTTCGTGATTGTCGGTCTGATCCCCACCATTGCCGCCGACCTGCAGGTGTCGCTGCCATCCGCCGGGCTGCTGGTCAGCCTGTACGCGCTGGGCGTGGCGGTAGGCGCGCCGCTGCTTACCGCGCTGAGCAACCGCATGCCGCGCAAGGCGCTGCTGCTGAGCCTGATGGCGCTGTTCACCGTCGGCAACCTGATTGCCTGGCAGGCGCCGGGTTACCAGACGCTGGTGCTGGCGCGGCTGCTCACCGGCCTGGCGCACGGCGTGTTCTTCTCCATCGGCTCCACCATCGCCACCGGCCTGGTACCGCGAGAAAAAGCCGCCAGCGCCATCGCCACGATGTTCTCCGGCCTCACCGTGGCGCTGGTCAGCGGTGTGCCGCTGGGCACCTGGATCGGCCAGGCATTCGGTTGGCAAAGCACCTTCCTGGCGGTATCGCTGCTGGGGGTACTGGCTTTCATCGGCAGCCTGCTGCTGGTGCCGCGCAGCCTGCCGCGCCCGGCGCCGGCCTCGCTGGCCAGCCAGCTCGCGGTACTGGCCAAACCGCGGCTGCTACTGGTTTACGCCATGACCGCGCTGGGCTACGGCGGCTCCTTCACCGCCTTTACCTACCTGGCGCCGATGCTGCAGCAGGTCAGTGGTCTGCGCGCCTCCGCCGTGGGGCTGGTGATGCTGGCTTACGGCCTGAGCGTGGCGGTAGGCAATGTCTGGGGCGGCAAACTGGCCGACCGCCTGGGCCCGGTGCGCGCGCTGCAGATCATCTTTGCCGGCCTGGCGGCAGTGCTGCTGTTGCTGACGCTCACCGCAGCCTCGCCGTGGCTGGTGGTGCTCACCGTACTGCTATGGGGCGCGGTGGCGTTCGGCAACGTGGCCGGCCTGCAACTGTACGTGGTGCAACAGGCGGAACACGCCGCGCCGCAGGCGGTGGACGTGGCCTCCGGCCTCAACATTGCCGCCTTCAATGTGGGCATTGCCTTTGGCGCCTGGGCCGGCGGCCATATCGTGGCCAGCCTCGGCATCATGCATACCCCGTGGATAGGCGCGCTGATAGTACTGGCAGCCTGGCTGCTCACCAGCTGGTCCGGCGTGCTGGACCGCCGCGCCGGGCACGATCCACTGGCCGGTACGGCCAGCCCGGTAACGGCTCATTGAGCACGCACTGACCTTGCCGCCGGCCGACAGACGGCCTGCGGCCAACCTTTCCGATTTTTCAACACTGACAAGGACACATCATGAGCATTCCGGCATTTGGCGTCGGCACCTTCCGCCTGCAGGGCCAGACCGTCATCGATTCGGTGCGCACCGCACTGCAACTGGGTTACCGCGCCGTGGACACCGCGCAGATCTACGACAACGAGGCCGAAGTGGGCCAGGCGATTGCCGAATCCGGCGTGACACGCAGCGAGCTGTTCCTCACCACCAAGATCTGGACCGCCAACTACGCCGCCGACAAGCTGATTCCCAGCCTGCGCGCCAGCCTGGACAAGCTGCGCACCGACGTGGTGGACCTGACGCTGATCCACTGGCCGGCGCCTGGCGGCGACACCCCGCTGGAGGAGTACATGGCGGCGCTGGCCGAAGCCAAGGCGCAAGGGTTGACGCGACAGATCGGCATCTCCAACTTCAACATCGCCCTGACGCAGCGCGCCATCGATGTGGTGGGCGCCGGCGAGATTGCCACCAACCAGATCGAGCTGAGCCCCTATCTGCAGAACCGCCGTCTGGTGGGCTACCTGCAGCAGCAGGGCATTGCCGTCACCTCCTACATGACCCTGGGTTACGGCCGCCTGCTGCAGGAGCCGGTGATCCAGGCCATTGCCGCCCGCCGTGGCGCCAGCGCCGCACAGGTAACGCTGGCCTGGGCGCTGCAGCATGGCTATGCGGTGATTCCCTCCTCCACCCGCCGCGACAATCTGCAGGGCAACCTGGCAGCCAGCCGACTGCAGCTGAGTGCAGACGACATGGCCGTCATCGATGCACTGGAGCGCAACGACCGCCAGGTGAACCCGGCAGGGCTGGCGCCGGAGTGGGACGACTGATAGCCGTATCGCAGCGGCGCCACGGCGCTGCTGCTAGAATGCGCGCTTTTGCCGCCGGGCCGCCGCATGCTCACCGTTCTCTACCGTGACAACACCCTGATCGCCATCGACAAGCCTTCCGGCCTGCTGGTACACCGCAGCGAGATCGACCGCCGCGAAACCCGCTTTGCGGTGCAACTGCTGCGCGACCAGATCGGCCAGCAGGTATTTCCGGTGCACCGGCTGGACCGCGGCACCAGCGGCGTGCTGCTGTTCGCGCTGGACGCCGCCACCGCCCGGCGGCTGAACGAGCAATTTGCCGGCCGCCAGCCCGGCAAGACCTACCTGGCGGTGGTGCGCGGCCACCCGCAGGACCGCGGCGCCATCGACCACGCCATCACCCGCCAGCCGGACGAGCGCGAATACGTGCACGGCGATGCCCAGCTCAATGCGCAGCCAGCATTCACCCGCTACCGCACGCTGGCACGCTGCGAACTGCCATTCGCGGTGGATCGCTACCCGCACAGCCGCTACGCGCTGGTGGAACTGCAGCCGGAAACCGGCCGCCGCCACCAGCTGCGCCGCCATCTCAAGCACATCGCCCACCCCATCATCGGCGACGCCACCCACGGCAAGGGCGTGCACAACCGCTTCTTCCAGCAGCAGTTTGGCGTTGGCCGCATGCTGCTGCATGCGGCCGAGCTGACGCTGGCACACCCGCACAGCGGGCTGGCGCTGACCATTACCGCACCGCTCAGCGGCGATTTCGCCCGCCTGATCGATGAGCTTGGCTGGCGCGCGGCGCTGCCGGCGGCGTGGCTGGGCGACTGAGACCCCGGCTTAAGCTACAATAGCCGGCTGTTTTTTACGGCCACGCCCATGCTCAGTTATCGCCACGCCTTTCACGCCGGCAACCACGCCGACGTTCTCAAGCACCTGGTAGAGGTGCAGATTCTTGATTATCTCGGCCAGAAAGGCGCTTTCTGGTACATCGACACCCACGCCGGCGCCGGTGCCTACAGCCTTACCGAAGGCTATGCCACCAAGACCGCCGAATACGTGGATGGCGTGGCACGGCTGTGGCAGCGCGAGGATGCGCCTGCTGCGGTACAGCGCTACCTGGAAGTGGTTCGCGGCATGAACCAGGATGGCGAGCTGCGCCACTACCCCGGCTCGCCGTGGTTCGCTGCCGAGGTAATGGCCGGCAGCGACAAGCTGCGGCTGTTCGAGCTACACCCCAGCGATTTCGACCTGCTGTCGCACTGCTTTGCCGATGCCGGCCGCCGCGTGAAAGTGGAAAAGGCCAATGGCTTCGAGGGCATCAAGTCCATCCTGCCGCCGCCGCCGCGCCGCGCGCTGACGCTGATCGACCCGCCGTACGAGGACAAGGGTGACTACCAGCACGTGGTACGGGCGATGAAGGAAGCCCTGAAGCGCTTCGCCACCGGCTGCTACGCCATCTGGTACCCGCTGCTGCAGCGCAAGGACGTGGGCGACATGCTGCGCGAGTTGAAAAAGCTGCCCTGCCACAGCTGGCTGGATGTCAGCCTCAATGTGCGCAAGCCGTCGCAGGACGGCTTCGGCATGCACGGCAGCGGCATGTTCGTGGTCAACCCGCCGTGGACGCTCAAGGCTGAACTGGAAACCGTACTGCCGTGGCTGAAAGACGCGCTGGCGGTGGATGACGGCGCCGGCTACAACCTGGCCTTCCACGAGAACGGCCACCAGAAGCAGTAACCCCCACCCGGCCCCGCGCNGGCCGTAAAACCGGTAGCCCGGATAAGCGCAGCGCATCCGGGGAACCAGCCCCTGCCCATACCCGGATGCGCCTGCGGCTTATCCGGGCTACCTGTCGGCTCCCGCAAAAACAAAAGGGTTGGCCGCATGCGGCCAACCCTTGCTTCACCAAAGCTCCCAGCTTACATGGCGATGTAGCGGTCCGGACGGTGGTTGAAACCGATCACCATATTCATCGCCACCGCCCCCAGAATCGAGCCCAGCAGCGCCGGCCAGCTCACCAGCAGCAGCGAGGTGGCCAGGATCAGCAGATCCAGCCCCAGCTGCAGCTTGCCGGCGCGGATGCCGTAACGGTCCTGCAGGTACAGCGCCAGGATGTTGAAGCCACCCAGGCTGGCCTGGTGTCGGAACAGCGCAATAAATCCCATGCCCATCATCAGCCCGCCCACCAGGCCGGTATAGAACGGATTCAGCCCGCCCAGGTGCAGGAACTGGCCATGCATGCTGGTGAATACGGACAACAGGCTCACTGCAATAAAGGTTTTCAGCGTGAAGCGCCAGCCCATGCGACGCCAGGCCAGCCAGTAGAACGGCAGGTTGATCACAAAGAAAATGGCACCAAACGGCAAGCCGGTGCGGTAATGCAGCAGGAAGGCAATGCCGGCGGTGCTACCGGTGAGCAGGCCGGCCTGCTTGAACATTGTCACCCCGAATGCCACCAGCAGAGTGCCGATCAGGATGGCCAGCACATCTTCCAGCAGGCTGTGGGTCAGGTGGTCAGGCGTGGCGTTCATGCTGCTGCGACTAAGAGTACTCATGATGGATATTGCAATGCAACAAAAGAAGCGGCCATTTTACTTTTCCACCCCAATTACCACCAGCATCCAGATCAAGAATCCACAAAAACGCAATTCAGTGCCACTTTGACAAAAATAACGCGCCTACAGCGCAATATTGCACCGTAGGCGCGTAACTACAGCCGTCTGCTTACTGCCCGCGCAGCCAGCCGGCCAGCGCACGGATATCTTCCGGCGTGGTGCGGCAGCAACCGCCGATGCAGCTGGCGCCGGCAGCGCGCCATTGCCTGGCTGCGTCGGCAAAGGCCTGCGGCTCGCTGCTGCCGTGCCAGGTCTTGGTCACCGGGTCATAGGCCTCGCCGGAATTCGGGTAGGTCAGCAGCCGCTTGCCACTGGCTTGCGCCGCAGCCTGCAGCAGCGGGGCAATGTGGCGCGGCGCGGTGCAGTTCACCCCCACCGCCACCACTTGCGCAAATGGCTCCAGCGCGGCGATGGCAGCGGCCAGCGGCGTGCCTTCGCTCAGGTTGGCATCGTCGCGGCAGGAGAAGCTGATCCACGCGGCAGCATGTGGAAACTCCTCTTGCAGCAGCCGTGCCAGCGCCACTGCCTCTACCTGGCAGGGAATGGTTTCGCAGGCCAGCAGATCCGGCCCGGCCGCCAGCAAGGCGGCAATGCGCGGGCGGTGGAAATCCATCAGCTGCTGTTCGCTAAGGCCATAGTGACCACGGTATTCCGAGCCATCGGCCAGCATGGCGCCGTAGGGGCCTACCGAGGCGGCCACCAGCGGCCGCATGCGGCCAACCCGGTTGTGCGCGTCGGCCCAGAAGGCATCGCGCGCCTCGCAGGCCAGCTGCACCGACAGCTGCATCAGCCGCGTGGCCTCCACTTCGTCGATGCCGCGCCGGGCAAAACCGGTAAAGCTGGCCTGGTAGCTGGCAGTAGTGGCCACGTCGGCGCCGGCCACGAAGTAGTCGTAGTGCACATCGCGGATCAGCTGCGGCTGCTCGATCAGCACTCGCGCCGACCACAGCGCGTCGTTCAGGTCGCAACCACGGCGCTCCAGCTCGGAGGCCATGGCACCGTCCAGTACGATGGGGGTGGTGTTATCGAATACGGCAAAGGGATCCTGCACTTGCTGCTCCTTGCAATGAAAAACCCCGGCCTGGGCCGGGGCGGGAATGCGTGACGCGGGAATCAGAGCTTGAAGCGTGCAACCAGCGATTTCAGCTCATCGCCACGCTGTGCCAGCATGTTGATGGTGGCCAGTGCTTCCTGCAGGCTGATATCGGTCTGCTGCGCCATCACGTTCACACGTTCGGCACTGCGCGCCATCTCGTTGGTAGCCACGCCCTGCTCTGCCGTGGAGGAGGTGATTTCCCCCATGCGCGAGGAAATCTCTTCGGCATTGGTCTTGATCACTTCCACCTTGTCGGCGGCCTGGCGCGACAATGCTACACCAGATGCCACCTTCTCGTTGGTGGTGTCGGCGTGTTCGATGGCCTCGCCGGTACGGCGGATCACGGTATCGATCATCTCGGCAATCTGCACGGTGGCGGTAGCGGTACGCTCGGCCAGCTTGCGCACTTCGTCGGCCACCACGGCGAAACCGCGACCGGATTCGCCGGCACGCGCGGCCTCGATGGCGGCATTCAGCGCCAGCAGGTTGGTCTGGTCGGCGATGTCGCGAATCACGCCCACGATGCCCTTGATCTGCTCGGACTGGCCGGACAGGCTGCCCATCACGTTATGCAGCGATGCCACCGCATCCTGAATCGACTGTACTTCGCGCTCCACCTCGGCCATGGCGCGATGCGATTCCACCGAGTTGGTGCGCGACTGCGCCACCAGGCCTTCGGTTTCGCCCACGTGGTCGGCAATGTGGTTGATGCTGACGGTGATTTCCTCGATGGTGGCCGCGGTAGCGGACAGCTCGGTGGACTGCACGCGGGAATCCTGGCCGATCTTTTCCGCCACGCGGCTCAGCTCGCTGGCGTCGCGCGCCAGTGCGTCGGACTCCTCGCGCACGGTGATGAACATCTCGCGCAGCTTGGCAACAAACTGGTTGAAGTCATCGGCAATCTTGCCCACTTCATCCAGATTGCCCACCGGCAGGGTCTTGGTAAGGTCGCCATGGCCGCTGGCCACTTCCTTCATTGCCTTGTGCAGGGTGCCCAGGCCGGACAACATGCGCGCCACACCGACATACGCGAAGATACCAGCCAGGATCATGCCGGCCACGGCCAGACCTACCATCACCATCAGCAGCTGGCGTACCGGCGCCATGGCAGCCGCATGCGGCACGGCCACACCCAGCAGCCAGGTCGTATTCGGTACCGGGAACAGCGCCACCATCTGCTTGCTGCCATCCAGCTCGGCAAACTGGATCTGGCCATCCTTGTTCAGCGCGTTCAGGTCAAAGCCCGGAATCACGTCGCTGATCTTCTTCAGACCGGAATCCTTCTGCGGATGGGCAATCACGTCGCCAGCGGCAGTAATCAGGAAGGCGTAGCCATCGCCCGGCAGCTTGGCGGCAGTCACTTCCTCCACCACCCGTGCCAGGGTCACGTCACCACCGGCCACGGCCACCAGCTGACCGCCATCCTTGCGCGCCTGGGCAAAAGTGATGATCGGGCGCTTGGTAGCGGCATCGATATACGGCGGCGAAGCGATTGGGCCGTTGGCATCCTTGGCCGCCAGGAACCACGGACGGCCAGTCGGGTCGTAGCCCGGCGGCACCGGCGAACCGCCGGTGAACTGGGTCATGGTCTTGTCCGGCTGGCCAACATACATGTCATCGAACTTACCGGCCTGCTGTGCCTGGTCGAGAATGGGCTTGAGTTCACCGGTACCAAAGCGCGGCAGTACCGATGCCACGATGGTCTGGCGCACCTGCACCCACTCGGAGACAAAGCTCACCTTGTTGTCGGCCGCCATCTTGATCTGGCCTTCGATCTGGCTCTCCAGCGTGGAGCTCATCTTCCAGTAGGCCACGCTACAGAAGACGACGGCCAGGGCTGCGATGACCAGCAGCACAAACGCCATCAGTTTTGCGCGCAAAGACATGATTGGTTCTTCCCCTGTTTATTGAATTATGGAGTTGGGTTTTGCTACAAACGAGGGCTGGCCTCGTTCCTTTTATAGTCAGAAATCAATTTCGTGTACTTTTGCTTGCGCCACCGTGCACAAGCTAACGACATTTGATTTAAAACAATTTTACATTTTCGATATGTTAGGTTTAAGCCGGAAAAATTTCCACTAGAAGCTGAAGAAAGTTCCCGATGGCCGTTCCCGGCAAGATGCCAGCCTTGCTAGCCCGCTCGCTGTGCACCACTCAAGGAGCACGGCCGTGGATTCGGCAGCAAGCATTCCGCGGCAAGCCGATCAGCAATTGCTGCAACTGCACATCGAATACTGTCCGACATGCGTTGACAGCCCGCGCCGGCTTCTCTAGATTGCGCCAAGCCACGCGGCCAATTTCACAGGTTGGCCGCCACCAGTGCAGGAGAGACTGCCCGGGCCTTGCGCCTGGCGGCAGCGCCGAAGGGGAATCGCCCCAGAAACTCTCAGGCAAAAGAACTGCTCTGGTCAGGCACTCTGGAGAGTAGGCCCGCAGCCGCGCGGCCTCGCCGAAGGCAGCATGGCCAGTACACACTGCGCCGCAATCTCTCAGGCAAAGGGACAGAGGGGGCATCGTCCGGTGATACCGGGCGGACGCCCATCCATCTGTCTGCCACACCCAGCAGACCGTCTGCCCGTCACCGCCCGTTTTGCAAGGCGCGGTGCGGCCAACCTTTTGCCGCCAGCGCCGGTGACCAAGGAGATACCCAATGTTTACCCAGGACATGCAGATTGCCGGCTTCGACGACGCCCTGTGGGCCGCCATGCAGGCCGAAGACCAACGCCAGCAGGACCACATCGAGCTGATTGCCTCCGAAAACTACACCAGCCCGCGCGTGATGCAGGCGCAGGGCAGCCAGCTCACCAATAAATACGCCGAGGGCTACCCCGGCAAGCGCTACTACGGCGGCTGCGAGCACGTGGACGTGGTGGAGCAGCTGGCCATCGACCGTGCCAAACAGCTGTTCGGCGCCGACTACGCCAACGTGCAGCCGCACTCCGGCAGCCAGGCCAATGCCGCCGTGTACATGGCGCTGCTGGAGCCGCACGACACCGTGCTTGGCATGAGCCTGGCCCACGGCGGTCACCTCACCCACGGCGCCAAAGTCAACTTCTCCGGCAAGATCTATCACGCAGTGCAGTACGGTCTGAATCCGGAAACCGGCGAGATCGATTACGACGAAGTGCAGCGCATGGCCAATGAATATCAGCCGAAGATGATCGTGGCCGGCTTCTCCGCCTACTCGCTGATCGTGGACTGGAAGCGCATGCGCGAGATCGCCGACAGCATCGGCGCCTACCTGTTCGTGGACATGGCGCACGTGGCCGGTCTGGTGGCTGCCGGGCTGTACCCTAACCCGATTCCGCACGCCCACGTGGTGACCACCACCACCCACAAGACCCTGCGCGGCCCGCGTGGCGGCCTGATCCTGGCTGCGGCCAACCTGGAGCTGGAGAAGAAGCTGAATTCGGTGGTATTCCCCGGCATTCAGGGCGGCCCGCTGATGCACGTGATCGCCGCCAAGGCCGTAGCGTTCCAGGAGGCGCTGCAGCCGGAATTCGTCGACTACCAGAAGCAGGTACTGGCCAACGCCCGCGCCATGGTGGCGGTGTTCCAGGAGCGCGGTTACAGCATTGTGTCCGGCAAAACCGACGACCACCTGTTCCTGCTGAGCCTGATCGACAAGGGCCTTACCGGCAAGGCTGCCGACGCCGCGCTGGGCGCCGCTCACATCACCGTGAACAAGAACGCGGTGCCGAACGACCCGCAAAGCCCGTTCGTGACCAGCGGCATCCGCATCGGCACCCCGGCCATCACCAGCCGTGGCTTCAAGGAAACCGAGGCGCGCCAGGTGGCGCACTGGGTGTGCGACATCCTCGACGACATCGAGAATCCGGAAGTGAGCGCGCGTGTAAAACGCCAGGTAGCGGAGCTGTGCGCCGCCTATCCGGTCTATCGTTAAATAGTAGTGAACGTTGCGGCCAACCCTGGCCGCAACGTATTGTCCAATAACACGGGCTTACCGCCTGTAAACCGGGCGCCGCCAACCCACGGCGGCGCCGCAACCAGACAAGAGAAGCAGCATGGCTATCAGTGTTTTCGACCTGTTCAAGATCGGCATCGGCCCCTCCAGCTCCCACACCGTCGGCCCGATGCGCGCCGCGCGGCAGTTTGTTGCCCGCCTGGAAAAAGACGGCTTGCTGGCCGCCACCACGCGCGTGAAATCGGAAATGTTCGGTTCGCTGGGCGCCACCGGCAAGGGGCACGGCACCGATACCGCGGTGCTGCTGGGTCTGGCTGGCGAACAACCCGACTTGGTCGATACCGACGCCGTGCCGCAGATACTGGCCACCATCCGTACCGACAAGGCCATCAACCTGCTCGGCCAGCAGCTCATCGCCTTCAACGAAGCGGAAGACCTGCTGCTGTACAAGCGCAAGGCCCTGCCCTACCACCCCAACGGCATGATCTTCGAAGCCTTCGACGCTGCCGGCAACAGCCTGTCCAAGCGTGCCTACTACTCGGTAGGCGGCGGCTTCGTGGTGGACGAGGCAGCGATCGATGCCGGCTTTGTGCCGCCGGGCGTGACCGAACTGAAGCACCCGTTCAAGACCGGTGCCGAGCTGCTGGCGCTGTGTCAGCGCCACGGCAAGAGCATCAGCCAGATCATGCTGGAGAACGAGCTGGCCTGGCGCAGCGAGGGAGAGGTGCGCGCCGGTCTGCTGCAGATCTGGCAAGTGATGCAGGGCTGCGTGCAGCGCGGCTGCAGCCACGAAGGCATCCTGCCCGGCGGCATGAAGGTAAAACGCCGCGCCGCCGACCTGTACCGCAAGCTCACCAATGCGCCGGAAGCCGCACTGCGCGACCCGCTGACGGTGATGGACTGGGTAAACCTGTACGCACTGGCGGTGAACGAGGAAAACGCCGGCGGTGGCCGCGTGGTAACCGCCCCCACCAACGGTGCCGCCGGCATCATCCCCGCAGTGCTGCATTACTACGCGCGCTTTGTACCGGGCGCCAACGACGATGGTGTGGTGCGCTTCCTGCTCACCGCCGGCGCCATCGGCATCCTGTTCAAACTCAATGCCTCCATCTCCGGTGCAGAAGTCGGCTGCCAGGGCGAAGTTGGCTCTGCCTGTTCCATGGCCGCCGGCGCACTGGCGGAAGTGCTGGGCGGCACGCCGGAACAGGCGGAAAACGCCGCCGAGATCGGCATGGAGCACAACCTGGGCCTGACCTGCGACCCGGTGGGCGGCCTGGTGCAGGTGCCGTGCATCGAGCGCAATGCCATGGCGGCGATCAAGGCCATCAACGCCGCGCGTATGGCACTGCGTGGCGACGGTCAGCACTTTGTGTCGCTGGACCGGGTGATCAAGACCATGCGCGACACTGGCCGTGACATGAGCAACAAGTACAAGGAAACCGCGCGTGGCGGCCTGGCGATCAATGTGATCGAGGTGCCGGTGAACATCGTGGAGTGCTGATGCCCATCTGCGGCCAACCCTGGCCGCAGACAAGACAACGCCCGCAAATGCGGGCGTTTTTCATGGGCAACCGTAAATACCGACTTAGCGGCTTGACCTCCAAGACGGCATCTATTCACCACGTAGGTTGCGGCCCTGCGCAGCGAAGCCCAACGTTTACCGCGTCAGGTTTTGTATCCGCTGCGCGGATGATGTTTGAAGTCGCCGGTTCCGCCCGGCGGACGGGCCAGGGGGCGTGCCGCCGCCCCCTCGCGACCCCGCTCGCCCCTTATGGTCCGCGAAACCCCGGCCAAAAAGGCATTCGCCAGGCGCCGGCAATTCGCCGTTTGCTAACGTCAAACGGCTCAGCTGCCGTCTTAAAACCTGGCGAACACCATTTTGGCCGGCGCTCCCCGTGGGGCAGTTTGGGCGCTTCACAACGTTGGCCGCAAATTTTGTTGCGGCATGACCGCCCAAACGGTATCTGCGGTGTTACGCGGTATCCGTTGCACACAAACAAAAAGCCCGGCATTGCTGCCGGGCTTTGCTGACTTGCGTCGAGAGGCTTACTGGGCCGCGGAAGCAGCAGCTGCCGGAGCGGCGCCACCACCAACGGTTTCCATCACGGTCCACTGACCGTTCTGTACCTTGTACACGGTAATGCCACCGTCTTTCAGGTCGCCCTTCTCGTCGTAGGTCCAGTTGGAAGAGGTCACGCCATCCTTGTACTGGATCTTGGCCAGTACCGGCAGGTACTTGGCCGGCTCGGCGGAGTTGGCTTCCTTCATGGCGGCGATCAGCACGCGGGTAGCATCGTAGCCGTACGGGGAGTA
This sequence comes from Vogesella amnigena, assembly GCF_042648905.1. Taxonomy (NCBI): domain Bacteria; kingdom Pseudomonadati; phylum Pseudomonadota; class Betaproteobacteria; order Neisseriales; family Chromobacteriaceae; genus Vogesella; species Vogesella amnigena. Next base: position 6,278 of record NZ_JBHRYH010000015.1, on the reverse strand, counting down.
GGTAGCTACGTCCATGTTGAAGCGGGCCTTGTAACGGGTAGCGTAATCAGCACCCTTCGGCATCTTGTCCAGCGGCAGGCCAGCCAGCGAGGCGATGGTGCCTTCGGCTTCCTTGCCAGCCAGCTGCAGGAAGTTCGGGGTCTTGGTCATTTCGCCGGATACCAGCGGAGCCTTCAGACCCAGGCGCTTCATCTGCTTGGCCATCGGAGCGGACTGCGCATCGGCGCCACCGTAGAACACCACGTCCGGCGATACGCCCTTGATGGAAGTCAGGATGGCGGCAAAGTCGGTAGCCTTGTCGTTGGTGAATTCACGCTTCACCACTTCGCCACCGGCTGCCTTCACTGCCTTCTCGAATTCGTCGGCCAGACCCTGACCGTAAGCGGTGCGGTCGTCAACGATCACGATCTTCTTGGCGCCCAGCTTGTTCACCACGAACTGGCCCATTACCGAACCCTGCTGGGTGTCGGAGGTCATGGAACGGAAGGTGGTCTTGTAACCCTGGGTGGTGAACACCGGGGAGGTCGCCATGGCTACCATCGGGATGCCGGCGTCAGAGTAGATCTTGGAAGCCGGGATGGAGGTGCCGGAGTTGAAGTGGCCAACGATACCGGCCACTTTGTTGTCGACGAACTTCTGAGCCAGCTGGGTGGCGATCTTCGGGTCAGCCTGGTCATCTTCCGCTACCAGTTCGAAAGTCACCGGCTTGCCATCGATGGACGGCTTCTCGGCGTTGGCATCTTCGATTGCCAGGGTCACGCCGTTCTTGTATTCCTCGCCGTAGTGAGCCTGCGGGCCGGTCAGCGGGGCGGCAAAGCCGATTTTCACCACGTTGCCGCTGGCTTCTGCAGCCGGAGCGGAAGCGGCGTCGGTAGCAGCCTGGTCTTTCTGGCTGCAACCTACGATAGCCAGGGCGGCAGCAACAGCAAGGGATACGCTGGTCAGTTTGTTCAGTCGCATGTCGTTTCTCTTCTCTTTGTGTGTCAGGGTTTGCTCGTGCCAATGGATTTTGTCGATTGGCGAACGTTTACAACAAGGCAGGCGGCATTATTTCAATGCCGCCCGCCCCGCGCAAGTCCAATCAGTCTCCGATGCTCATCAGACTCGCATTACCGCCAGCAGCCGTGGTATTCACGCTAATGGCACGCTCCACTACCAGTCGGTGCAGGTTGTAACCACCCTGCTCGACCAGCAACAGCGGAATCAGGGCACCGTCGCGACGGGCCAGCGTCTGGCGCAGGCGTTCGGCATCCGGGCCGGCATACAGCAGCGCGGTCACGTCGGCTGCCTCTACCTTGTCGGCCACTTGCACCGCGCTCTTGAGCTGTGCGGCCAACTGTTGTGCGGCGCTGTTGTCCTGCAGCAGCACCTGGTTGCCGGTGGCAAACGCGGCCGCCACCTGCATCACCAGTGCTTCCAGATTGTCTGCCCAGCAGGCCACCAGGCCACGCGGCGCAAACAGCAGGGTATTGAGTTCGCCGGTGGGGCCCGGCAGGTTGGCCGCATGCTTCAGCGGCGAATGGCTGCGTGCCGCGGCAATCACCTCCTGCAGATGCTTGCGGGCACCATCATCCAGTTTCAGCTTGGGCAGCACGGCCTGCAGTTGATCCAGCGCGGAGAAGTCCACCGCTTCCGGATTGGCATCCAGCTTGGCATCCCAGCTGCCACGGGTCAGACGGTACAGGTAGAACGGGCCACCGGCTTTCGGGCCGGTACCGGACTTGCCTTCGCCGCCGAACGGCTGCACCCCCACCACCGCGCCAACGATGTTGCGGTTCACATAGATGTTGCCCACCTTGATCTTGCTGGTGATGCTGTCGATGGTGTCGTCGATGCGGCTGTGAATACCGTGGGTCAGGCCATAGCCGGTGCTGTTGATCTCGTCCACCACCGCGTCGATCTGGCTGGCTTCAAAGCGGATCACGTGCAGTACCGGGCCGAACACCTCGCGCTCCAGCAGCTTGATGCTGTCGATCTCGAACAGCGTCGGGGCCACGAAGGTGCCGCCGGCACATTCATCGCTGAGCTTGGCCTGGTACATGCTGCGGGCGCGGCCCTTCAGACCGTCGATATGACGCAGCAGGTTGCCCTGTGCCTCGGCGTCGATCACCGGGCCGATGTCGGTATCGAAGCGCGCCGGGTTACCCACGCGCAGCTCGTCCATGGCGCCCTTGATCATGGTCACCACCTTGTCGGCGATATCGGTCTGCAGGTACAGCACGCGCAGTGCCGAGCAACGCTGGCCGGCGGAATCGAAGGCGGACGACAGTACGTCGGTCACCACCTGCTCCGGCAGCGCCGAGCTGTCGACGATCATGGCGTTCTGGCCGCCGGTCTCGGCGATCAGCGGCACTTCCTCACCACGGCCGGACAGCGCGCGGTTGATGATCTGCGCGACTTCGGTAGAGCCGGTGAAGATCACGCCCTTGATGCGCGCATCGGTAGTCAGTGCAGCCCCCACCACTTCGCCGCGGCCCGGCAGGAACTGCAGCACGTCACGCGGCACGCCGGCTTCATGCAGCAAACGGATGGCGTAGGCGGCGATCAGCGCGGTCTGCTCGGCCGGTTTGGCCAGCACCACGTTGCCTGCGGCCAAGGAGGCGGTGACTTCACCGATGAAGATCGCCAGCGGGAAGTTCCACGGGCTGATACATACCACCGGCCCCAGCGCCGGGTTGCGCTGGTTATCGAATTCGGCACGCACGTGGGCGGCGTAGTAGCGGCAGAAGTCCACCGCTTCGCGCACTTCGGCAATGGCGTTGTTCAGGGTCTTGCCGGCCTCGCGCACCGCCAGGCACATCAGGGTCGGCATGTGCTCTTCCATCAGATCGGCCATGCGGTCCAGGCACTGCGCACGCTTGGCGGGCTCGGTGGCGGCCCATACCGGCGCGGCGCGCACAGCGGCTTGCAGCGCCACTTCCACGTCCTCGCGGCTGGCTTCCTGCACCTGGCCGACGATGTCGGACAGGTTGGCCGGATTGCGTACCGGCTGCGGGCTGGAAACTGGCACATCACTGTCGGCCAGCAACGGCACGGCCTGCCATTGCTGGGCCTCGGATGCCTGCAGGGCTTTTTCCAGCGACTGCAGCACGTGCTCGTTGGCCAGATCGATACCCTTGGAGTTCTTGCGCTCGTTGCCGTACAGCGCTACCGGCAGCGCGATCTTGCTATGCGGCAGGCCGCCATGGCGACCAGCCTCGGCCACCGGGTCTTCCACCAGTTCCTCAATGGATACGCTCTCGTCCACGATGCGGTTCACGAACGAGGAATTGGCACCGTTTTCCAGCAGGCGGCGTACCAGGTAGGCCAGCAGCGTTTCGTGCGAGCCAACCGGTGCGTAGATACGGCACGGCTTGTCCAGCTTGTCCTTGCCTACTACCTGGTCGTACAGGGTCTCGCCCATGCCGTGCAGGCACTGGAATTCGTAGTCCTTGCCCTCGGCCAGGTGGTAGACCGCGGCCAGGGTGTAGGCGTTGTGGGAAGCAAACTGCGGGTAGATGGCATCCTGTGCGGCCAACAGGCGCTTGGCGCAGGCAATGTAGGACACGTCGGTGTACACCTTGCGGGTGTAAACCGGGTAGCCAGGCAGACCATCCACCTGGGCGCGCTTGATCTCAGCATCCCAGTAGGCGCCCTTCACCAGGCGCACCATGAAGCGGTGCTTGGTACGGCGGGCCAGGTCGATCAGGTAGTCGATCACGTACGGGCAGCGTTTCTGGTAGGCCTGCACCACGATACCGATACCTTCAAAACCATCCAGATCCGGATCATTGGCCAGCGCTTCCACCAGATCCATGGAGATTTCCAGGCGGTCGGTCTCCTCCGCATCGATGTTCAAGCCGATGTTGTACTGCTTGGCCAGCAGGAACAGTTGCTTCAGGCGCGGCAGCAGCTCGCTCATCATGCGCTCGTGCTTCATACGCGCGTAACGCGGGTGAATGGCGGACAGCTTCACCGAGATACCGGGGCCATTGAAGATGCCACGACCGTTGGCTTCCTTGCCAATGGCGTGAATAGCCATCACGTAGTCATTCAGGTAGCGCTGCGCATCGGCTTCGGTCATCGCCGCCTCGCCCAGCATGTCGTAGCTGAAGCGGTAGCCACGGGCTTCGCGCTCGCGGCCATTGGCCAGTGCTTCCTCGATGGTTTCACCGGTCACGAACTGCTTGCCCAGCATGCGCATCGCCAGGTCCACACCCTTGCGGATCAGCGGCTCGCCACCCTTGGCGATCATGCGGGTCAGCGCCGAGGACAGGCCCTGGGCACTATGCGAGGAAACCAGCTTGCCGGTAATCAGCAGGCCCCAGGCCGCTGCATTCACGAACAGCGACGAGCTATTGCCCAGGTGGGCCTTCCAGTCACCGCCGGAAATCTTGTCGCGAATCAGCTTGTCGGCAGTTTCGCGGTCCGGAATACGCAACAGCGCCTCGGCCAGGCACATCAGCGCAATGCCTTCCTGGCTGGACAGGGTGAACTCATGCATCAGGGCATCCACACCGCTGGACTTGGTGCGCTCCTTGCGCACCTGTGCCACCAGTTTGCTGGCCAGTGCCTTGATCGAGGCTACCTGCGCCTCCGGCATGGCCGCCTGCTCCATCATGGTGGCAACACAATCGCGTTCATCACGACGGTAGGCTGAAGTGATTGCGTCACGAAGCGCGGACTGTTCGCGCGCAAAGGCCTGAAATTGCATGAGTAGCTTCTCCATTGTTCCAACAGCTCGATCTGACTATTGTATACAAAATATAAACTACGTACAGACAAATCAGACGACAATCCAGCATAGAAGCAACTTCGCCAGCTTCAAGCATGAAAATTACAACACATCACTATCGATATGACAAAAGCAATATCTATGTATTTTAGGTAAGTAAATAAATGATATACTGGTAAATAACATCACAGTAACATCACTAATATTTATATTTTTAAATTTATAAAAGGCAATTAGGAAGCACACCATGCACCACTACGAATCAATTAGCAAAAAATGCAACACATGATTACATTGCGATTTAAACAGGAAAGCAGATTACATTTTAATTATTATTAAATAGGAATTAACTTAATTTTTTACTTGCACACCATGTAACATGCCGCCATAAATGCAGTATTCAAAACGTGAACTACTGCAAAGGCAAAAACAATGCGCCCAACGATAACGACAATTTTGCTACTTGGCAGCATCGGCATTGCCATGCCAGTACAAGCAGAAACCGCGCTACTGTTTTTCGGTGCATCACATCATATGGGGTGCGATCAGAGTCGCTATCGCTGTGACTACCGAGAGTTCAACCCAGGCTTGGGTATTGAGCTATCTAGGGAGACAGACAGTTTTGGCAAGGTATTTGCTCGCATCGGTAGCTACAGCGACTCTTACGGAGAGCAGGCCAGGCTGCTTACCATGGGCCTGCGACAGGACTGGGAACTGGACAATCCAGCATGGCGACTCGGCATCGGCGCAATGGCTGGCAGACTTTCCGGCAGGCGCAATGAAACCATTGGCTTACCTTTTCTATATATTGCCCATAAGCAACTAGCTATTGAGCTTGGTATTGCACCAACCCGCGTAAGCAAGCAGAACTATAAATCAAAATTTATTGCCACATTGAGCATCAGATGGGATCTTAACTAAGCCCACTTCGTGCTGCTGCATAACAGCAGCAGAAAAGCAAAATGAAAAAGAGGGGATCAAGTAATAGGAGTGCTTCATATAGGCAGGGTATAGGAAGCAAAACAGCAAAACATGCCACACGGGGGAACAAAGGGGACAGGTTTGGCATGCTGTACTACCCTTGCACTTGAACCAAGGCCCAGTTCGTCACGGAACTGGGCTTTTTATTTGCTTGCAGGGTTGGCCGCAGGATGCGGTCAGGCAGGCATGCACTTGGTGTGCTGGCTACCGCCCGCCCCAAAGCACAAAGCCCAGCTCGTCTGAGCTGGGCTTCTTGTGGGGGAGTCTGGCGGTGTCCTACTTTCACACGGGTATCCGCACTATCATCGGCGCTGAGGCGTTTCACGGTCCTGTTCGGAATGGGAAGGCGTGGGACCACCTCGCTATGGCCACCAGACATAAACTGTTTACAAATCGTCGAAGCCTTTACCAAGCAGTCTCTCTCTGCTTGGCCGGTAGAATTCTGTATCTCGCAACACCCATTTGATCACTCTGCACTTCTGCAAAGCACCTCAAATGATAGAGTCAAGCCTCACGAGCAATTAGTATCGGTTAGCTTCACGCCTCACAGCGCTTCCACACCCGACCTATCAACGTCCTGGTC
>NZ_JBHRYH010000014.1:0-24065 GCF_042648905.1 Vogesella amnigena | reverse complement strand
CTTCCAAAACAACGGCGGGGGCGTGAATGCCCCCGCGTTGTGAAAAAGCTGCCATCCCGTTACCCAACCAAACAGGTTCGATCTGCTAAGTGAACGGCATTAGGCACACTGCCGGGCTTTTTGTTTGCGTACGGCGAATGCCCGCAAGGCGATCTGCCTCCATGCGTACGGGAGCAACTAGACGCATTTTCCATGGGCAAACACATGTAGCCCGGATAAGCGCAGCGCATCCGGGGCCACATTGCCTGCCACCCTTCCCCGGATGCGCCGTTGGCTTATCCGGGCTACGCCAGACACCACACCCAGCACGCAAAAAAGCCCGGAACACTGTTCCGGGCTTGTTGCAGTCTAGCTCCTGCTAGCGTGCGGCCAACCTGGCCGCCAGCCGGCGCAGGCTATGCCATGCTTCGCCCGGCTCCACGCCCTTGATCTGGCGATCGATGCGCGCGCACTCGGCCAGCGCCGCCATCAGCTGCTTGCCGCCGATGCGCTTGAGCGCCGGTTCGGCCAACCGTTGCTTGTCGCCCCACAGCCGCAGCTCGCCAGCCATGTCGCGCACGGTACGGCCTTCCTGCAGGCCACGGCCGAGGCGGATCAACATGCGCACGTCCTCGGTGAACGACCACAGCACCAGCACCGGCGCCTCGCCTTCCGCCTCCAGCCCATCCAGCATGCGCGTGGCGCGGGCGGTATCGCCGGCCAGCCAGCTTTCCGACAGGTGGAATACGTCGAAGCGCGCCACATTGGCCACCGCCTCGCGCAGCTGCTCCAGCGTCAGCTCGCCCGGCGGATACAACAGTGCCAGCTTGTCCACTTCCTGACGGGCCGCCAGCAGGTTGCCTTCCACCCGGTCGGCAAAAAACGCCGCTGCTTCGTGGCTCAGCGTCTGCCCCTGCAGCTTCAGCCGACGGGCGATCCACGACGGCAGGTCGTGGCGGCTCACCGGCCGGGCCTCCACCAGCACCGCGCTCTTTTCCAGCGCAGTGAACCACTTGCTCTTCTGCTGCGTCTTGTCGAGCTTGGGCAGCTGGATCAGGGTGACAGTGTCCTGCGGCGGGTTGGCCGCCAGCTGCTGCAGCGCCTCGCCACCCTCGGTGCCGGGCTTGCCGCCGGGGATGCGAATCTCCAGCAGCTTGAGCGAGGCGAACAGCGACACGCTGCTCATGGCGTCGCGCAGCTGCGACCAGTCGAAATTACCGCCTTCCACCGTCAGCACCTCGCGCTCCAGGTAGCCGGCGGCGCGCGCGGCGGCGCGGATGCTGTCGGCAGCTTCCAGCGCCAACAGCGCCTCCTCGCCATACACCAGGTACAGCGGAGCCGGCGCACTGCGCGCCAGTTGTTCCTTCAGCGCCTCAGGGCTGTTTGCCGGCATCGAGCTTGCTTCCCGGTGCGGGCAGATAAGCCAGGCGGCGCACCAGCTGGCTGGCAGCTTCCTTGCGCATGTCTTCGCGCAGTAGCTCCTCTTCGCGTTCCTTGCCCAGCGTTACCGAGTCGCTGTAGCTCATGGTGCGGCGCAGGGTGATGTTCAGCGGCAGCGGCGCGTCGTCCTGCAGGCGCTGGATGGTGGCGGTCACGCTGTAGACCAGCATGTATTCGTTCACGTCACCGGCCAGGCTCACGCCCAGCACATCCTTGCGGTTCTGCTCGGCAATGATGGTCAGCACTGCGTCGGCATTGCCCTTGATGTTGTCGAACTGGATACGGCCATCACGGCGCAGCGCGGTTTCCAGCGCTTCCTGCAGGCTGCCGGCCTTGGCGATGCGCAGGCTGCTGAAGCTCAGCGGAGCGCTCTGCGACAGCGAGGTGCCCATTCCGCGCAGCTGGAAGCCGCAAGCGGTCAGGGTGCCGATGCAGGCCAGCAGGGCGATGTTGCGCAACAGTCGTTTCATTGCAGCTCTTTCATGTGACAGCGGCGCGGGCCAGGCCGCGCCGCCGGCTAGTCAGCGCGGCCAGATGGCCGCACAGAGAGTGTTGACAAAGTCCTTTCGCTACGCGATAGGACTTTGTTTTATAAACTGGAAGGCTGCCGATTCAAGCACTTAGCAGGAGCGGCCCGGCTTTGCCGGGTCCGGTGACGCGTAAGTGGATAGTTTGTCAGCAGCCTGAGCGCGGCCAGATGGCCGCGCAACGGCTTAGACCACGATGTTGACCAGGCGGCCCGGCACCACGATCACCTTCTTCGCCGGTTTGCCCTCCATGAACTTGACCACGTTCTCATGCGCCAGCGCGGCGGCCTCGATGGCATCCTTGGCGGCGTCGGCTGCCACGGTGATGCTGCCACGCAGCTTACCGTTCACCTGGATCATCAGCTCAAGCTCGCTCTTCACCAGCGCGGCCTCGTCCACCTGCGGCCACGGTGCATCCAGCAGCTCGCTGCCCGGCTTCAGCTCGGTCCAGATCGCTTCGGTAACGTGCGGCACGATCGGCGACAGCAGCACGGTGGCGGCTTCCAGCACTTCCTGCGCCACGGCGCGGCCAACATCACCGCTGGTATCGGCCTTGTCGTAGGTATTCAGCAGCTCCATCACCGCGGCGATGGCGGTGTTGAACTGCTGGCGGCGGCCGTAGTCGTCGGCCACTTTCTGGATGGTGCTGTGCAGCTTGAAGCGCAGCTCCTTCTGGCTGGCGTTCAGCTCGCCAGCGGCGTACGGCGCGGTGATGCCGGCGGCCACGTGCTCACGGGCGGTTTTCCACAGCCGCTTCAGGAAACGGTGCGCGCCTTCCACACCAGCGTCGGACCATTCCAGCGACTGATCCGGCGGGGCGGCGAACATCATGAACAGGCGCGCGGTATCGGCGCCGTATTTCTCGATGAATTCCTGCGGATCCACGCCATTGTTCTTGGACTTGGACATCTTCTCGATGCCGCCGATCTGCACCGGCTGGCCGTCCACGCGGTGGGTGGCGGCAATGATCTTGCCCTTGCCGTCGCGCTCCAGCACCACGTCCTGCGGGGCGATCCAGTCCTTGCTGCCGTTGGGCAGGTCGCGGTGGAATGTTTCGCACACCACCATGCCCTGGGTGAGCAGGCTCTTGAACGGCTCGTCGCTGTCCACCAGGCCTTCGTCACGCATCAGCTTGTGGAAGAAGCGGGCGTACAGCAGATGCAGGATGGCGTGTTCGATGCCGCCCACGTACTGGTCCACCTGCAGCCAGTAGTTGGCCGCATCCTTGTCCAGCATGGCGGTGTCGCACTTCGGGCTGGCGTAGCGCGCGTAGTACCAGCTGGATTCCACGAAGGTATCCATGGTGTCGGTTTCGCGCTTGGCGGCGCCGCCGCACTTGGGGCAGCTGGTTTCGTAGAATTCCGGCATCTTGGCCAACGGGCTGCCGGCGCCATCCGGAATCACGTTTTCCGGCAGCACTACCGGCAGGTCTTGTTCCGGCACCGGCACATCGCCGCAGCACGGGCAGTGGATGATCGGAATCGGGCAGCCCCAGTAGCGCTGGCGGCTGATACCCCAGTCGCGCAGGCGGTACTGGGTTTTCTTGGCGCCAGCGGATTTGGCTTCCAGGTCGGCGACGATGGCGTCGAAGGCGGCGGCGAAATCCTTGCCGTCGTACTTGCCGCTGTTGACGGTGATCAGGCCTTCCTTGGCGCCGTACCACTCCTGCCAGTTGGCGGCATCGAAACCGTCTTCGCCGTCGACCTTGCGGTACACCTGCTTGATCGGCAGGCTGTACTTGTTGGCAAATTCAAAATCGCGCTCGTCGTGCGCCGGCACGGCCATTACCGCGCCTTCGCCGTAGCCCCACAGCACGTAGTTGGCTACCCATACCGGCAGCTTTTCGCCGGTGAGCGGGTGAACGACGAACAGGCCGGTATCCAGACCACGCTTTTCCTGGGTGGCGATGTCGGCTTCGGACACGCCACCCTTCTTGCATTCCGCCACGAAGGCAGCCAGTTCGGCATTGCCGGCAGCGGCCTGGGTGGCCAGCGGGTGCTCGGCGGCCACCGCTACGTAGGTAGCGCCCATCAGGGTATCCGGACGGGTGGTGTACACCTTCAGCTGGCCGTCGTGGCCGATGCTGGCCTGGTCATAGGCGAAGGTCACCTCGGCGCCGAAGCTCTTGCCGATCCAGTTGCGCTGCATGGTCTTGACCTGTTCCGGCCAGCCGTCCAGCTTGTCCAGGTCGTTCAGAAGTTCGTCCGCGTACTGGGTGATGGCGAAGTAGTACATCGGGATTTCGCGCTTTTCCACCAGCGCGCCAGAGCGCCAGCCACGGCCATCCACCACCTGCTCGTTGGCCAGCACGGTCTGGTCTACCGGGTCCCAGTTCACCACGCCGTTTTTCTTGTAGATCACGCCCTTCTGGAACAGGCGGGTGAACAGCCACTGTTCCCAGCGGTAGTAGTCCGGCTTGCAGGTGGCCAGCTCACGGTCCCAGTCCAGCGCGAAGCCCAGGCTGTCCAGCTGCTTCTTCATGTACTCGATGTTGGCGTAGGTCCAGGCTGCCGGCGCGCCGCCATTCTTCATCGCCGCGTTCTCGGCCGGCAGGCCGAAGGCGTCCCAGCCCATCGGCTGCAGCACGTTGAAGCCCTGGTGACGCTTGAAGCGCGCCAGCACGTCGGTGATGGTGTAGTTGCGCACGTGCCCCATGTGCAGCTTACCGGACGGGTACGGGAACATGGACAGCGCGTAGTACTTGGGACGCGAAGTGTCTTCCACGGCCTTGAAGGCGGCGGTCTGCTGCCATTTCTGTTGCGCGGCGGCTTCGATCTCGCGCGGGCTGTAATGTTCTTGCATGATGTTCTTTGTCTGAGAAAGGCGAAAAATTGCGAGCAAAATCAATCGCGCCATTATATACGGCGCATGGCGGCCACGGCGAGGCGGCATGCCGCCCGGCTGCCCAAAAAAACAGCAGGGTTGGCCGCATGCGGCCAACCCTGTCGAAAAATATGCTGCTCCTCGAAAAACCCCCGGTTTCCCGGCATGGTGGTTTTCCCGAAGCCACCGCAGCTCAGCCGCGACGCAGCAGGCCGATCAGCATTTCTGTCGCCATCACCACCATCAGCACGGCAAAAGCTTTCTTCAGCTTGGGCACCGGCAACGCATGTGCAGCACGCGCACCCACCGGCGCCAGCAACACCGTCATCAGCATCAACGCCAGCATGGCCGGCAGGTAGACAAAACCCACCGCGCCCCACGGCAGCCCCGGCTGCTGCCAGCCGCTGGCCAGGTAGCCGATGGCGCCGGATACCGCGATCGGCCAGCCCAGCGCCGCGCTGGTGGCGATGGCGGTGTGCACCGGCACATTGCACCAGCCCATGAACGGCACGCTCATCGAGCCGCCGCCGATACCTACCCAGCTGGAGATCATGCCGATCACGCCACCGGCGGCGCTCTGCCCGGCGACGCCCGGCATGTCGCGGCCGGCGGCCGGTCTGGCGCCCAGGAACATCTGCACCCCGATCACATAGGCGTACAGCACAAAGAACCATCGCAGGCCCTGGCTGGGAATCAGCCCGGCCAGCAGGCTGCCACCGAAGGTACCCAGCACCATGCCCGGCGCCATGCCGCGCACGATGTGCCAGTCCACCGCGCCTTTCTTGTGGTGCGCCAGCACACTGGAAAAGCTGGTGAACACCATCACCGCCAGCGAGGTGCCCACCGCCAGGTGCTGCACATAGCCGCCCCCCAACCGCGCCGCCTCTAGCACCCCCACCACCACCGGCACGATCACCAGCCCGCCACCCACGCCCAGCAAACCAGCCAGAAAGCCGGCAATAGCGCCAAAAGCCAGCAATACCGCGAACATCGATAGCGACAGCATCAGAGCACCACCTCGTTCAGGTAGGTCCATTCCTCGGCCGTTACCGGGGTGATAGACAGCCGGTTGCCACGCTTGAGCACCGTCATCTCCGCCAGCGGCGGGTGCTGTCGCAACTCCTGCGGCGACACCAGCCGCGTTTTCTTCACGAAACGCACATCCACGCACTGCCAGCGCGGCTTGGCGGGGTCGGACTTGGGGTCGTGATAGGGGCTGGCCGGGTCGAACTGGCTGGAATCGGCATGTGCACTGCTTGCCACCTCGGCAATACCGGCAATGCCCGGCTCCGGGCAGGAGGAATGCCAGAACAGCAGCAGATCACCCGGCTGCATGTCATCCCGCATGAAATTGCGTGCCTGGTAATTACGCACGCCGGTCCACTCGAACTGCTTGTCGGGGTTGGCCGCAAGGTGGTCGATGCCCACCTCGTCAGGCTCGGATTTCATCAGCCAGTAGCGCATGGTGTGATGGCCGGCCTGCATGGCATCCGGCGCTGAATGTATCGAAAAACGTATTATCCGCCGGGATGCGGCTTTGCGCTAAGCCGCGCCGTCTGGTGGCACCTGCCGCGTGGCGCCATGCCAGCAGAAAGGCATGCACAATCAATGTATTACATGCGGCATTCATGGGTGGTGGCAACTAAAATACAACGTTGCACCGCAATCAGCGGCCAAGCGAAACGGAGGGCAATATGTACCTGCCCCATAGCCTGTACGAATCGGAACCCTTCCTGTGCCTGGGGTCCGGTGCGCTGGCCCTGACCCAGCTGGAGCTGGTAGTCGGCCAGATTGCCGGCGCACTGATCATGCTGGCCGGCAGCTATATCCTGCTGCTGCGCTACCGGGCTCGCAGCAAGAAGCGCAAACAGGCCGGCAAGCCTCCCGTGGCCCGCCGGCGTTGAATCAGTGCAGGAATACGTCTTTCAGGATTTCATGCACGATCATGGTGCCCACGGTAACCAGCAACAGGTCGGTACCGACTACCCGCCATTCGTAGCCGGGGTGAACCGGCAGACGCATCAGCAGATCCTGCGGCACCTGCTTCTTGGCGATACCTGGCGGCAGTGGCTTGCCGCGTGCCAGGTTCTTGCGGATACCCGGCGGCAGCGCATGGTAGCCACCGTAGTCGATATGTACTTCACCCACCATGCGACGCGCTTCCAGCGCGGTGATTCCCGCAGCCTGGTACTTCATCTTGTCGCGCTTCACCTGTGTGGCATGGGCGGGCTGATGCTTGCCATGCCCATGGCCCGGCAGGATCACTTCCTCTGCCGCCTGACCATGCTTGCCGTTATTGCCCTTGCCTTCCGGCGGTGCGGCCAGCGCCGGTCCGACTGACAGGGACAGACCGATAGCGGTCAGTAGAACCTTGTGATGCCATTTGCGCTGCATAGTACTGCTCCTGAGTAGAGGACAGTTTCAGCCTATCAGATCAAACTGCAATTTTCGTTAGGAAAGATGTGGCGAATTGTGACGAACTGCGACAAGGCTCAGCGAAAGCGGTATAGCCCGCTCTCGGTCACCAGGTAATCCAGGCGCACATCCCATGCCTCGCGCGGCACTGCGGCCACCCGCTGGCAGTCATATGCCACGCCCACCAGCAAGGGCCGGCGCAACAGCGGGTGGCGCTGGCGGAATGCCAGCGTGGTGTCGTAGAAGCCGCCGCCCTGCCCCATGCGATAACCCTGCGCGTCCACCGCCAGCAGCGGCACGAACAGCACATCCAGCCGTTCTGCCCGCAGGCAGGGGCCATCATATTCGGCAATGCGGTAACGCGGGTGCAGGTACCAGCGCCGCTCGCCCCCCAAACGGCTGAACCACAGCCGGCGACTGCCATTGGGAATCTGCGGCAGAAACACCTCGCCCCCTCGCCACAGGGCGGTGCTGATCAGCAGCGAAACGTCCAGCTCGGAGCCGGCAGCAAGATAGGCACCGATGCGCTTGCCGCGTCGCAACAGGCGCGAGGCATGCCGCACCACCGCGCGCATCGCAGCCTCGCGCTGCGCAGGCGTAAGCGCCATGCGCGCCCGGCGCACCTGGCGGCGCAATGCCTGCTTGTCGCTAACGGGGGAGGGGGTGGTCATGGTGGCGGGTAGCCGGGGGAAGGGAGTCCCCCGCGAGTGTCGGTCCGGCAAAATTCGCTTGTACCCTGTTTCCAGGGGGTCGCCTGCCAGCTGCTTCGGGCGTACCCGCAAGGGGCACGGCACACCTGCAACTACTGCCAGCAACCAAAGCGAACGCATTGGTACAAAGGAATTTAGGAGCCTTCCCGAACACCGCAGGGGGTAAACGGATATTCTGTGTCAGCAGGCTAGAACAGGTTCTGCTGACTGGCGGACAGTGCCTGATCGGCTGCCTCGCTCATATTGCGTATTTTACGCTGGATCGCCGACATCTCCAAGCCGCCATCGCCCAGTTTTACCTTCAACAGGTCATGGGCAATGTTCAGCGCCGCCATGATGGCCACCTTGTCGGTATCCATCACCCGGCCGCCAGCCTGAATGGTGTCGATTTTCTCGGCCAGCAGCTGCACTGCCTGCTCCAGCGTTTCCCGCTCGTCCTGCGGAGTGCCGATGGTGAACTGACGACCCAGCAGGGTAACGTCGACCTGAACCACATCGCTCATGCCTCTTCCTCCTTGGGCAGCCGGTCGATCAGCACGCCCACGCGGCGGCGGGTTTCTTCCAGCGCGAATTTCAGCTCGGCATTGTCGCGCAATGCCTCGCCCAGCGCGGAGGCAAGGCGGCTGTTTTGCGCATCCAGCTCGTGTATGCGGCCGATCAGCGCGGCAACACGGCTTTCCAGATAGTCGAGTTCATGTTCCATGGCGGCGAGGATAACGGGGCGTCAGGAGGGCGTCAAACCCAGCTTGCGCCGCGCGGCGTGCAAGCTGTCGCACACCTGCTCCGCGCCTTGCAGCAGCCGTGGGCCGGGGCGGCTTACCGGATCTGCATCCAGCCGGAACAACAGGCCGTCACGCACCGCCGGCAGCTGCGGCCAGCCTTGCCAGCGCGGGCGCAAGTCGCTGTACAGGCTCAGCATCACCTGTGGTTTTGCCGCCAATACCGCCTCGGTGCTGATCTGCGGTGCCGCCTGCGGCAGCCGGGCGAAAACATTGTGGCCACCGCATAGCCGCAGCAGGGAATCCAGATAGCTCTGCCGGCTGACGGTGAACAGCGGGTTATCACTAACCTGCACGAACACGCGCAATGGCACCGCCTGGCGGTAACGCTGCTGCAAATCGGCCAGCCCGGCTTCGAAACGCTGCGCCACGGTTTGCGCTGCCTGTTGCCGCCCGGTGAGCATGCCCAGCCGGCGCAGCTCGCCCGCAACATCGCCCAGGGTTAGCGGCGCGCTGATATACACCGGCACCCCCAGCGCGCGCAAACGCTCCACTTCCCGTCCATTGCCGCCATCGCGCCAGGCCAGCACCAGGTCCGGCCGCTGCCGCAATATCGCCTCCAGACTCACGCCGCTGTAACCACCGACCCGCGGCAGCTGCCGGGCAGCCGGCGGGTAATCGCTGTAATCCACCACCGCTACCAGCTGCCGCTGGGCGCCGATGGCATACAGGTCTTCCACCAGGTGCGGCGACAGGGCCACGATGCGCTTGGCCGGAGCCGGCAGGGTCAACAGCTGTCCAAGACCATCGCGCACACTGACCTGTGCCAGGACTGGGCCGGTCAACAGCCAGCTGGCGGCCAGCAGCCAGCGCTTCATGCCGGCCCTTTCAGGCACAGGGGTTGGCCGCAAGCCACCAGCGTCACCTGCTGGCAAACCTCAGCCAATTGCTGGTTCAGCCAGCCCAGCTCATCCACGAACACGCGGGTTTCCGCACCCAGCGGCACCACGCCCCAACCGATCTCGTTGCTTACCAGCAGCACGCTGGCCTGGGTGGCGGCCAGCGCCTGCAGCAAGGCCGCACGCTGCTGTTGCCAGCCAGCGTGATCAAAATCGCCATCGGTACCGAAAAAACGCATCAGCCACATGCCCATGCAATCCAGCAGCAGCAATTCGCCCGGCACTGCAGCGGCCAGTACTGCAGCCAGCTCCCGTCCGGGTTCGGCCAGCCGCCAGCCTGGCGGCCGCCGGGCCTGGTGATGTGCGATACGCGCCGCAAACGCCTCGTCACCGGCACGCCGCTCGGCGGTGGCCACGTAGCACACCGACCCGGCATGCTGCAGGGCCAGTTGCTCGGCAAAGCGGCTCTTGCCACTGCGGGCGCCGCCGGTGATGAGGTGGTTCATTGCCGGATCAGTAGCTCAGAGTCAGCGAAGCCTGCATGGTACGCCCGCTTGCCGGGTACAGCTCGTACTGGCCACTGCTGCCAGTAGCGCCGGAGCGGATACCGTAGCTGGCGTAGCGCTTGTCGAAGACATTGTTAACAGCCAGGCTCACGTCAACGTGCTTGCTGTACTGATGGATGAGCTTGAGGTTGGCCAGGGTATAAGCCGACAAACGCGTGGCAAACTGGTTGGCCTGATCGTTATCCAGCCGCTGCTTGCCAACATACTGCAACTCCAGTCCCACACGAGTAGCCTGCTGTGGCAGCCAGGTCAGACCGACATTGGCCAGCCAGTTCGGCACCATCGGTACATCGTTACCCGCCAGATCCACACCACCAGCCACGCCGGAACGGAACTTTGCCTGCTGCCAGGTCAGGTTGCCGTTCAGTTGCCACTGCGGGGCGAGCTGGGTCTTGCCTTCCAGTTCCACCCCCTGACGACGGGTAGGATCGAGGTTGACGTTGCTGAACGTCAGCCGGTTGAAGTGGATTTCGTTGCGCAGGTCACTGCGGAAGTAAGCGGCGCGCAGGCTGTTGCCACCCTGCTGCCACGCCACGCCCAGCTCTTTGTCGTGCGAAGTCTGCGGCACCAGCAGAGAAGTCACGTAAGCCTGCTCATCTGCGCTGGCAATACGGAAGCTCTGTCCCAGTCGGGCGTACACATCCAGCCCCTGGGCCAGCACCTGACGCACACCAAGTTGCCAGGCATTCAGCTCCTGCTGTTTCTGGTAACTATTGGCGAAGCCGCTCAAGTCACGAACGTCCTCATCCACATGCTGTTTGCGCAGCCCCAGGTTCACGGTGCTACCCGCAAACGGTCGCAGCAGCGCATCGGCGAAAACCCCCAGCTGCTGTTGCTTGATCCGGGTAGTCGGACTCGGCAGCGAACTGCCGCTGGCCACATCGCTGTCGCCATCCACACCATCCACCCCGACAGCCAGACGATGGCTGCCCATTTCGCGCTCATAGCGCATGCTGCTGTTCAATTCATCGGTATGGCGCTGATCCAGATAGCTGCTCTGGTCGCTAAACGTAGATTTATGTCGTTTGACCACATCCAGGTACAGCAGGCCACCAGCAAGCTCCTGACGGGCCTGCAACCCATAATTCTCGGTTCGGGTTTCGGCATAATCATTCGGTGTGCTGGTACCACGGGTATCCTGACCGAATTCATCCAGCCCGGTGAGCGGATTGACCTTACGAGAACCAGCCAGACGCAAATCCTGGTTGCTACTGCGGGCATACACCCGCACATCGCCAGCTTCATGGCGCCAGGTAGCGGTCAGGCCGCCGTTATCGTTGCGCTCTGCGTTGTTATCTCGGTAGTTGTCGCTGGTCATCGACTGCACGTAGGCATCCAGCGCCACTTGAGCGCTGGCCTGATGCACGGCCAGGTCCAGTTGCTTCAGATCGTGGCTGCCGGCGGTAAAGGAAGCGCGCACACTGGGCTGATCCTTGAAGCCTGCTCGGGTGATGATGTTGATCACGCCACCGGTGGTACCACCACCATAAGCCACTGCACCACTACCGCGCACCACCTCGATGCGCTCGATTGCCTGCAGCGGGATACCGGCCAGGTTGGGAACTGCCAGATCATTGGTATTCTGCTTGACACCATCCACCAGGATCAGCGTGTTGCTGATACCGGTCATACCGAAACCACGCAGGTCGATCGCGCCACCGGTAGTCGAACCAGAGCTATTGAAGACATGCACACCCGCCACGGTAGACAGCAGCTCTTGCACGGTACGTGCCGGGCTGCTGGCGATGTCGGCAGCGGTGATCACGGTAACATTGGCCGGTAGTTCGCTTGCCTTGTCTGCCACGCGAGTCGCAGTCACCACCACTTCATCCAGCCGGGTTACTTCAGCGGCCAGCGCGGCCTGGGCACAGGCCAGCGCCACCAGCGCGGCCAACGGTTTGTAGTTGAACATTTGAATCACACTCCAGGTAGGAAAAAACGGAGTGCGGAGAAATAGAGGACAACGCAAGCGGCAATAACGG
The DNA here is from genome assembly GCF_042648905.1 of Vogesella amnigena. Lineage (NCBI taxonomy): Bacteria > Pseudomonadati > Pseudomonadota > Betaproteobacteria > Neisseriales > Chromobacteriaceae > Vogesella > Vogesella amnigena. The sequence goes on along the minus strand of NZ_JBHRYH010000014.1, from coordinate 12,005 downwards.
CTGCGGACTGTCAGATCGCCTCCCCGCGATGCTCCAGCAAGGACGCGATTCCGCCACGTCCATCGCAGGCCGGTCTCCGGGCTCGGCCTTGCGGGGCGACGCCTTCCCGCCTTGTGGGCAGTGGCTGTTGTCGCTCCTGGATGACATATGTCCTCAGGCCTTACCGTTGCGGGGGCAGCGCCGGTCTTGCACCGGCTTCCCGTTTCATCCGGCTGGCTAGCAACCGGACACCTGCAAGGCGCGAATTATACCCACTCGCGCTCGCCTCTGCCGCAGTGCGCGGCGATTTGCTTATTCCAGCGCAAGGCAATTGCCAGCGGCTGGCGGCTGCCGTATGGTCGCGCCATATCCCCGCAACGGCGTCTTCGCCACTACCGCATCCAGACATCATGCCCGCCATTCCCGCTCCCGATCTTTCCGCCCGCGCCGCTGCCGCCACGCGCCAGCAGCAACTGACCAAGCCCACCGGCAGCCTGGGCAAGCTGGAAGATATCGCCATCACCCTGGCCAGCCTGCAGGGCCGCGAGATTCCACAGCCGCTGCGTCCGGCCATCACCGTGTTTGCCGGCGACCACGGCGTATGCGCCGAAGGCGTGTCCGCCTACCCGCCGGAGGTGACCGCCGCCATGGTGGCCAACTTCGTGCACGGCGGCGCCGCCATCAGCGTGCTGGCGCGCAGCAACCAGGCACGGCTGGAGGTGGTGGATGCCGGCGTGGCGACGGATCTGTCCGCCCTGCCCATTGTGCACGGTAAGGTGCGCGCCGGCAGCGGCAACATCCGCCGCGAGCCGGCAATGAGCGCTGCCGAATGCGAGGCGGCGCTGCAAGTTGGCCGCATGGCGGCGCGCCGTGCCATTGCCGATGGCGCCAGCCTGCTGATCGCCGGCGACATGGGCATCGGCAACACCACGCCGTCGGCAGCGCTGATCTGCCGCCTGACCGGCCACAGCCCGGAAGCCATTGTCGGCCGCGGTACCGGCGTGGGCGACACCGCGCTGGCGCACAAGCGCCAGGTGGTGGCCGATGCACTGGCGCGCGTGGCTGCGGACGTGAATGGCCTGGCACTGCTGGCCGAGCTGGGCGGGCTGGAGATCGCCGCCATGGCCGGCTTCTATCTGGAAGGTGCGGCACAGGGCGTGCCGCTGCTGCTGGATGGCTTCATCAGTACCGCCGCCGCGCTGGCGGCACAGGCCATCGCTCCGGACATCACCCCCTGGCTGCTGGCCAGCCACTGCTCGCAGGAAACCGGCCACGCGCTGGCGCTGGCCGAGCTGGGGCTGACGCCGCTGATCGACTTCGGCCTGCGGCTGGGCGAGGGCTCCGGCGCGGCGCTGGCGATTCCGCTGCTGCAGCAGGCGATTGCCCTGCACGCCGGTATGGCCACCTTTGCCGAGGCCGGTGTGGCCGGCAAGTCGGAGCCGGCATGAACCCGTATACCCTCACCCTGCTGCGCCACGGCGATATCGACCATCAGGGGCGGCTGGTCGGCAGCAGCGACCTGCCGCTGAACGAAGTTGGCCGCATGGCAATGGCCGCCAGCTGGCAGCGCATCGTGCGCCACGCGCCGGTAACCAGCATGGCCACCTCGCCGCTGCAGCGCTGCCGCGAGTTTGCCGTGCAGCAGGCGCTGGCCAGCGGCGTGCCACTACATGTGGCACCACTGCTGGCCGAATGCGACTTTGGCAGCTGGGAGCAGCGCCCGCTGGCCGATATCGCTGCCGAAACGCCAGACTGGCAGACGCTGCTGGCGCGCGGCCTGCTCACCCCGGAAGGCGGCGAGCGCTTTGATGCCTTCCGCACCCGTGTGCTGGCCGGTTTTGCCGGCTGGATGCGCGAGGCGCGCGGCAGCCACCGCGTACTGGTAAGCCACGGCGGCGTGATCAACGTACTGCTGGCTGAGCTGCTGGGCACCGACTTCAATGTTGCCCGCCTGATGGCGGTGCAGCGCGGCGGCTTTGTACAGCTGTCGATACTGGATGGCCACCCGGCCTACCTGCTACGGCTGGAAACGCCGGAACCGCTCAACCCCTGATTGCCACCTTGCGGCCAACCTTTGCTCCCTGCCATGCGTAGCCTGATTCTTGCCATCCAGTTCCTGACCCGGCTGCCCACGCCGCAGCTGAAAACCTTCGACCCGGCCTGGCTGGCCGATGCCGCGCGCTGGTTCGCCCCTGTGGGCGTACTGGTGGGCACAGTGGTGTGGCTGGCGGTGCTGGCCGGTAGCCTGCTCGATCCATGGTTGGCCGCCTTGCTGGGCCTGCTGGCCTGGCTGTGGGTAACCGGCGGCCTGCACATCGATGGTCTGGCCGACCTGGCCGATGCACAGGGCGCGGCGCACCGCTCGCGCGAACGCTTCCTGGAGGTATTGAAAGACCCTCACCTGGGCAGCTTCGGCGTGCTGACCATGGCCAGCCAGTTGCTGGCCAAGCTGGTGCTGCTGATGCTGCTGGTGAAGCAGGCGCAGCTGGCAGGAGCGATTTCCCCGGATGCGCTGCGCTTATCCGGGCTACCAGGCGGGTTACCCACGCTGGCGGTCAAACTGGCACCGCTGCTGCTGGTGCCGGCCTGGGCGCGGCTGTTTACGGTCGCCTGGTCCGCCACCTTGCCCAGCCTGGCCGCCGGCAGCGGCGAGCGCTTTGCCTGGCGCACGCACTGGCCCAGCTTCTGGCTCAGCGCCGCGCTGCTGGCCGCCGCCTCCTACTGGCTGGCGCCGGTACTGCTGCTGGCGCCACTGGCCGGGCTGTGGTGGTGGGCCTACCTCAAGCGCAAGCTCGGCGGCATGACCGGTGATTGCCTGGGCGCCGGCATCGAGCTGTGCGAGAGCCTGCTGCTGTTGCTGCTGCTTGCACATTAAGCCAAATGAGATGAAAAAAACCGCGCCGTGTCTGCACCGGGCGCGGTTTCTTTTTTGCGGCCAACCTTGGCCGCATGGTTATGGCAAGCGGTAGCCGGCTGCACCGGGATGTTTCATCACCAATGACCACGGCAACACGCTCCAGTCCGGGTATTCGCAAGCCCGGACAGCCCTGCCGAAGGATGGTCCCAGATACAGCCCTTTCGGCGTGGCGTACCAGCTAACAAACTGCCAAACCTCCGGGATATTGTAGTCACAATCATCTTGCCCACCCGCTTTGAATACTGCCGGGTGCAGGCGGGCAAACTGTCGTTGCAGCCAAGGTGCCAGCACGGTGTATTTGTATTGGATATCCACGCGATCCTGATTGTCCTGCCGTACCAGTGGCGGCTTGCCCTTGCCCAGCCATAGCAGGTCTTCCAACTGCAACTCGCGCCCGGTCGTCACATCCAGGTTCAGTGGGTCGTCGCCAAAGTCCGGATGCGCGCCACCACAGTAATAGCTGGTGAACTCACTGACACTGAGCAGCTGGCGATTGACCAACCGAGGCGTGACGGTCTGCTCGAAATCGCCCCCTGCCGCACGGCTGCCACCCAGCAGGCAGTCAAAATAGTCGGTGACGCCTTGCCACTGCCGCTGCGCCAGTCGCTGGTTCAGCCGTTGCCGGGTGGCGGCATCGAAGCCATCCTGCAGTCGGAAGGAGGCGATACTGCTCACCGGCTCGCGCCACCATTGCAGGGTGTAGCCCTGAAAGCGCTGTATCTTGCCAGCCACCAGCTTCAGTGCCGCCATGCGCTCGTAATCGTAGGGTGACGATTGCCGGAACGGTTGTAAGGCTGGGTCGCTGCTGGGGGTCAGCTGTGCCGGCAGCAAGGGTTTCAGCACCACTGGCAGTGGCTGCGCGGCTTTCGGCCCCTGCCACTGCCCCTGCCAGCCCTGTCCTTGAGGATGCAGAATCAGGTCACTGCGCCGCTCGTCGGAGCGCAGATTCTCTCCCAGCACCAAACTGCCATCTTCCTGAGTGCTACCGTCCAAAGCGATATCACGGTGATATTTACGATAGAAATAGCGACCCATCACCTGGCCAGCATCGTCAATGTCCAGCTCCATCACTACCGCCGCCTCGCCTATCTTGCCCTGCAGCAGCAACGGCGCCGCCTGCGCCATAGCCGCCAGCAAGCCGACAAGCAGCAAGCACCATTTGTTTGCCATGATCATTTCCCAAGAAAAACGCCGGGCAATGATAGCCCGGCGTTTCTCAAAGGAATGACAAACAGTTTTACAGCTTGCCTTCCACCTTCTTGTTACGCATCAGGCACAGCATGTCACAGGCGATATGCGCCGCCGCGATGGCGGTGATTTCGCTCTGGTCGTAGCTCGGTGCCACTTCCACCACATCCATGCCGACGATGTTCAGGTCACCCAGGTTGCGGATGATCTTCAGCGCCTGCGCGGTGGTGAGGCCGCCCGGTACCGGGGTGCCGGTGCCAGGTGCGGCGGACGGGTCCAGGCAGTCGATGTCGAAGGTTACGTACACCGGCGCATCGCCGATGGTCTTCTTGATCTCGGCAATGGTGGCGTCCACGCCGTTATCGTGCACCCACGGTGCGCCCAGCACGTTCAGGCCCATGAAGTCGTCGTTCCAGGTGCGGATGCCGACCTGTACCGATTTGGCCGGGTCGATCAGGCCTTCCTTCACCGCTTTGTAGAACATGGTGCCGTGGTTCAGGCTGTCCGGCTCGTCATCCGGCCAGGTATCGCAGTGGGCATCAAAATGCAGCAGCGCCAGCGGCTTGCCGTACTTCTCGGCGTGTGCGATCAGCAGCGGGTAGGTCACGAAGTGGTCGCCGCCGAAGGTCAGCATCTTGGCGCCGGAGGCCAGGATGGTGCGGGCGTGCTCGATGATGGACGGCTTGATGGTGAGCGGGTTGTGCGCGTCGAACCAGCAATCGCCGTAGTCGATTACCGCCAGATCATCGAACGGATCGAAACCCCACGGGTAGGGCTTCAGCTCGGCCAGTTGCACGCTGGCGGCGCGAATGGCCTGCGGGCCCTGGCGCGCGCCGGAGCGGAAGGTTACCGACAGGTCCAGCGGAATGCCGGAAACCACCACGTCCGCGCCTTCCAGATTGCGCGTGTAGTTGCGGCGCATGAAGGACAGCACGCCGGCGTAAGTGTTTTCAATGGAGGAGCCGTACAGGCTTTGGCGACGGATGGCACCGTCACCCTTGATGATGTCAGTCATGGAGAACCCCGTGACAGAACACGCCGGCCGCAGCGCTGCAAAGGTTGGCCGCAACCGACGATTCCCGTCCATCTTGCAAGCCGACGGGTTGAGGCTGCCGCGCCACTTTGGCGCAGGAGTGCGCAGTGTGCCGCGTTGCCGGCAGTGGAGCAAGCCCGGCAGACCACAGATGCAGAACAGGCTGCCGCACGTTGACTACTTAGCTACCTGTAAGGGTAGCCAGCAGACAGCGATACGACAGCCTGTGGATTTTCAGCAATGTGCGAGCGGGCTCAGCTACCGATCACGCCGCCATCCAGTTTGCGCACCACCACGGTGGCGGCACGCGGGCGACCGGCGTTGGCACCGTCCGGCCAGCTGGAGATCGCGGTCGGCTTGGCCGGGTCGTTGCGCTCGGAGTCCGGCTCGCCTGGGTGCTGGATGTTCACGAACATGGTCTTGTTATCCGGGGTGAACGCCAGGCCAGTGATTTCGCAACCGTGCGGGCCGGTGAGGAAGCGACGGAATTCGCCGGTTTCCGGTACCACCGCCACCATCTGGTTGTTACCCATGCCCTGGTATTCCTTCATGTTCACCGTGGAGGTGGACACGTCGGTCTGCACCCACAGCACGCCCTGCTGGTCGAACTTCAGGCCATCCGGGCTGCCGAAGGCGTCGCCCTTGATATTGCCCACATGTTCCTGCTTGGCCGCATCCGGGCGCCCGGCCAGCGCGAAGATGTCCCACTTGAAGCCAGTGCTCGTAGCATCTCCGGCGTTCTCCTGCCAGCGAATGATGTGGCCGAACAGGTTGTTGTTGCGCGGGTTGGCCGCATCGGCGCCCGGCTTGCCGTCCTTGCCGCGCTCGCTGTTGTTGGTAAGCGTGCAGTACACCTCGCCAGCCTTGCGCGGGTTGACGGCAATCCACTCCGGGCGGTCCATCTTGGTGGCGCCGGCGATATCGGCGGCCATGCGCGCCTTGATCACCACATCACCCTGGGTGGCAAAACCCTTGTCGGCACTCAGGCCGTTCTGGCCGGCCACCAGCGGCAACCAGCTGCCGCTGCCGTCGGCATCGAAGCGAGCCACGTACAGCGTGCCCTCTTCCAGCAACTGCAGGTTGGCCTTGCGGTTTTTCGGGTCGTACTTGTTCTTGGATACAAACTTGTAGATGTATTCGAAGCGCTGGTCGTCGCCCATGTACACCACCACATGGCCGTTGGCCGCAATGGTGGTGGTGGCGCCTTCGTGCTTGATGCGGCCCAGCGCGGTGCGCTTTACCGGCTTGGCTTGCGGGTCGAACGGATCGATCTCCACTACCCAGCCAAAGCGGTTGGCTTCGTTCGGGTTCAGTTGCAGGTCGAAACGGAAATCTTCCCAGGCCCACTTGTAGCCGGCGTCCTTGTTACTGATGCCGTAACGCTTTTCCAGGGCAGTCAGGTTGCCGGAATCATTGATGAACACGCCATCGAAGTTTTCTTCACAGGTCAGGTAAGTGCCCCACGGGGTCGGGCCGCTGGCACAGTTCTGAAAGGTGCCAAGAATCTCCACCCCCTGCGGGTCGGCGTCGGTCTTCATCAGCTCGTGGCCACGGGCCGGGCCGCCGATGGCGATAGGGGTATTGGCATGGATGCGGCGGGCATATTTTGACGGGCGCACCACCTGCCAGCCCTTGCCGGTGGCTTCCACCTCGATGATGGACACGCCCACGGCGGCCTGCGCCTTCTTCACCTTGTCGGCATTCCAGGTTTTCATGCCATCCACGTGCAGCAGGCCGTCGTCGGTGTACTCGTGGTTGATCGCCAGCAGGCCGTGCTTGGAACCGGTCGCACCCAGCGGCAGCGGGTAGTAATGCATACCATCGTGGTGCATACCGGCCTGCACCGCCTGCTCGGCTGCGGTGTTGGAGGCGTCCGACCGGAATGCCGGCATATTGCCGGCGATGCCCACCGGGTCGCCCCAGGCGTACAGCACCTCGGCACGGTAGCCTTCCGGCACCACCACCTTGTCGTCAAAACCGAACGGTACCGGCTTGAAACCAAGCTGCGGTGTCTTCATGGCAAACGGTGCCTGCGCCGCTTCGGCCAGGGTGGCGAAACTGCCGGCCAGCATGCCGGCCAACCCGGCTGCGCTACCGCCCTTCAGCACGCCACGGCGGGAGAAACGCGCATCCAGCACCTCGGACAGTGCCGGATTGTTACTGGTATTGGAGGTGTCGTTGACACCGTACTGTTTGAATTTGTAGCTGTCGGACATGATGACCTCGTTGGACGGCAAGCGTTTGTTTGAGCGCCGCCCACCTTAAGCCCTGAACATGTCAGTTACATCAACAACGCATGACGTTTTGATTGCGCCAGCATGACAGACTCAGCCGTCGCGCCCTGCCTGCTGCTGCCGCCACCAGCGCCAGCGCAGCTTGAGGTCATACCACAGCGGCCGCAGCCCTAGCAGCAACAGGAACAGCGCCAATGGCACGCTGAAGCTGTAGCCCAGATGCTTGAAGCCCAGCGCGCCCACCACGCCACCCACGAAGAAGCTGCCCAGTATCCACAGGTAGATCTGCAGCCGCTCGCGGTTGGCGCGCACTTGCGGCACCTTGCTGCCGCTGTCGCGATTGATATAGCTGGCCTTGGCCAGCTCGATGCCGATATCGGTGGCAATGCCGGTCATGTGGGTGGAGCGCAGCAGGCCGCCGGACAGCTTGGTAATGATGGTGTTGTGCATGCCCATGATGAAACACAGCAGCAGCACGATGGGCGGGGCAAACAAGGCCGGAGCGATCGCCAGCGCGGCACCGGCCACACCGAACAGCAACAGCAGCAGCGACTCTTCAATCAGCGACACGCCGTAGCCGCTACGCAGGCGCTGACGGCGCGCCCAGTTGATCAGCCAGGCCGCATGGGCGGCGCCGGCGATGAAGCTCAGCAGCGAGGCCAATGCGGCCAGCGTGGCGCCGGCATCGCCCAGCACCAGGTTGTCCGCCATCGACGACACCACACCGGAAACATGCGAGGTATAGCGCTGCACCGCCAGAAAGCCGCCGGCATTGAGCGCGCCGGCGATAAAAGCCATGGCGCCGCCCAGCAACCAGGTAAGTGGTTCCCGATACAGGCTGCGGGTAAGGACACGCTGGTCCAGCAGGCGGGTGAAGTGCTGTCTGTGCATGGCGGCAATCATTCAGGCCGCTTGGCGGCGATGACAGAACAAAGGGCGGGCCAAGCGGCCCGCCCTTTGTGACTTACTGACAATCCTGCAAGGCGATGCCCGGCAACAGTCTCTGCTGCAGCGCCTTCAGCCGGCCGGCAGCGGCCTCGTTGAGATTGCGGAAGCTCAGTGTGGTCATCTGTACCTTCTCGCCACGCACATCCTGCTGCGCCTTGTCATAGCCGGCCGCCTTCAGACGCTTGAGCAGCGCATCCGCCGCCGCCTGCTGGCCGAACAGTCCCAAGGACAGGTGGTTGCGGAACGGGCCATCGGTTTGCACGATATAGCTGTCAAAGCCTTTGCCGCGCAGCTCGGATACCAGGGTCTGGGTCTCGGCCTGGGTGGCTAGCGGCGGGTAATGCACCCAGATGCGCCCGGAGCCGCGCAGCGACTCCTTCACGCTGGCGCTGGGCACGGTAGCCAGCTGCAGGCCAGGCAACCCGGCCTGCACATTCTGCAGTTGCTGCGGGCTGAGCGGCCCCCAGCTACGGCACAGCCTGGCTGCGGTATCCAGCGGCGGCTGCTTGGCACTAGCCAGCTTGCCGTCCTTGTCTTCCTTGCCGGTCGGCTTGCTGCCGGTGCTGGCATCCGGCTTGGGCGGCAACACCGCCACTGCCTTGTCCGCTGGCTTGCCATTGCCTGCGGCCAACGGCGCACTAGCCACCTTCGCAGGTGCGGCGCCGCTTGGTGCCGAGGCAACATCGGCCAGCGGTGCCGATGCGGCCAGCGCCGCGCTGGCATCCAGCGGCGCGCTAGTGACAGCCGGCTTCCAGTCGGCCGGCAGCAGCTTGAGCTGCTCGGCATTCACTTCGTGTGCCGTCAGATCCTGCTCCGGTTTCTGTTTCACTGCCGCATACAGTCCAGCGAACAGATTCAGTACTACCAGGGTGCCGATTAACCACTTCATGCGTTGTCTGCCACGCTTGCTAAGCCATAAAGCACCAGATTATCCACGATACGCGCTCCCGGCGGGAGTGCGGCAGCCAGCAAGGCGGCGTCGCCGCCGGTGAGCAGCAGCTGCGGCTCGCGCCCGACCTGTGCCGCCAGCCGTTGCTGCATGCGCTGGATGGCGCCGCACAGCGCATCCATGGCCCCGGATGCCAGCGCATCTTCGGTACCCTGCGGAAAACCACGCCACTGCCCGGCCTGCCGGTCGAGCTGGGCGGTATTCTGCGCCAGCGCCTGCAACATCAGGCGGTAACCGGGCAGGATCAGTCCGCCCAGATAGTCGCCATCAGCAGTCAGTGCCTCCACGGTCAGCGCGGTGCCGGCACAAGCCACCACCACATCGTCACGGCATTGCTGTCGCGCGCCCAATACCGCCAGCCAGCGATCGGCCCCCTGCTCGTCCACATTGCGATAGTGGTTGCGCACACCCAATGCCTGTTGCTGCGATCGCTGCCACTGCACCGGCAACGGTGCGGCCTGCGCGATGGCATCGCGCACCGGCGCATGCGCCACGTTGGCCGCATATACCGCATCCACCGCCAGGTCTTGCCAGTCCTGCGCCAGCCGCGCCAGTTCCTCATGTGCCAGCGCCGTCACCGGCCCCAGCTCGCGGCCATTCCACAGCGCCCATTTCACCCGGCTGTTGCCGGCATCGATCAACAGCTTCATGGCGCCGCCCGCAGGCTGACTTCACCGACATGGAACACCCTGACACTGCCCTCCGTTTCCACCAGCAAGGCGCCGTGCGGGTCCACACCCAGCGCGGTTCCCGCTACCGGCTCGCCATGACTGAAGCGCAGCATGACTGGCTGCTGCAGGAAGGCCGCCGATTGGGTCCACTCGGCATGAAAGGCGGTAAAGCCTTCGCGATCAAATGTCGCCAGCACATCGGCCAGCTGGTTCAGCAGCTCCGCCAGCAAGGCATTGCGGCCAACCTTGTAACCGGCAGCAGCCAGATTGGCCACCGGCTGGTCCACTTCGCCCGGCGAGGCCATGTTCAGGCCAATGCCGATCACCACGGCTGCCGGCCCCAGCGCATCGCCAGACAGCTCAATCAGGATGCCAGCCAGCTTGCGGCCATCCAGCAGCACATCGTTAGGCCACTTCAGTTGCACCGGCACGTCAAAACTGTGCAGCGCCCGCACCATGGCCACGCCGACAGCCAGCGACAGGCCGGCCAGCCCGCCCAGGCCACGCTCGAAGCGCCACAGCACAGAAAAGGTCAGCCCGGCACCCAACGGCATCTGCCAGCGCCGTCCCAGGCGGCCACGACCTGCGGTCTGCCGCTCGGCAGCCAGCACCAGGCCATGCGGTGCACCCTGCCCGGCACGCATCATCAGCTGGGTATTGGAAGAATCTATCTCATCGGCCAGCGCCAGCGTCCACACGTTGGCCGCCTGCTCGTTAAAGCCGGCACGAACGCCACTGACATCCAGCAGCTCGAACGGCTGCGGCAAGCGGTAACCCTGGCCACGCACGCTGAACACGGTAATGCCGAAATCGCTTTCCAGCTTGTGCACCGCCTGCCAGACCAGGGTGCGCGAGCAGCCCAGCACCTGGGCCATATCCTCGCCGGAATGAAAGCGTCCATCGGCCAGCTGGCGCAGCACCGCAAAAGCCAGCGCGCTCATTGGCCTTCCACGGTACGGATTTTCTTGATGGTGGCAGTGGTGGAGGTATCGAACAAAAAGGGAATGGAATGCACCTCTCCACCGCGCGCCAATGTCTCGGCGCTACCGACGATCTTGTCTACCGGCCAGTCGCCACCTTTCACCAGCACATCCGGTTGAACCTGCTCAATCAGGTCTGCCGGCGTATCGCTGTCGAACCAGGTCACCAGGCTCACGCTTTCCAGTGCCGCCAGCACGGCGGCGCGGTTCAGCTCGTTATTGATCGGCCTATCCTCGCCCTTGCCCTGGCGCTTTACCGAGGCATCGGTATTCAGCCCCAGCACCAGGCTGGCACCCAGCGCGCGTGCCTGTGCCAGGTAAGTCACATGGCCACGGTGCAGGATATCGAAACAGCCATTGGTAAACACGATGGGGCGCGGCAATGCGGCCAGCTTCTCCGCCAGCTGTTCCGGCGGGCAGATCTTGTTTTCGAACGATGGAGTGGGATACGACATGACAGTGCTCTCGGCTTTAGCGGCACAGGGCCGTTATTGATTCATCAGCCGCAGGATACCACCGACCCCGGGCGGCATCCCATACGCAAAGCCACGAAAGCAAAAAGCCCAGACCTGGGTCTGGGCTTTCGGCATGGGGCTCTGGCAATGTCCTACTTTCACACCGGCAATCGGCACTATCATCGGCGCTGAAGCGTTTCACGGTCCTGTTCGGAATGGGAAGGCGTGGTACCGCTTCGCTATGGTCACCAGAAAAACTGGTCGTTTACCGGCAATCGGCCTAGTAAACCAAAGCCCAGCTCGTCTGAGCTGGGCTTCCTGTGGGGGAGTCTGGCAGTGTCCTACTTTCACACGGGTATCCGCACTATCATCGGCGCTGAGGCGTTTCACGGTCCTGTTCGGAATGGGAAGGCGTGGGACCACCTCGCTATGGCCACCAGACATAAACTGTCTACAAATTGTCGAAGCCTTTACCAAGCAGTCTCTCTCTCTGCTTGGCCGGTAGAATCCTGTATCACGCAACATCCACTCTCGGTCACTTCGCCTTGCAAAGCACCTCAAATGATAGAGTCAAGCCTCACGAGCAATTAGTATCGGTTAGCTTCACGCCTCACAGCGCTTCCACACCCGACCTATCAACGTCCTGGTCTC
>NZ_JBHRYH010000013.1:0-80707 GCF_042648905.1 Vogesella amnigena | reverse complement strand
TGTCGTCGTCAGCAGAGGAGGCGAACTATACCCATCGCCCCGAACCGCGTCAACAGCGAATTGCACGAAAAGACCAACGAATTCGACAAGTCGTTGATCTGCAAGCCACCCACGCCAGCAGAAAATTGATTTCAGCCAGCAGATGGCAGCTGCCGCACACAGCCACAGCCCCTTCTGCTAACCTGTTGCGCTGTTTTCACACTACATCGGCACTGCGCAGGCGGAGACCGGGAAATGACAAATCTGAAATTTGATGTACTGATTATTGGTAGTGGCCTGGCCGGGATGACACTGGCACTGCATCTGGCAGAAAAGAAGAAAGTCGGCCTGATTACCAAGCGCGACCTGCTGGAAGGCAGCTCCAGTTACGCCCAGGGCGGCATTGCCGCGGTGCTGGACAATAGTGACTCCATACAGGAGCACATCCACGACACCTTGGTGGCTGGCGCCGGCCTGTGCAATGAGGACACCACGCGCTTTATCGTGGAGAACTCTAAAGAGGCGATCGACTGGCTGGTGGACCTGGGGGTGCCGTTCACCCGCGACGACACCCACCAGACCGGCTTCCACCTGACGCGTGAAGGCGGCCACAGCCACCGCCGCATCATTCATGCCGCCGATGCCACCGGCGCTGCGGTAACCACCACGCTTGGTCAGAAGATCAAGGCGCATCCGAACATCACGCTGCTGGAAGATTACATCGCCATTGATCTGATCACCTCGCGCAAGCTGGGGCTGGAAGGCAAGCGCTGCTTCGGCGTGTATGCGCTGGACAAGATCGGCGACCACGTCATCACTATTGCGGCCAACCATACCATTCTGGCATCCGGTGGAGCCGGCAAGGTGTACCTGTACACCACCAACCCGGACACTGCTACTGGTGATGGTATCGCCATGGGCTGGCGCGCCGGCTGCCGGGTGGGGAACATGGAGTTCATCCAGTTCCACCCCACCTGCCTGTACCACCCGCACAGCAAGTCGTTCCTGATTTCCGAAGCGGTACGTGGCGAAGGCGGCATTCTGCGCCTGCCGGATGGCACCCGTTTCATGCCGCACCATGACGAACGCGCCGAGCTGGCACCGCGCGACGTGGTGGCCCGTGCCATAGACTTCGAAATGAAGAAGCACGGTCTGGACTGCGTGTATCTGGATATTTCCTACAAGCCGGCCAGCTTTATCCAGGAGCACTTCCCCAATATCTACGCGCATTGCCTGGAGCTGGGCATCGACATCACTCAGCAGCCGATTCCGGTGGTACCGGCAGCACACTACACCTGTGGTGGCCTGGTAACCGACCTGAAGGGCCGCACTGATGTAGAAGGGCTGTACGCGGTGGGTGAAGTGGCCTGCACCGGCCTGCATGGCGCCAACCGCCTGGCCAGCAACTCGCTGCTGGAGTGCATGATCATCGGCAAGGCAGCCGCCGCCGACATCCTGGCCAGCAAACCGGCGAAACAGCCGCAAATGCCGGACTGGGACGATAGCCAGGTAACCGACACCGACGAGGAAGTGGTGATCTCGCACAACTGGGACGAGCTGCGCCGCGCCATGTGGGACTACGTGGGCATCGTGCGCACCAACAAGCGGCTGGAGCGCGCGCAGAACCGCATCAAGCTGCTGTCGGAAGAGATCAACGAGTACTACAGCAACTTCCACGTCACCAACGACCTGATCGAACTGCGCAACCTGGTGCAGACCGCCGAGCTGATCGTGCGCTCCGCGCTGCTGCGCAAGGAAAGCCGCGGTCTGCATTACAGCCGCGACTACCCGGACATGCTGCCGGAGGCCAGGGAAACCATTCTGACGCCGGAGCAGTAAGCGCCGCGCAGAAAGAAAAAGGTTGGCCGCATACCATGCGGCCAACCTTCAGGCTGCTGAGCAGGCACTTTGCTCGCGTTCTACCGGACCCGGCCAAGCCGGGCCGCTCCAGCCAATTGGCACCATTGGCAGCCTTGCCGTTTTCACCACCAAGCCCTTCGCTACGCGCCTGGGCTTGGTGACAATCTCAAAGGTTGGCCGCATACCATGCGGCCAAGCTTTTTTGCTATCTGGCTCCTACTCGCCCTGGTACAGCGGCAGCGTGAACCAGAATGCGCAGCCGCCGGTCAGCGGCGCGCTAACACCGAACTCGCCGCGGTGATGCTCGACGATGGAGCGGCAGATATTGAGCCCGATGCCCATGCCCTGCGGCTTGGTAGAGTAGAACGGCGTAAACAGGTTGCCACGGATCTCCTCGCTCAGGCCCGGGCCGTTGTCCACCACCTCCACCCGCCAGAACTGCGCGCCCACCGTGCTCTGCAGCCGCACCGACGGCCGCGGCGAGTCGGCCTCGCGCATGGCCTCGATGGCGTTCTTTACCAGATTGAGCAGTACCTGCTCGATCAGCACCGGGTCCATCTCCACCCGCGCCCCGCCGGCCCCTGGCTCCAGCAACAGCTGCATGCCGTATTTGTCGGCCATCGGCTGTGCCAGCGCTACCGCGCGACGCAGCGCCAGATCCGGATCGCACAATTCCAGTTGCGGCGCGTGTTTTTTCACGAAGGCCCGGATGCTGTTGACGATCTGCCCTGCCCGTCGCGCCTGGTCGGCAATCGCCTGCACCGCCTCGCCCACGCCGTTGCGCTGGGCGGCATCGCTGGGCAGCTTGCGCGCCAGCCCGGCGGCGTAGGTGGAAATGGCGGTAAGTGGCTGGCCCAGTTCGTGCGCCAGCGACGACGCCATCTCGCCCATGGCAATGAGCCGCGAAGTAGTCTGGAAGCGCTCCTCCTGCGCCCGTTCACGCGCGGTGCGGGCGCGCGATTCGGTGACATCCACCAGCATGCACAGCCAGGCCGGCTCGCCATCCACCCAGTCGATGGCGCGATATTGCAGCTGGTACCAGCTACGGCCACGGTCCGGCGAGAATTCCAGGTTGGCCGCCAGCAGCTCCAGCCCGCGCGCCATGCCCGGCAGCAGCGGGCAGTATGGCCCCACTGCCTCGAAACCACCCCAGCCGCCGGCAAACGCCGGGTTGGCATACAGCAGCTGGCGGCTGTCGCCATCCACCACGCACAGGCCACTGTCCAGGCCGTTGAGCACGGTAAGAAAGCGCTGGTGCGAGGCATTCAGTGCCAGCCGTTTTTTCTTCAGCTCGGTGATGTCGTACATCGATGCCACCCAGCCCTCCTGCCGCTCCCCCTGCAGCAACGGCGCCGCATACAGCCGCACTTCGAAGCGCTCGCCATTGCAATGGCGGAACGGCAACTCGAAACCGTGCTCTGGCAACTCGCCGGACAGCATTGCCTGCATCGCGGCCAACAGCTGCGGATGATCTTCCGGCGCCCAGAAGCTGTATGGCAGCTGCTGCCCCACCAGTTGTTCTGCCCCCAGCCCGGTAAGCTCGCACATGGCACGGTTGACGCGCAGGATCACGCCGTCGCGATCGAAGGCGATCAGGCCGCTCTTCATGCTGTCTTCCACCGCGCGGCGAATCGACATCTCGCGCTGCAAGGCACGCTCCACCTCCGCCCGCTGCCGCACATGGCGGCGAATGCGCCACAACAGAAACAGCAGGCCCAGCGCCAGCAGCACGATCAAGCCACTGAGCACCGGCAGCGTGAGGCCGATGCCGGCACGGTAGCTGATGCCACGCAGCATCACGCCAAAACCCGGCGGGTCGAAACTGATCTGGTGCGACTGGGTACCCTGCGGCGGGGCCTGTTCGAACTTGCTGGCCAGCGTCCGGCCCTCCAGGTCCACCAGGCTGATGTGGTACTTGGAGGCGATCCACCACGGCACCTGCTGTTGCAGCAGCGCATTCATGCTGTACACCAGCCGCACGCCACCGACATAGTAGCCATTCACCAGCACCGGCACCGCCAGATCGAAACGGTACTGGCCATCCGGCCCGATATAGGGTTGGCCGTAGCTTTCGCGCCCCAGTTTTTCCGCCCGCCACAAGGCATCGTGGGCCATGCCGCTCAGTTGCTGCGCCGGCCGCCCCAGGCTGTCCAGCACCACCACGCCATTGCGGTCCACCCATTGCACCGCCACGATCTCGCGGCTCTCGCGCTGCAGCAAGCGCGATGCTGCCAGGAAGCGGGCGCCCTGCTGCAGGGTGCGCGGCGGCAGATCGTCCTGCATATTGTCCAGCCAGCGCTGATGCTCATCCATGTGCAGCCGCAGGCTCTGGTCCAGCCACAGCAATTCCTGGATCAGGCTGTCGCGCTGCTCGTCCTGCCAGTCCTTGTAGACCACCCAGAACAGCCCGGCCAATGCCAGCAGCAGCCCGATCAGGATCACGGCCGCCCCAAGCCACAGGCGGCGCGGCGACTGACTGGGGGCAGACAGGTCTTTGTGCGGCATGGTCATCCTTCTGGTGGTGAGCGGGCGTGCGCACACTGGCGCAGCCCGCAAGCAGCCGGTAGTGGGGAAAACCCTGATGCGGAAGTCCCCAATAGAGCGCCCGGCACAGAGCTTCTAGTGTTCAGGATGCGAACTGCCAGCCAACACGGCAAGTTTGACAACACAGAAAACACTACACAGCAGGGCGCCGCGAAAACCCGGGTTTCTAAGCGAGACAAGGCGCGAACGAAAAATGTCGACGCAGCATATGTTTGATATGTAAGGAGACATTTTTCGTGAGCAACGCAGTATCGCAACGAAAACGGGAGTTTTTCGAGGTGCCCGACAGAGAACACAGGAGAGTAGCAACATGAAACTGAAATACGCAGCCCTGATCGCCGGTGTCGCCCTGGGCATGTCCGGTATCGCCAACGCCGCCGATTTCGTGATCAAGTTCAGCCACGTGGTGGCACAGGACACCCCGAAGGGCAAGGCAGCAGAATACTTCAAGAAACTGGCCGAGCAGCGCACCAAGGGCCGTGTGCAAGTGCAGGTATTCCCCAACAGCCAGCTGTACAAGGACAAGGAAGAGCTGGAAGCGCTGCAGCTGGGCGCGGTACAGATGCTGGCCCCGAGCCTGGCCAAGTTCGGCCCGCTGGGCGCCAAGGAATTCGAAGTCTTCGACCTGCCCTACATCTTTGACAACTACGACGAGCTGCACAAGGTCACCCAGGGCCCGATCGGCCAGCAACTGCTGTCCAAACTGGAAAGCAAGGGCATCAAGGGCCTGGCTTACTGGGACAACGGCTTCAAGATCTTCTCTGCCAACAAGCCGCTCAAGTCGCCGGCCGACTTCAAGGGCCTGAAGATGCGCATCCAGTCGTCCAAGGTACTGGAGGAAGAAATGCGCACTCTGGGCGCTCTGCCGCAGGTAATGGCGTTCTCCGAAACCTACCAGGCGCTGCAGACCGGCGTAGTGGATGGCACCGAGAACCCGCCGTCCAACATGCTGACCCAGAAAATGCACGAAGTGCAGAAGTACGCCACCGTGACCAACCATGGCTACCTGGGTTACGCGGTGATCGTGAACAAGAAATTCTGGGACGGCCTGCCGGCTGACATCCGCGCAACCCTGGACGGGGCGATGAAGGAAGCCACCATTTACGCCAACCAGATCGCCCAGCAGGAAAACGAAAACGATCTGGCCAAGATCAAGGCCTCCGGCAAGACCCAGGTCTACATCCCCACCGCTGCCGAACGTGCCGCCTTCAAGAAAGCGCTGGTGCCGGTACACATGAAGATGGATGACCGCATCGGCGAAGGCCTGGTGCAGCTGATCTACAAGCAGACCGGCTACACCCCGAACTAAGCCCCGCAGCACAGCCAGGCTGGCCACATGGTCGGCCTGCGTCTGCAATCCCGGGTTGGCCGCAGGCCCGCGGCCAACCGTTTGCCTGGAGGCATACCATGAAATTCCTCGACCATCTCGAGGAGTGGCTGATTGCAACCCTGATGGCGGCGGCAACACTGATCACCTTCTTTGCAGTGGTGCACCGTTACGGCAGCGGCATCGAGTCACTTCAACCCTATCTGGCCCACATCCACACCAGCTGGGCACAGGAACTCACCATCTATCTGTTTGTATGGATGGCCAAGTTCGGCGCCGCCTATGGCGTGCGCACCGGCATCCACGTGGGCGTGGATGTGCTGATCAACCAGCTTTCCGATCGCAACCGCAGCCGCTTCATCGTTATCGGCCTGCTGGCCGGCGCGCTGTTCACCGGCATCATCGGCACCCTGGGCGCTACCTTCGTGTGGGAAATCGGCCATACCGACCAGACCTCGGCCGACCTGGAGCTGCCGATGTGGCTGGTCTACCTGGCAGTGCCCTGCGGCTCCTACCTGATGAGCTTCCGCTTCCTGCAGGTGCTGGTGAACTTCGTGAAGACCGGCCATCTGCCCAAGCATGACCACAGCCATGTGGAAGGCATGGACGACGTGGCCGACGACAGCAACTGGTTCGCCATGGACGACAACCTGCATCCGCACGACATCAAGAAAAACGGAGGCGACAAACCATGAGCGCACTCATCATTTTCGGGCTGCTGCTGGTGCTGATGCTCACCGGCATGCCGATTTCCATCTCGCTGGGTCTGACGGTACTTACCTTCCTGTTCACCATGACCGAGGTGCCGATCGAGGCGGTGGCGCTGAAGCTGTTCACCGGCATCGAGAAGTTCGAGATCATGGCGATTCCGTTCTTCATCCTGGCCGGTAACTTCCTTACCCACGGCGGTGTGGCGCGGCGGATGATCAACTTCGCCTCGTCCATGGTGGGCCACTGGCATGGTGGCCTGGGCCTGGCCGGCGTACTGGCCTGCGCACTGTTTGCTGCTGTGTCCGGCTCCAGCCCGGCTACCGTGGTGGCCATCGGTTCCATCCTGCTGCCGGCCATGGTCAAGCAGGGCTTTCCCAACAGCTTCGGTGCCGGCGTGATCACCACCTCGGGCGCACTGGGCATCCTGATCCCGCCGTCCATCGTGATGGTGATGTACTCGGTAGCCACCAATACTTCGGTGGGCCAGCTGTTCATGGCCGGGGTGATCCCGGGCCTGATGCTGGCGGGTTTCCTGGGCCTTACCACCTGGTATCGCGCCCGCAAATTCGGCTATCCGCGCCTGGCCAAGGCCAGCGCGGCACAGCGCCTGAAAGCACTGCGCGAAAGCATCTGGGGTCTGCTGTTGATCGTGGTGGTGATCGGCGGTATCTACACCGGCATTTTCACCCCGACCGAAGCGGCCGCCATGTCCGCGGTGTATGCCTTCATCGTCGCCGTGTTCATCTACAAGGACATGACGCTGAAGCAGGTGCCCAAGGTACTGCTGGATTCGGCCAGCATGTCGGCGATGCTGCTGTACATCATCACCAACGCGGTGCTGTTCTCCTTCCTGATGACCAGTGAAGGCATTCCGCAGGCGATGGCCAGCTGGCTGATCGATGCAGGTCTGGGCCCGGTAGCCTTCCTGCTGGCGGTAAACGTGATCCTGCTGCTGGCCGGCAATGTGATGGAGCCGTCGTCCATCGTGCTGATCTTCGCTCCCATCCTGTTCCCGGTGGCCACCGCACTGGGTATCGACCCGGTGCACTTCGGCATCCTGATCGTGGTGAACATGGAAGTGGGGATGTGCCACCCGCCGGTTGGCCTCAATCTGTACGTGGCGTCGGGCATTACCAAGATGGGCATTACCGAGCTCACCGTGGCGGTATGGCCGTGGCTGCTCACCATGCTGGCCTTCCTGGGGCTGGTGACTTATGTACCAGCTATCTCGCTGTGGCTGCCACGCACGCTAGGCATGATGTAAGCGTTGGCCGCAAGCCCCAAAAACGCGGTGAAACTTTCACCGCGTTTTTTGTCGGACACGATCGTAGCCCTAGACAAGGGTTGGCCCTTATAATGGCTGCCCTCTCCACACCCTCTGACATAACAATCAGGAGCCAACAGAATGGACGAGCAACTGCGCCAAGCCGCACTCGATTTCCACCAGTTCCCGCAGCCGGGCAAGATCCAGGTCGCCCCAACCAAGCCGCTGGCCACCCAGCGCGACCTGGCCCTTGCCTACTCGCCTGGTGTAGCCGCGCCTTGCGACGCGATCGTTGAAGACCCGCTTAACGCCTACAAGTACACCGCCCGCGGCAACCTGGTAGCCGTGGTAACCAACGGCACCGCCGTGCTGGGCCTGGGCAATATCGGCCCGCTGGCCGGCAAGCCGGTAATGGAAGGCAAGGGCGTGCTGTTCAAGAAGTTTGCCGGCGTCGACGTGTTCGACATCGAGCTGAACGAAAACGACCCGGACAAGCTGGTAGACATCATCTGCGCGATGGAGCCGACCTTCGGCGGCATCAACCTGGAAGACATCAAGGCGCCGGAATGCTTCTACATCGAGAAGAAATGCCGCGAACGCATGAACATTCCGGTGTTCCACGATGACCAGCACGGCACCGCCATCGTGGCCGCTGCCGCGGTACTGAACTCGCTGCGCCTGGTAAACAAGGAAATCGGCAACGTGCGCGTGGTAGCCTCCGGCGCCGGCGCTGCCGCCATTGCCTGCCTGGAGCTGCTGGTAGCCCTGGGCGTGAAGCGTGAAAACGTTACCGTCTGCGATTCCAAGGGTGTGATCTACCAGGACCGCGACGACAAGATGGACGAATCCAAGAAGCGCTTCGCCATCCCGGACAACGGCCAACGCAAACTGGCTGACGCCATGGTTGGCGCCGACATCTTCATGGGCCTGTCCGGTCCGAAGCTGGTGACTCAGGACATGGTGAAATCCATGGCCGCCTACCCGGTGATTCTGGCCATGGCCAACCCGGAGCCGGAAATCCTGCCGCCGCTGGTAAAAGAAGTTCGTCCGGACGCCATCATCGGTACCGGCCGTTCCGACTTCCCGAACCAGGTGAACAACGTACTGTGCTTCCCGTTCATCTTCCGTGGTGCGCTGGACGTAGGCGCCACCACCATCAACGAAGAGATGAAGCTGGCCACCGTGCGCGCCATCGCCGACCTGGCCATGGCCGAGCAGAACGATGTGGTTGCCACCGCCTACGGTGACCAGGAACTGTCCTTCGGCCCGGAATACGTGATTCCGAAGCCGTTCGACCCGCGCCTGATCGTGAAGATCGCCCCGGCCGTGGCCAAGGCAGCCATGGATTCCGGCGTGGCTACCCGCCCGATCAAGGACTTCGACGCCTACGTCGACCAGCTGGCACAGTTCGTCTACAAGACCAACCTGTTCATGAAGCCGGTATTCTCCCAGGCCAAGAAAGCGCTCAAGCGCGTGGTAATGGCCGAGGGCGAAGACGAGCGCGTACTGCACGCCACCCAGGAAATCGTCTCCCAGGGCCTGGCCCGTCCGATCCTGATCGGCCGCCCGAGCGTGATCGAGAAGCGTATCAAGAAGCTGGGTCTGAAGCTGGAAGCCGGTGCCGACTTCGAGCTGGTGAACAACGAATCCGACCCGCGCTACGCCGACTACTGGAAGGACTACTACCAGCTGATGAAGCGCAAGGGCGTATCCCAGGAGCAGGCTCGTCGCCGCGTGATCGGCAACACCACGCTGATTGGCGCGCTGATGGTACGCCGCGGTGAAGCCGATGCCATGATCTGCGGCACCTACGGACCGTACCGCCAGCACTTCGACATCATCGAGAACGTGATCGGCTACGCCCGCGAGGACAAAGTCGCTGCCGCGATGAACGCGCTGATCCTGCCGACCGGCAACATCTTCATCGCCGACACCTACGTGAACCCGAACCCGGATGCAGAACAACTGGCAGCCATTACCGAAATGGCAGCGGAGTCCATCCGCCGCTTCGGTATCCAGCCCAAGGTTGCCTTGCTGTCCAACTCCAGCTTCGGTACCTGGAACTCGGAAGGCGCCTGCAAGATGCGCGACGCGCTGGCACTGGTGCAGGAAGCTCACCCGAACCTGGAAATCGACGGTGAAATGCAGGGCGACGCCGCGCTGGTGGAAAGCATCCGCCAGCAGGCCATGCCGGACAGCACCCTGAAAGGTGCGGCCAACCTGCTGGTAATGCCGAACGTGGAAGCCGCCAACATCAGCTACAACCTGCTGCGTGTATCGGCCTCCGACGGCGTGACCATCGGCCCGATCCTGATGGGCATGGCCAAGCCGGTGCACATCCTGACCCCGATCTCCTCGGTACGCCGCATCATCAACATGGTGGCTCTGGCCGCCGTAGATGCACAGGCCGGCAACTAAGCTGCAGCAAGTATCGTCACAACGGGCACCTGCGGGTGCCCGTTTTTTATTTGCCGCGATGCGCAGCGCAAGCGATGCGCTAAGATGAAGCCTGCATGCCGGCACAGCCGGCGCCACCCGGAGAGCCGCCATGAATCCAGAATTCAACCCCGCCGACCCGTTTGCCATGTTCCGCCAGCTGCTGCAGTCCGCCACCCCACCCGGCGCCCAGCCTTTCCTGCCGCCAATGAGCGAGGAAGAAGTCGACCGCAAGATAGCCGAGCTCAAGGTGGTAGAAACCTGGCTCACCATGAACCTGGGCATGCTGTCGATGCAGATCAAGACCCTGGAAATGCAGAAGGCCGCGCTGGCGGCACTGAAACCCAAAGACAAGTAAGTCGCTCCCAAAGGTTGGCCGCATGCGGCCAACCCATGCCGGATTGCCCCATGCCGGCCATGACGCCCGCGCCCCCGCCCGTTACAATGGCGGGATGAACGCACCCCGCTTTGTCCACCTCCGCCTCCATTCCGAATTTTCCATCACCGACGGCATCGTCCGCCTCGACGACGCGGTAAAACGCGCCGTCAAGGACGGTATGCCGGCGCTGGGCATGTCGGACCTGATGAACATCTTCGGCATGGTCAAGTTCTACAAGGCCTGCCGTGGCAAGGGCATCAAGCCCATCGTGTCCTGCGATATCTGGGTGGAGAACGAAGCCGACCCGGACAAGCCCAGCCGCCTGCTGCTGGTGGTAAAAAACCGCGCCGGTTATGGCCGCCTGTGCGAGCTGCTGGCCGAGGCCTATACCCACAACCAGCATCGTGGCCGTGCCGAGATCAAGCGCAGCTGGCTGGAAAACGGTGACAACAGCAATCTGCTTTGCTTGTCCGGCGCCCAGCTGGGCGATGTCGGCATCGCCATTGCCAACGGCAACCTGGACGAAGCCAAGAATCGTGCCGAGCACTGGTCGCGCCTGTTCCCGGGCAGCTTCTACCTGGAAGTGCAGCGGCTGGACAATCCGCAAATCGAGAACATCGTTCAGGGGACGCTGTGCCTGGCCGGCGAGACCGGCCTGCCGGTGGTGGCCACCCATCCGATCCAGTTCATGGACCCGGACGACTTCAAGGCGCACGAAGCGCGTGTGTGCATCGCCGAAGGCTATACCCTGTCCGACAAGCGCCGGCCGAAAGACTTTGCCGAGTGCCAGTACTTCATGTCCACCGAGGAGATGCTGGCGCGCTTTGCCGACATCCCGGAGGCGCTGCAGAACACGGTGGAAATCGCCAAGCGCTGCAATGTCACCATTCAGCTGGGCAAGAACTACCTGCCGCAATTCCCCACCCCGGACGGCATGACGCTGGACGACTACCTGGTACACCTGTCCAGGGAAGGTCTGGAGACGCGGCTGGAAAAACTGTACCCGGACCCGGAAGTCCGCGCCGCCGAGCGCCCGCGCTACGACGAGCGGCTGGCCATCGAGTGCAAGACCATCATCGACATGGGCTTCCCCGGCTACTTCCTGATCGTGGCGGACTTCATCAACTGGGCGAAGAACAACGGCTGCCCGGTAGGCCCGGGCCGAGGCTCCGGCGCCGGCTCGCTGGTGGCCTACAGCATCGGCATTACCGACATCGACCCACTGGCCTATGCGCTGCTGTTCGAACGCTTCCTGAACCCGGAACGGGTATCGATGCCCGACTTCGACATCGACTTCTGCCAGGACAACCGCTACCGCGTGATCGAGTATGTGCGTCAGGCTTACGGCGCCGAGGCGGTGAGCCAAATCGCCACCTTCGGCACCATGGCGGCCAAGGCGGTGGTACGCGACGTTGGCCGCGTGCTGGACCTGCCGTACATGTTCTGTGACGGCGTGTCCAAGCTGATCCCCGCCGCGCCCGGCAAGCAATACTCGCTGGACGACGCGGTGGAAATGGAGCCGGTACTGCGCGAGCGGCTGGAAAACGAGGAAGAACTGCGCCAGCTGTGGGAACTGGCCAAGAAGCTGGAAGGCCTCACCCGCGGCATCGGCATGCACGCCGGCGGCGTGCTGATCGCGCCGGGCAAGATCACCGACTTCTGCCCGGTATACCAGGCCAGCGGCGAAGACGCTGTACCGGTATCGATGCTGGACAAGGACGACGTGGAACAGGTCGGGCTGGTGAAGTTCGACTTCCTGGGCCTGCGCAACCTGACGATTATCGATCTGGCGGTGCGCTACATCAAAGCGCTGGACCCAAGCTTCACCACCGACATCAACCTGCTGGAATTCACCGACCCGGCAGCCTACAAGGTACTGCAGCAGGCCAACACCACCGGCGTGTTCCAGCTGGAATCGGACGGCATGAAGCGGCTCTTGGAAAAGCTGAAGCCCGACCGTTTCGAAGACATCATCGCGGTGCTGGCGCTGTACCGCCCCGGCCCGCTGGGCTCCGGCATGGTGGATGACTTCATCCTGCGTAAGGCGGGCAAGCAGGAGGTGGACTACTTCCACCCTGACCTGCAGGCCTGCCTGGACCCGACTTACGGCGTGATCGTGTATCAGGAACAGGTGATGCAGATCTCGCAGATCATCGGCGGCTACACCCTGGGCGGCGCCGACATGCTGCGCCGGGCGATGGGCAAGAAGAAGCCGGAGGAAATGGCCGAGCACCGTGGCAAGATTGCCGCCGGTGCCAAGGAAAAAGGCTACGACCCGGCACTGGCCGAGATGCTGTTCGACCTGATGGCCAAGTTCGCCGAGTACGGCTTCAACAAGTCGCACACCGCGGCCTATGCGGTGGTGTCCTACCAGACCGCCTGGCTGAAGGCGCACCATACTTCAGCCTTCATGGCAGCCACCATGTCGTCGGAACTGGATAACACCGACCAGCTGAAGGTGTTCTACGACGACAGTATCGATAGCAAGAACGGGCTGAAATTCCTGCCGCCGGACGTGAACGAGAGCTTCTACCGCTTCGTGCCGGTGGACCGCAAACACATCCGCTACGCGCTGGGCGCCATCAAGGGCACCGGCGAATCGGCCGTGGATCACATCGTGGCGGTGCGCAACGAAAGCGGCAAATTCGTGAGCCTGTTCGACTTCTGCAAGCGCACCGACAAGAAGCTGGTGAACAAGCGGGTAATCGAGGCGCTGATCCGCGCCGGCGCTTTCGACAGCATCGAGCCGAATCGCGCCAAGCTGTTCGCCAACGTTGGCCTCGCCATGAGCGCGGCCGAACAGGAAGCGGCCAACGCCAGCCAGGGCGGGCTGTTCGATATGTTCGGCGACGACGTGGCGCCCAGCGTGGAAATGGTGGACTGCAAGCCGTGGACCCCGGCGGTGCAGCTGGCGGAAGAAAAGATCGCCATCGGCTACTACCTGTCCGGCCACCCGTTCTCCGCCTACGAGAAGGAAGTGCGCGGCTTCATCAAGACGCCGCTGAACCGCCTCAGCCCCAAGCGCGAGCCGCAGCTGCTGGCCGGCTTTGTCACCGGCATCCGTACCAAGGTGGGTAACCGCGGCAAGATGGCCTTCGTGCAGATCGACGACGGCACCGCCAAGCTGGAAGTGAGCCTGTTTGCCGAGGCGGTGGATGCCAACCGCACCAAGCTCAAGGACGACATCGTGCTGGTGGTGGAAGGCAAGGTAAGCGAGGACAAGTTCTCCGGCGGCCTGCGCATCATCGCCGAGCAGCTGTACGAGCTGGGTGAGGCGCGCAGCCGCTATGCGCGCAGCCTGGCGATCCAGATGAAGGCCAGCCACGACGTGACCTCGCTGCGCAACATCCTCACCCCCTACCGCAGCGAGGAAGCCGGCTGCCCGGTACGCATCAGTTACCGCAACGACAAGGCCAAGGGCGACCTGATGCTGCCGCCTGAATGGGGCGTGCGGCTGGACGACAGCCTGCTGGTGACCCTGGAAGACTGGCTGGGCGACAACACCGTGAAGGTGCTGTGGTAAGCGGCCCTCCCGAGCGATACAACGGCAAGCTGCGGCTTGCCGTTTTCGTTTCTGCCACGGCCAGCTGCCAACCTTGCCGCCTGACGTTGGCCGCAGCAACCGTTATCATTGCCTGCCCCTCCCCCTCAGGAATCCCCGCCATGCTGTCCTCGCTGCTGCTGTTCAGTGCCACCGCCGCCCTGCTCACCATCACCCCCGGCCTCGATACCGCGCTGGTGCTGCGCACCGCCGTCAACGAAGGCCGCCGTGCCGCGCTGGCTGCCGGCATCGGCATCTGCTGCGGCGTGCTGGCCTGGGGGGTGATCGTGGCCTGCGGTCTGGGCGCGCTGCTGCAGACCTCGGCTGCCGCCTACACGCTGCTGCGCGTGGTGGGTGCTGGCTGGCTGCTATGGCTGGGAGTGCAGCTGCTGCGCCGCCGCAGCGAGCCTGCGGCCAACCCTGACACCGCTGGCGAACCCGGAGGCAACTGGTTCTGGCGCGGCGTGCTGACCAACCTGCTCAATCCCAAGGTAGGGCTGTTCTATCTCACCTTTCTGCCGCAGTTTCTGCAGCCGCAGGACAGCGTGTTGTGGATGAGCCTGGCCATGGCGCTGATTCACGCGCTGGAAGGGGTGATCTGGTTCGCGCTGCTGGTGCTGGTGGCCGCCCGCGCCAGTGCCTGGCTGCAGGCGCCGACCGTGCGGCGCAGCATGGATCGCCTGCTGGGCGTGGCCTTTATCGGTTTTGGCGCCAAGCTGGCGCTGGACCACTGACCTTCTTCGTTCCCGCTACTGCCTACCTCCAGCCGCATGACAACTACCATTCTTGCCATTTTCGCCCTGGTCTACCTGGGCATGATCCTGGGCGGCCTGCCCTTTCTGCAGCTGGACCGCACTGGCGTGGCGCTGCTGGGCGCCATCGCGCTGATCAGCCTGGATGCCGTCAGCCTGCAGGACGCGGTAGCGGCTGTGCACCTGCCCACCGTGATCCTGCTGTTCTCCTTCATGGTGGTATCGGCACAGATGCGGCTGGGTGGCTTCTACAGCTGGGCCACCCGCGGCATGGCCAATCTGCCGGTATCGCCGCCATGGCTGCTGGGGCTGCTGATCCTGATGTCTGGCGCGCTGTCCGCAGTGTTCAGCAACGATATCGTTTGCCTGGCGGTAGCGCCGATCCTGGCGGAAGCCTGCATCCGCCGCCAGCTCAACCCGGTGCCGTTCCTGCTGGGGCTGGCCTGTGCGGCCAACATCGGCTCTGCCGCCACGCTGATCGGCAACCCGCAGAACATCCTGATCGGCCAGACGCTGCAGCTGTCGTTCGCCGGCTATCTGCAGCAAGCCATGCTGCCGGTGCTGCTGGGCCTTGCTGCCTGCTGGGCGATCATCTGCTGGCAAAGCCGTGGCAACTGGCAGAGCAGCGCCCCGCTGCCGGCCACGCCACAGCTGCGCAGCAGTGATGAACAGGCACTGGACCGCTGGCAGAGCCTGAAAGGCCTGGCCGTGGCCGCCGCGCTACTGGGGCTGTTCCTGTTCTCGCCGCTGCCGCATGAGCAGCTGGCGCTGACAGGTGCCGGCCTGCTGCTGATGAGCCGCAAGCTGCACTCCGCGCGCATGCTGGGGCTGGTGGACTGGGAGGTGCTGGTGCTGTTCGCCGGGCTGTTCGTCGTCAACCATGCGCTGCAGGGTACCGGCCTGCCGGCGACGGCGGTGGCCTGGCTGGCGGCGCAGGGAGTACAGCTGAGCGAGCCGTGGACGCTGTTCGGCGCCACCTTCGTGCTGTCCAACATCATTTCCAATGTGCCGGCGGTGATGCTGCTGCTACCGGTGGCCAGCCACGAGCTGGCCGGCAGCATGCTGGCACTGGTAAGCACCATGGCCGGCAACCTGCTGATCGTGGGCAGCATCGCCAATATCCTGGTGGTGGATGCTGCCGCCCGCCATGGCATACAGATCGACTGGCGCCGCCATGCCCGGGTTGGCATCCCGGTTACCCTGGCCACGCTGCTGATCTGCGCCGCCATTTTTGCTCTGCGACTGTAGCGCTATCCGGCAAGCCTCACGGCTTGCCAGACAAATACCCCTTGAACAGCTACGGTCTTGTTCAGTAGTCTTTGGGCACCATAACACCAACAAGATAACGCCATGGCCGCCCTGCCCAGCTTCCGCCCGCAACTGATAGACAGCCTGCGTCACTACAACCGGGCTCTGTTCCGACAGGATCTGATGGCCGGCCTGACCGTAGGCATCGTGGCGCTGCCGCTGGCGATGGCCTTTGCCATTGCCTCCGGCGTTCCGCCGCAAGCCGGCATCTTCACCGCGGTGATTGCCGGCTTTCTTGCCTCGCTGCTGGGGGGTACCAAGCTGTGCGTTACCGGCCCCACCGGTGCCTTCATCGTCATCATCTACGGCATCGTGATGAAGTACGGGGTGGCCAACCTGATCATCTGTACCTTCATGGCCGGCGCGATGCTGGTACTGATGGGCCTGCTGCGGCTAGGGCAGGTGATCAAGTTCTTTCCGATGCCGCTGATCACCGGCTTCACCAACGGTATTGCGGTGCTGATCTTTCTCACCCAGCTGAAGGATTTCTTCGGCCTGCCGGTGGCGCAGATGCCGGCAGGCTTTTTTGCCGTCATCGATACCCTGCGCCAGCAGCTGCCGCTGTTCGACCCGCTGACGCTGGTGATATCGATAGCATCGCTGCTGCTGATCCTGTTGTGGCCCAAGCGTTTCAACAGCCGCCTGCCTGGCCCCTTTGTCGCACTGGTGCTGGCCACGCTTACCGTCAGCCTGTTCCAGCTGCCACTGGAAACCATCGGCAGCAAGTTCGGTGGCATTCCGCAGGGGCTGCCGGCATTCACTGGCCTGGATGTCGATCTGGAGCACCTGTCCGACCTGCTGGGGCCGGCATTCACCATCGCCCTGCTTGGCGCCATCGAATCGCTGCTGTGCGCGGTGGTGGCCGACAGCCTTACCGGCGACAAGCACGACGCCAACCAGGAACTGATCGCCCAGGGTATCGCCAATATGGTGGTGCCGTTCTTTGGCGGCATTCCCGCCACCGGCGCCATTGCCCGCACCGCCACCAATATCGGCAATGGCGGCAAGACCCCGGTGGCCGGCATCGTGCACGCGCTGCTGCTGTTGCTGGTAATACTGGTGGCAGCACCGTTGGCCGCATATATTCCGCTGGCGGCACTGGCGGCGATACTGATCGCGGTAGCGCTGAAAATGGGCGACTGGGACATCCGCAAGGCGGCACTGTTTCCAAAGCAGGACACCGCCATCCTGATTGTCACCTTTGCCCTGACGGTGATCTTCGATCTGACCATTGCGGTGGAAATCGGCCTGTTGATGGCGGCGGTGCTGTTCATCCGGCGCATGGCGGCCAGTACCAGCGTGCAGCAGCTGCGCCCGGAACATGCCCAGCTGTTCGAGCGCCACTCCATTGCCGGCAAGAGCGTGCCGGCCGGCTGTGTCGCCTACCGGGTGGAGGGCGCGCTGTTTTTCGGCGCCGCCGACACCATAGACCAGCTGGCCAGCCAGCCCTCCACCGTGCGGGTGGTAATCCTGCAGCTGCACCGGCTGGTGATGCTGGACACCACTGGCCTGCTGGCCCTGTCCACACTGAACCAGCGGCTGCAGGAACAGGATCGCACGCTTATCCTGTGCGGCGCCGGCAACGAGGTAACCAGCATGCTGCGCAATGCGCGGCTGGCGCACGAGATGGGAGTAGGCAATATCCAGCCCGATCTCACTACCGCGCTGCAACGGGCGGAAGAAGTGCTGACCAGCGGCGTGGTATGGGGCTGAGCATTTACCTGCCAGGCCCGAGGGCGCAGCAGATCGGGCAGCTGGGGCGGCCACCGTTTCCAGCACGGCCGTGCGGCGCTGGCTGCACTGACAGAGCAAGCAGCTGACCGCTCTACATGACAATCCCCCTACGCAAGCGCAGGGGGATTGCCGAAAACAACAAAGCCGCCCGAGGGCGGCTTTGTCCAAGCAGCAACAACCGTGATTAAACGGCCGGTACCACTACTACCTTCACAGCGCTAACCACGTCGTGGTGCAGTGCGATTTCCAGGTCGTACTCACCGATGGCCTTCAGCGGGCCGTTCGGCAGACGCACTTCGGCGCGCTTCACTTCAACGCCGGAAGCGGTGATGGCCTCGGCGATGTCAACGTTGGTTACGGAACCGAACAGACGGCCGTCAACGCCGGCTTTCTGTGCGATGGTGAAGGAAGCGTCAACCAGCTTCTCGGCACGTACCTTGGCATCGGCCAGGATGGCAGCCTGTTTGGCTTCCAGTTCGGCACGGCGAGCTTCGAACTCTTTCAGGTTGGCTTCGGTAGCACGCTTGGCCTTGCCGGACGGGATCAGGAAGTTACGGGCGTAGCCGTTCTTCACTTTAACAACGTCACCCAGAACGCCCAGGTTGGCAACTTGTTCGAGCAGAATGATTTGCATCTTGTCGTATCCTTATCCCGTGATTAGTGCTGGTCGGTGTACGGCAGGAAGGCCAGGAAGCGCGCGCGCTTGATGGCTTCGGACAGCTGGCGCTGGTAGCCAGTCTTGGTGCCGGTGATACGAGCCGGGATGATTTTGCCGTTTTCGGCGATGAAGTCCTTCAGGAGATCAACGGATTTGTAGTCGATTTCCTTGATACCTTCTGCCGTGAAGCGGCAGAACTTCTTGCGCTTGAAGAGTTGACGAGCCATTTGATTAACCTCTTACAAATTCAACGTATTCGATGTGTAGAACCAACCGCGTGTTACGCAGACTGCGCTGACTCAGAAAACCGGTGCACTGCACCGTATTGCCTGCCAGCTTGCCGGCAAATTTCTTGGCCATTTCCCCCAGCAACACGGCCTGTATTTCACAGACCACATCGCGTTCCAGGTTGGCGGCGCTTTGCCGGGACTGGTGCCTGAGCCACATTTCCAGCACCGGCAAGCCGGCGGGGGTGTATCTCAGACTGTCTTCGCGTTCGACCGTGGCGGTCAGTTCAAGTCGGTTCTGCAAGGATGCAGTAACGCCGATCAGGCGGAAACTTCTGCTTCGGCTTGGCCTTCCAGCAGATTCTTCGCCTTCTCATCCTTCATCATCGGGGATGCTTCGGTGATGGCACGATTCATCTTGATGGTCAGGTGACGCAGTACGGCGTCGTTGAATTTGAAGGCGTGCTCGATCTCGGCCAGGGTTTCCGGAGCGCACTCAACGTTCATCAGAACGTAGTGAGCTTTGTGAACCTTCTGGATCGGGTAGGCCAGCTGACGACGGCCCCAGTCTTCCAGGCGATGGATGATGCCGTTGGCGTTCAGGACCATGCCCTTGTAACGCTCAACCATGGCGCCAACCTGTTCGCTCTGATCCGGATGGACGATGAACACGATTTCGTAGTGCCGCATGTGAACTCCTTGTGGCTATAAAGCCCCCCGTCATGCGCGATAGCCGGAGGGCAAGGGTTAAAACCAGCGGATTATACGCAGTTGGCCGCAAGCAGGCAAACATATCCGCCGCTTGCGGCCAACTCCGCCAATACCGCTGTGGCAAATCAGTCGATCAGCTCAAAACCGGCACTCTCTATGGCCTGCTGCCACGCTGCCACTTGCGCCTCGCCCTGGTAGTCCACGGTAACGGCCTTGCTGGCCAGATCCACGCTTACCGCCTGTACGCCGGCCACCGCCAGCAGCGCGTTCTTCACTCCGTTGGCACAACCGCCGCAGGTCATGCCGTCCACTTTCAGTACTTGCTGGCTCATATTGCTGCTCCTTTCGCTGCGCCGATCAGCGCATCTTCTTCAATAACTGCATCACTTCGGCAATTGCCTGCTCGCTGTCGCCCTGCTGCACCGCGCGCGCCACGCAGCCGTGCAGGTGGTTTTCCAGCAGCTGCTGCGCCACCGCGTCCAGTGCCGAGCGGGCGGCGGCGATCTGAGTGAGTACGTCCACGCAGTAGCGGTCGCTCTCTATCATGCCGGCCACGCCGCGCACCTGCCCTTCCAGCCGCGCCAGCCGTTTCAGCAGCGCGGCCTTGTCCGGCTGTTCCACCCGCTTGGGGCTGCAGCAGTCGTCATGTTGTTCGCTCATGCCGTTTACTCCGCCAGAAAATCGATCTGCGCCATCATGCCCTGGTCTTCGTGCTCCAGGATGTGGCAGTGGAACATGCGCAGGCCAGGCAGCTGCTGCACGAAGCGGATGCGCACCGACTGGCCGGCGGCTACGTTCACCACGTCGCGCCAGGCCAGGTACGGCTCGTCCTCCCACAGACCGTCCACGGTACGTGCCAGCACCTGGAACTGGGTGCCGTGCAGGTGGAAGGGGTGATCCATGTGTGCATTGCCTACCAGCTCCCACTCCTCGATGCGGCCAACCTTGCCGCTACCATCGATGCGGTTCATGTCGTAGCGGCGGCCGTTGATCAGGAACATGGCCGACATGTCTGCCATGTTTTCACTGAACTCGATACGGCGACGGTAGCCAGGCGCCCCAAGCGGCGCGATGGGCCGCAGCGTGGCCGGCAGCGCCTGGGTTGGCCGCATGCCGTGCTGCATCACCCCGGCCAGCACCTCGTCCTGCTGCTGCTCGGCATGCATCATCTTGCCGCGGCGGTAAGGCTGGCTGATCAAGCCGGCCGGCACCCCGTCGCGGAAGCGGCCGGTCACCACCAGCTCGGCACGCTCGCCCGGTGACAGCAACAGGCTGTCGATGGTTTGCGGCGCCGCCAGCAGGCCGCCGTCGGTGCCAACCAGCTGCACCTCGTGCGCTGGCAGCGCCAGCTTGAGAATGCGGCTGCTGGTGGCATTCCACAGCCGCCAGCGCTGACGCTCGCCCTGCGCCAGTGGAATCATCGGCTGCCAGGCGCCGTTGATCAGCACATACTGCCCTTCGCGGCCATCATGCAGGTCGGCCATATTGTTGGCCGCCACCTGGCCATCGGCGTCCAGCTTCAGGTCGGAGAACAGCAGATGCTGCTCCGGCAGGTGGCGCAGCGGGTCGTTCCTGCTGCGCACGATCAGCGCACCGGCCAGACCGCGAAATGCCTGCTCGGCGGTGTGGCCATGCGGATGCGGGTGGTACCAGTAGGTGCCGGCGCTACCGGCAGGCAGCGTGAAGCGGTACTGGCGTTGCGCGCCGGGCGGCACCGGGTCATGCGGGTTGCCATCCTGCTCGGCCGGCACCGGCAGGCCGTGCCAGTGGATGGTGGAGGGCTGCGATAGCCGGTTACTGAAGCTGATCTCCAGCTGGTCGCCCTCCCACAGCTCGATCAACGGCCCAGGCAGACTGGCGTTATAGGCCCAGAATGCGGTCTGGCGGCCATCGCCCCACAGCGCGGCTTGCAGCGGCGCGGCTTCCAGCGCGGCAACAAAGCGCCCGGCTTCCTGTGCCTGGTTGGCCAGCAGCGGCAACGCCGGCAAGTGCTCACCGGACGGCAGCGGCGGCAGCGGCCCACCCACGGGAGCAGCCGCCAGCGGCGTCGGCATCTGATGCCCCATTGCGGCGTGATCGCTACCGGCCACCACCATCGGAAACTCGTCGGCCAGCGCCTTGGGGGCCAGCCAGGCGGCACTGCCGGCTGCGGCCAACTGCAGGAAATCGCGACGTTGCATACTGCACTCCTGATATATGGATCCACGCCATCATATACCCCACAAGGGTATAAAGACAATCGTGCTTGCAGCTGCAAAAAAATTGGCCGCAACAGCATGTTGCGGCCAGTCTGCCGAGACGTGCAGTGCTAGCTCAGCCTGCCTTCAGCACCCGCTGGCGGCGGCTCTCGGACAGCACCATGCCGGAGGATACCGACACGTTGAGGCTTTCCACGGTGCCGAACATCGGGATCGACACCAGCACGTCGCAGTGTTCGCGGGTCAGGCGACGCATGCCCTCGCCTTCCGCCCCCATCACCCAGGCCAGCGGGCCAGCGGCGTCGAAGTGGTACAGGTCGGTATCCGCTTCCATGGTGGTGCCGGCAATCCAGACCCCGGCATCCTTCAGGTCGCGCAGGGTGCGCGCCAGGTTGGTCACGGTGATGTAGGGCACCACCTCGGCGGCGCCGCAGGCTACCTTGGACACGGTGGCGTTCAGCGTGGCGGAGCGATCCTTGGGGGCGATCACCGCGTGCGCGCCCATGGCATCGGCCACGCGCAGGCAGGCGCCCAGGTTGTGCGGGTCGGTCACACCATCCAGGATCAGCAGCAGCGGCGGCTCGGACAGGTTGTCCAGCACGTCTTCCAGGGTAACGAAGTTCTGGTTGGCGTCGATCATCGCCACCACACCCTGGTGGCGCGCCTTGCCGGTCATGCTGTCCAGGCGTTCCTTGTCGACGATATGCGACTTCACGCCCTCGCCGGCGGCCTTGTCCAGCACCGCCTGCGCGCGAGCATCCTGGCGGCCGCCGGCCAGAAACACTTCCAGCACGCTTTTCGGGTTCTGCCACAGGCGGGCATTGACGGCATGGAAGCCGTGGATCAGTTTCTTGTTGCTCATGGGGCACCGCCATCAATCGAATAGCCGCGCATTCTACCTGCTAAGCGCCTGTTTATGATCTTTTTGCGGCTGCGGCCGGGTGCTCGCAGAAATCGTGCCGCGCCTAAGATGCCTGCCGAACCCGGCCCCGAAGGGCTGGCCCGGCAAACGCCCATCTGCTGCGTTGGCCGGCTTGGCCTTAGAACGACTAAGGCCTGCACCGTCCGCCTGGCATCCGGCCATTTGCCAAGCCAGCGCAATGGCAAAAAAATCACAAACAGGCGCTAACGCGCCATCTCAGCCAAGGCTGGCTGCCGTGCGGCCAACCAGCGCTGCAGTTCCGCCACCGGTAGCGGGCGGCTGTAGTAGTAGCCTTGCAGGATGGCGCAGCCGGCATTGGCGAGGAAGGCGCTCTGCGCGGCGGTTTCCACCCCTTCGGCAATCACCGTGAACTTGAGCTTGCGTGCCATGGCGATGATGGCCTCGGTAATGGCGGCACTGTCCTCGTCGTCCGGCAGCCCTTCCACGAAGGAGCGATCCACCTTGAGGTAATCCAGCGGGTAGCGCTTGAGGGTGGACAGCGAGGAATAGCCGGTGCCGAAGTCGTCGACCGACAGCTTCACCCCCAGTGCCTTGAGTTCGCCCAGCAGCGATACCGCTTCCTGCGGGTTCTGCATCAGCATGCTTTCGGTGATTTCCAGCTCCAGCCGCGAGGCGGCCAGCCCGGTAACCGCCAGCACATCGTTCACCTCGTGCAGCAGGGTGTGCTGCTCGAACTGCCGCGCGGACAGGTTCACCGCCAGCCGCGGCACGCTGAAGCCCAGCTTGTCCCAGGCCACCATCTGGTGACAGGCCTCGCGCAGCACCCAGGCGCCTATCGGCTTGATCAGCCCGGTTTCTTCCGCCAGCGGGATGAAACGCCCCGGCGGCACCAGCCCCAGCTGCGGGTGACGCCAGCGCAGCAGTGCCTCCACCCCCTCCAGCCGGCCGTCGCAGGACACCTGCGGCTGATAATGCAACTCGAACTCCTGCCGCTCCAGCCCCTGGCGCAGGCCGCTTTCCATCAGCAGGCGCTCGAAGGTCTGCGCATTCATCTGCGCATCGAAGAA
Source organism: Vogesella amnigena (assembly GCF_042648905.1). Lineage (NCBI taxonomy): Bacteria > Pseudomonadati > Pseudomonadota > Betaproteobacteria > Neisseriales > Chromobacteriaceae > Vogesella > Vogesella amnigena. The sequence goes on along the minus strand of NZ_JBHRYH010000013.1, from coordinate 57,128 downwards.
CTGGTAGGTGTTCTTGCCGGCTTCCTTGGCGCGGTACATGGCGGCGTCGGCATTCTTCAGCAGCGAGGTGGCATCCACGCCATCGTTGGGAAACACGCTGATACCAATACTGCCGCTTACGAACACCTCGTGGCCTTCGATATGGATCGGCCGCGCCAGCGCCGCCAGCACCGCCTCGGCCATGCGCGCCAGGCACTCGTGGCCTTCGAAGTCGCGCACCAGCAGGGTGAATTCGTCGCCGCCGAGGCGTGCCACCAGGCCAAAGCGCTCGGTGGACTGCGTCAGCCGCGTGGCGATTTCGTGCAACACCTCGTCGCCGGCCTGGTGGCCGAAGGAGTCGTTAATCAGCTTGAAGCGGTCCAGGTCGATAAACATCAGCGCCAGCATCGGCTCGCATTCCTCGGCGCTGATAATGGCGTTGTCGATGGCCTCGATCAGCGCACTGCGGTTGGGCAGCCGGGTCAGCGGGTCGTGGCTGGCCAGGAACTGCAGCCGGTCTTCCGCCTGCTTGCGGCCGGTGATGTCGGAGAACACCCCCACGTAATGCGACAGCTTGCCCAGATGGTCGCGTACCGCGCTGATGGACAGCTCGGCGGTGTACGGCTCGCCGCACAGGCGGCGGTCGAACATCTCGCCCTTCCAGTGCCCCTCGCCGGCCAGCGCCTCCTGCAGCGCACGATTGCGCTCGCGGTTGGCCACCCGCAGCATGCGCGATACGCGGCCGATGGCCTGTTCGGGCGCAAAACCGGTAATGCGGGTGAACGCCTGGTTCACCATCACGATGCGACCTTCGTCGTCGGTTACCAGAATGCCTTCGGTGGCGTTGTCGAACACCGTGGCAGCCAGCCGCAGCTCGGCGTTGGCCGCAACGCGGTCGGAGATATCCATCACCACGCCGATGATGGCCTTGTCGCCGTGGTAGTCGATCAGCCGGCTGTGAATTTCCACATCCACCGCGTCGCCGGCACGGTGCCGCAGCCGGGTGGTGTAGTGCATTACCGGGATGTTGTCGCGGATGCGACGGCGGATCTGCACCCGGATGCGCTCGTCCTCACCGCTGATCAACAACTCCTCGATCGGACGACCCAGCACCTCTTCCGTCGGGTAACCGACCATCGCCGCCAGTTTCGGGTTCACGTACACCAGCTGCTCGTGCTGCAGGATGTAGATGCCCACCAGCGACTGCTCCACCACCGCGCGGTATTTGTCCATCGCCTCCTGGCGCTGCCGCTCTTCCTCGGCGCGCTGGCTGATGTCCACCGAAATGCTGCCCACGCCGGACGGCAGGCCATCGCTATCAAACAGCGGAAACACGCTGGACAGCATCAGGTATTGCTGGCCATCCACGGTAATGGTCTGTTCGAACTGGCGCGATTCCAGGCTGCGCAGCACCTGCTGATCGTGGCTGTTGATCAGCGCGGCCTCGCTGCTGGCAAACAGCTCGCTGGCACTGCGGCCCTTGAACGCCTGAGGAGCCAGCCCCAGCAGGCGGGCAAAGTTCAGGTTCACCAGCAGGTAGCGGCCATCCAGATCCTTCAGCGTCATCAGGCTGGTGCTCTGGTTCAGCAGTGACTCAAAGCGGGCCTGCACATCCTGCAGCAGCCGTTCGCGGCGGCGATAACCTTCGCCGAATACCGCCACCGCCTGCGCCAGCGCGCCGAACAGCAGCAGGCCAACGCTATCGGCCAGACTCGCCGCGGCCCCCCACATGCCGCCGTGCCACAGCGCCGGCAGTGAAAACAGCAGCAGATAGAGAGAACCTACCGTGGCGACCCCGACCAGGCCGGCACGGATGGCGCCCAGGAACAGTAGCGGCAGCAGCACCAGCTGGCTGATACGCGCGCTGTCATCCAGCCCCAGGCCCCACATACCGGCAGCCAGCGTGGCCGCCGCACACAGCATCAGCAGCAGCTCGCGCCGCTGCTGCGCGGCGGGGAAGCCGGCATACAGCAGCGGCACCAGCAGCGACAGCGACAGCCACAGCAGCACGAAGCCGCGTATCGCCGCGACAGCATCCAGCAAGGGCAGCAGCAACACCGTTACCAGCAATGCCGGCAAGGCCAGGCGCAGCAGCAGCCGGGCCAGCGATGACAGGGAATCCAGACGGAAACGGCTATCGGGCAGCACGATATGCAGCCCCAGCAGCATCACGCCGCAGGACAGCAACCACAGCAAGGCCGGCTGCAGCGGCATGCTGAGCAGCGCGGCAACGGCGGCGGGCGCGCCCCACCACCACACCACCTTGAAACGGCCAGCGGCAAAACGCCAGGCCATGGCGGCATGGGCGATGAAGGCAGCCGGTAACAAGGCCTGCTGCCAGTCTCCCGGCCACAGCAGCATGCCCCCAGCAAACAGAAATAGCGCGCCAAGCGCGCTGGCAGTGGATTTGTCCACGTCTCCCCGCATGAAAAAAAGTCACCCGCGCCCCGGCTGCGGGCCGCAGCAGGCAAGCTTGTACAGGGCATGACACGGGTAAGCGGCCGGAAGTTGTGTTGTATGGTGGCTGTCTTGCGCAGCCTGCTTTCCGGCGCCGCACTATAATACCCGCCTCTTTGCGAATGTATAGCGATATGACCACCCCTATGCCCGCCTGGCCACCGGCCGCCCAGAAGACCCGCCTGGCCCTGCCAGTTGGCAGCGCCGACAGCGCGCTGCTTGCTGCATTGCCGCAATCCGGACTGCCAATGCTGGTGCTTACCGCCAGCGCCCAGGACGCACAGCGCCTGCAGGCTGAGTTGCCGTTCTTCCGCCCCGATTTGCGCATTGCACTATTACCGGACTGGGAGACGCTGCCATACGACCACTTTTCGCCACATGGCGACCTGATTTCAGAGCGGCTGGCCACGCTGTGGCAAATCCGCAATGGCGAGTGCGACGTGGTCATCGCCGCGGTGTCTACCGTGCTGTCGCGGTTGGCGCCGGTGAGCTATCTGGCAGGCCGCACCTTCTGGCTGCAGCAGAAACAGCGGCTGGACGTGGACAAGCTGCGCGCCGACATGGTGATTGCCGGCTACCAGCACGTATCGCAAGTGGTGGCACCGGGCGAGTTCTCGATTCGCGGCGGGCTGGTGGACCTGTTCCCGATGGGCAGCACCCTGCCCTACCGCATCGACCTGTTCGACGACGAGATCGACTCGCTGCGCACCTTCGACCCGGACAGCCAGCGCACGCTGTACCCGGTGCCGGAGATCCGTCTGCTGCCGGCGCGTGAATATCCCAGCGACGAAGACGGCATCACCACCTTCCGTCAGCACTACCGCGAACGCATCGAGGGCGACCCGTCCAAGAGCCGCATCTACAAGGATGTCTCCGCCGGGCTGTGGCCGGCCGGCATCGAGTACTACCTGCCGCTGTTCTTCAGCGACACCGCCAGCGTGTTCGACTACCTGGGCGGTGCGGCCAACCTGGTGCTGCACGGCGATGTGCTGGCCGAGGCCGAAAACTTCTGGCGCGACGCACTATCGCGCTACCAGATGGCGCAGGGCGCGCCAGAGCGCCCGGTGCTGCCGCCGGCCGACATCTTCCTGCGCCCGGACGAGCTGATGGCCGCCATCAAGCCCTATGCCCGCTTCGAGTTGGCCGCAGATGGCGACAATGACAACTACCGCCGCCTGCCGGAGCTGGGCGTGGACCGCCGCGCCGACAACCCGCTCACCAAGCTGGACGACTACCTGCGCCGCTACCCCGGCCGGGTGCTGATCGGCGCCGAAAGCCTGGGCCGGCGCGAAACCCTGCAGCAGTTCCTGCGCGACAACGGCATCCAGCCCAAGGCCATGGACAGCTGGGCCGAATTCCTGGCCAGCGACGACAAGCTGGCGCTGGCGGCCACGCCGCTGTACAGCGGCTTCGAACTGGCTGCGGCCAACCTTGCCATCGTCACCGAGGCCGAGCTGTACCAGCACGTGGCGCGCAGCCACACCAAGCGCCGCAAGGCCGCCAGCTCCGACGCCATGCTGCGCGACCTGGCCGAGGTGAAAGTGGGCGACCCGGTGGTGCACGAAGCGCACGGCATCGGCCGCTACCTCGGCCTGGTGTCCATCGACCTGGGCGAAGGCGAAACCGAAATGATGCAGCTGGAGTACGCCGAAGGCGCCACGCTGTACGTGCCGGTGTCGCAGCTGCAGCTGATCAGCCGCTACGCCGGCAACGCCAGCGACAATGTGCAGCTGCACCGCCTGGGCAGCCCGGCCTGGGACAAGGCCAAGAAGCGCGCGGCGGAAAAGGCGCGCGACACCGCCGCCGAGCTGCTCAATCTGTACGCGCAGCGCGCCGCACGCGAGGGCCATGCTTTTACGCTGAGCCACCACGATTACGACGCCTTTGCCGCCGGCTTCGGCTTCGAGGAAACCCCGGACCAGGCCAGCGCCATCGAAGCGGTGATCGGCGACATGACCAGCGGCAAGCCGATGGACCGCCTGGTGTGCGGCGACGTTGGCTTCGGCAAGACCGAAGTGGCGCTGCGAGCCGCCTTCGTGGCAGTAATGGGCGGCAAGCAGGTGGCAGTGCTGGTACCCACCACCCTGCTGGCCGAACAGCACTACCAGAACTTTGCCGACCGCTTTGCCGACTGGCCGGTGAAGATTGCCGAGCTGTCGCGCTTCAAGAGTGCCAAGGAAGTGAAAGCCGCCATGGCCGGCCTGACCGACGGCAGCATCGACATCGTGATCGGCACCCACAAACTGGTGCAGCCGGATGTCGAATTCAAGAACCTGGGGCTGGTGATCATCGACGAGGAACACCGCTTCGGCGTGCGGCAGAAGGAGCAGCTCAAACGCCTGCGCGCCAACGTGGACGTGCTCACCCTCACCGCCACGCCGATTCCGCGCACGCTGTCGATGGCACTGGAAGGGCTGCGCGAATTCTCCGCCATCACCACCGCCCCCAGCCGCCGTCTGGCGGTGAAGACCTTTGTCAGCCCCAGCCGCAACGGCATCATCCGCGAAGCCATGCTGCGCGAATTCAAGCGTGGCGGGCAGGTATTCTTCCTGCACAACGAGGTGGACACCATCGAGAACATGCGCGAGAAACTCGGCGAACTGGTGCCGGAGGCGCGCATCGGCGTAGCACACGGCCAGCTGCGCGAACGCGAGCTGGAACAGGTGATGCGCGACTTTCTGCAAGTACGCTACAACGTGCTGCTGTGCTCCACCATCATCGAGACCGGCATCGACATCCCCAACGCCAACACCATCCTGATCAACCGCGCCGACAAGTTCGGCCTGGCCCAGCTGCACCAGCTGCGCGGCCGGGTTGGCCGCAGCCATCACCAGGCCTACGCCTACCTGCTGACCCCGGACGGCATGACCAAGGATGCGCAGAAGCGGCTGGAGGCGATCCAGGCTTCCGAGGAACTGGGCGCCGGCTTCTACCTGGCGATGCACGACCTGGAAATCCGCGGTGCAGGCGAAGTGCTGGGCGAAGGCCAGTCCGGCGAGATGCAGGAAGTCGGTTTTTCGCTGTTCACCGAGATGCTCAAGCAGGCGGTGCGCGACCTGAAGAAGGGCCGCGAGCCGGATCTGGACGCCCCGCTGGGTGTTACCACCGAGATCAACCTGCACAGCCCCGCGCTGCTGCCGGACGAATACTGCCCCGGTGTGCACGAGCGACTGGTGATCTACAAGCGGCTGGCCACCTGCGAAAGCGAAGACGAGATCGATGCCATCCACGAGGAGCTGATCGACCGCTTCGGCCTGCCGCCGCAGAGCGTGAAAACGCTGATCGAAAGCCACCGCCTGCGCCTGGCCGCAAGGGAAATGGGCATCCAGAAACTGGACGCCAGCGAAGTGGCCATCCAGCTCACCTTCGTGAAGAACCCGCCGATCGACCCGGTGAAGATCATCATGCTGATCCAGAGCAAGCGGCACTACAAACTGGCCGGCCAGGACAAGCTGCGGGTGGAACAGCCGCTGCCGGAAGTGGCGCAGCGCATCGGCAAGGTGAAGGAGCTGCTGAAGGAGCTGGCGGCGTAATCCCGTCCGTTTCAGAGGTACAAAAACATTGCGGCCAACCCTGGCATAGGGTTGGCCGCAATGTTGTTCAGCGCTGGTTTACGCCTCGGAGAAATCCATCTCCGGCGGGAAAGCGCCATTGAGATATACCGCGCCGAACAGCCAGATCACCATCTGCAGGAACAGGTAGTCCAGCAGCACCGCCCTAGCCAAGCTGGTCAACACCGCAGATGGCTGTTTGCCGGTGCCAACCTTACCGCCCGCGAGCAGGAGATCGGCCAGCTGCTGCTCAGCGGCTACTCCTCCAAGGGCATCGCGCAGCGGCTGGGCATTGCCACCGATACGGTGAAGGCACACCGCAAGCACCTGTACAGCAAGCTGGGCATCAATTCGCAGGCCGAGCTGTTTTCGCTGTTCCTGCAGCAGAAAACCCGTGCGGAGGCACAGTAACAATTCGTCAATAAATCGATACCAATCAAGCATCTGCGCGAGATGCCAGCGCCTATAACAAGGGCTGGGTGGCGCCATTCGACGCCGCCAGGCATTGCTTGCGGCCTGCATCTCCAATCTGCGGCCGCGATCAGGAGCAGATCATGAAACACCCCGTTATCACCTTGCTGGCAGCCTCCCTGCTGGCCACCGGCTGCACCTCCTCCGGCGGCGGCTATCTCACCACCACCAAACCCGCGGCGACTGCCACTGCCGGCAATATTGCCAGCCAGCGTCAGGAAATCGACGCCGGCTACAACGCCACGCTGGAACGCCTGTACCGCAACGCCCACGGCTCGCAGGAGCTGGTGAACAAGGCACGCGGCGTGCTGATCTTCCCGTCGGTGCTGGCCGCCGGCTTCGTGGTAGGCGCCGAATACGGCAAGGGCGCGCTACGCGTGGGCGGCCAGCCTGCCGGCTATTACCAGACCGTCAGCGGCTCGCTGGGCTGGCAGTTGGGCGCCCAATCCAAGGCGGTGATCTTTCTGTTCATGACGCAGGATGCGCTGAACAAATTCCGTAATGGCAATGGCTGGACTGCAGGCGTGGATGCCTCGGTGGCACTGGCCAAGGTCGGCGCCAATGGCGATATCGACCTGAATACCGCGCAGCAGCCGGTCATCGGCTTCGTGATGACCAATGCCGGGCTGATGGCCAACCTGACGCTGGAAGGCACCAAGGTGAGCAAGCTGGATATGTAAGCCGCCTGCCGGCAGATAAACCGGGCTGCACTGCGGCCCGGTTTTTTGGGTGTCAGCCCGGTAAATGCCCCAGCAACGCCGCCTGCTCCGGCGCGGCAAACCACTGCAGCAGGAATGCCACCAGCACCCGCTGCTTGGCCGGTTGCGGCAGCCGCTGCGGGTACACCAGGTACAGCTGCTGGCCGCCGCTGCGATAGTTCGGCAGCAGCCGCTGCAGGCGCCCGGCCGCCACATCTCCACCCACCAGGTAGGCCGGCAGCCGGGCAATACCCGCTGACTGCAGCGCGAGATTACGGATCAGGTTGTAATCGTTCACCGTGATCGGTGCGCGTACATCCACGGTCTGCAGCTCGCCGTTGCGCTGAAACACCCAGTGCCGGCCATGCGCAAAATGGCTGTTGCACAGACAGTCGTGTGCGGCCAACTCTGCTGGTAACTGCGGCGTACCAGCCGTTGCCAGGTAGGCAGGCGCGGCCACCAGCCAGTCCGCCACCTCGGCCAGTGGCCGCGCCACCAGTCGCTCCGGCGGCGGAATATTGGCGCGGATCGCCAGATCGAACCCGTCGGCTTCAAGGTCTCGGGTCTGTGACGACAGATCCAGCTCGACCTGCAACGCCGGGTAAGCCATCCGCAGTGCCAGCATCGCCTGAGCCATGAATACGCCGCCAAAGCTGGTGGGCACCGTCAGCCGCAGGCTACCGGCAATGTCCTCCCGTAGCTCGGTCAGGGCCTGTCGCGCTGCCTGCACCCGCTGCAACCAGTCGCGGCAGTGCGACAGGTACAGCTCTCCCGCCTCGGTCAGTAGCAGACGGCGGGTGGTGCGATACAGCAGCTGGGCGCCCAGCGCCGCCTCCAGCTGCCGCAGCTGCTTGCTGAGCAATGACTTGGAAACCTGCAGGCTGTCGGCGGCAGCGGTAAAGCTGCCCTGCTCCACCACCGCCACGAACGCCATCGCCCACTGCAACTGCTGTGCCTCGCTGGCCAGATCAATTGTTTTCATCAGATTGACAGTTTATTCACCACAGGCCTGATTATCGCCAACAAGAGCCGGGATAGCATTACCCATGTGAACAAACCAAACCCAAGGAGTAAGTCATGCGTATCCTGATCATCGGTGCCAACGGCACCATCGGCCGTGCGGTCAGCGCCGAGCTACAAGCCCGCCACGAGATCATCACCGCCGGCCGCAACAGTGGCGACCTGCGGGTGAACATGGCGGATCTGGCCAGTGTGCAGGCGATGTACGCTGCCGCCGGCAAACTGGATGCAGTGGTAAGTGCTGCCGGCAACGTGCATTTTGGCGCGCTGGCCGAATTCACCCCGCAGCAGTACCAGATCGGTCTGCAGGACAAGCTGCTGGGCCAGGTCAATCTGGTGCTGGCTGGCCAGCATCTGCTCAACGATGGCGGCAGTTTCACCCTCACCAGCGGCATTCTGAGCGAAGAGCCCATCGTGTACGGCAGCGGAGCCAGCATGGCCAATGCCGCGCTGGAAGGCTTTGTACGCAGCGCCGCCATAGAGCTGCCGCGCGGACTGCGCATCAACGTGGTCAGCCCCACGGTGCTGACCGAATCGCTGCCCAGCTACGGCCCGTACTTCCGCGGCTTTGAATCCGCCCCGGCGGCGCGGGTGGCACTGGCGTACAGCAAGAGCGTGGAAGGAGCCAACAGCGGCAAGGTGTACAAGGTGCAATAAGCCATGGACAACATGGGCCGCCAGATGGCGACCCATGTGGCGGTTGCCAGCCCGCCATATGCAGGCTGCACAATGGCAGAGCAGACGCTACCATCAAGTCATGGCCGCCACGCACGCGGCCGCCTGCAACCATTCGAGGAGCTGTCATGTCCCGCCAGTCCATGCATAACCTGCCGCGCCAGCACGATGACGACGATGAGAACGACAGCAATCTGCCGCTGTTCCGCCGCTACGAAGCCCAGGGCACGGTGCGGCAGATTTCCTTTTACCTGTCCGGCGAAATCGGCGACCCGATCCACTACACCGATCTGTTGTATACCCTGCGCAGCGCCAGCAACACCGATGTGATCTTCCTGCATCTCAACACCCCGGGCGGCAATTTCGATACCGGACTGCAGATCATCAACAATATCGCCGCCAGCCCGGCACATGTGATCACCATTCTGGAAGCACGCGCCTACTCCATGGGCGCGCTGCTGTTCCTGGCCGGCGACGAGCTGATCCTGCACGACACTTGTCAGCTGATGTTCCACAACTACTCATCGGCACTGATCGGCAAGGGCAACGAGCAGCAGGCGCAGGTGCTGGCCAGCAGCAAATGGTTCGAGAAAGTGATGCGCCATGTGTGCCGGCCGTTCCTGGCCGACGAGGAGCTGGAGCGTATCTTCAAAGGCGAGGATATCTGGATGGACAGCGACGAGATCCGCCGCCGCCTGCACCGCATCCAGAAAGGCGAGCCCAGCACCCACCCGCGCAAGAGCAAGGCCAAGACAGATGGCGGGCTGGAGAAAAAAGGCCGCAAGACCACGCTCTGACCCCCGCCGCGACAGGCCGTGCCGTGCCGGAGCGGCCTCGCCCGCCGGCGTTGTCGCGCAGCCTTAGGACAGCGGCCCGACCTCCGCCAGGATGGCCGCATCCAGCCGCCGCATCCACTCGCGCGGCACCTGCCGGCTGCACATCAGGTAGCGCAGATCGCCGGTGGGCATGTCCGTCAGCGGCAGCAACCGCAGCGCCCCCTGCCCGTTCTCACCGTTCACCAGCAGCATCTGCGCTTCTTCCAGCGTGGCAAACATGGCATCGGCACGACCGGCGCTGATCATGCGCACCATTTGCGGCTGCTCGATCGTGGTCACAATCAGGCGGGCGAGCACTTTCGCGGCCAAGGCCTGCTGCACGTGGTAGCCATAGGTCAGCCCGTCTTTCAACAGCACGGTGTAGCCGGCATGCCCTAACAGCCGTGACAAGGACAACGGTGAAGGCAATGGCAGATCCGGCCGGGCAATCAGCACCACCCCCTTGTCGCGGTAGATGGGACGCGTAAAGCTGGCAAAGCGCTCGCGCTGCGGATTGCGGAACCAGCCCACCCCGCACTCCGGCTGCCGGCTGTTGGCAAGCAGCACCAGCTGGCGCTTGGCTGGCGTCAGCTCCCAGCGAAATGTCAGGCCGGCCCGCGCCACTACCTTGCTGGCGATATCGGCGGTAATGCCGCTCACCGCCGCCCCGTGCGCCACCATGAACGGCGGGCGCTGATAGGCATGCAGCACCAGGTCGGCTGCGGCTGCCATATCGACCCACAACAGCCCTCCTAGCAGTACGGGAAGCCGCCAATCAGTCACTGCATGCATGCTGTCTACCCGCTCCGTATTGGTGATTGGCTGCTTGCCATGCCGCGCACATTCGCGCCCGGTATGGTTCCAGCATACTTGCCAGGCCGGCATTGGCAAGGCCATCCGCAGCCAGGTGGCAAGGGCATGGTTGACTGCTTACTGATTACGAGCCACGCGTCACTGGCTGCGAACCAGCCCCAGTTGCCGCCGCAACACTGCAGGCAGCGGCACCTGATCACGCTGCAGGCTTTGCAGCAGCAGCATGTGATCGCGGCTGTCTCCCAGCCGCTGCTGCCACAACCTGGCGCGCGCAGCCCGTTGCCGCCAGCGCTTGCCCACTACGCCGGCACACACTTCCACCTGGTAACGCAGGCGCTTGGCCAGCAACCGTGTGCGGTGCGCCTGCGTTGCATCCAGTGGCTGTTACCGCAGCAAGGCCCGCTGCCGTCGGTAGCGCCGCCTGCTGCGGCGCAGCTCGTGCAGCAGTGCCTTGTGTAAACGCTTGCTGTCGCCAGCCAGCAAGGGAAGGCAGTATTGCCAGGCCGCCTGCAGCAGCGGTTCCAGCTCAGCGCCCTGCTGGCTCAACAAGCTGCGCCCACGCGCTATCTGCCCCGCTTCGCGCCGGCGCCAGCGGGCAAATGCCTGCGTATCGGCCTGTGCCGCCATGGCCTGCAGCAGCTGCAAGCGGACCTCCCTATCACGCCACGGGTTGCTGCGGCGGGTGAATTCGCCTAGACCTGCCTGCAATGGCGCCAGTAGCGTGGTTGCAGACTGCGACTGCAACATGCGCAGCAGGCAGCGCAGCTGGCGCAAAGCGGTACGCAGCCGGTGCAGCGCCTCGCCATCCGTCCCTGCCATAGCCGGCACGGCCAGGCGGATGGTCAGCAATAGCTGCTGTAGATGCTGGCGCAGTAGCTGGCCAGTGGAATCACCATGCATCGCTTGCCCTTGTCATTGAGTGGCCGCCATCCACTGTTCACGTGTCGGCGGAATTCCCCGCATAGCATCGGCTCCGATCCGGCTGACATCGGCATCTTTCACCCCCCTTATCTACAGGCTGCGCCTGCCAGGCAACTGCGCGGAGCTGTAGCCTCGCGTTTCCGACACCACACCAGGTCGACATAATTCGATAACAATTCACTTACTAAACCATCAAGCAATCGCCAAAGCTGCCGATAAAGCACCATACGTCACTGCGTTTCTATTTCCCAGCGCGGATCTCCGGCATGCAGATCAACACCAATCTGTTGGCACAATTCGGCCAGCGACAACTCGACAGCGCCAGCGCCAAGCTGGGGCAGAGCTTGTCACGCCTGTCGTCCGGCCTGCGTGTGAACAGCGCCAAGGATGATGCTGCCGGGCTGGCAATTGGCGATCGCATGACCTCGCGCATACGCGGCAACAACCAGGCGCTGCGGAATGCCAACGATGGAACCTCGATGATGCAGGTGGCGGAAGGCGCCATGAGCACGGTAGGCGACATGCTGCAACGGGTACGGGAGCTGGCGGTGCAGGCGGCCAACGGTACGCTGTCCGGCAACGATCGCCAGGCACTGCAGGCCGAGGCCAACCAGCTGTTGCAAGGCATTAACCAGATCGGCCAGGACACGGTTTACAACGGCATGCAGCTGTTCTCGCAAGCGCAAAACAGCATGGCGGGCGACCCCAACAAACGCGCGGTGCTGGATGGCTTGCAGCTTGGCTGGCTGGAGGCCTCGGAACGGCGTATTGCCACCTACTTCGGCATCCAGGGTGATGGCGCACAGCTGGAGGTGAACCTTAACTTTACCGACGGCGCCGGCAATGTGGCCGCGTCGGTAAGCGGAACCGGCGGTGCTGGCGGCAAGGTGTTCAACCAGTTCCTGAACATCGACATGCAGGACTTCTCGCCGGCCAACCTGCCCAATGGCGGCAGTTCTCCGATGTTCAACGACCGCATCATCGCCCACGAAATGGTGCATGCGGTGATGGGCCGCAGCATGAACTTCACCGCGCTCTCCACCTGGTTCAAGGAGGGCGCCGCCGAGCTGATTCACGGCGCGGATGAGCGACTGAGCATCGACCTGGCCGCCGCAGGCGGTGCGGCCAACCTGATCAGCGGCAATGACCTGGGCGCAGCCTGGGGCAGCACCTCCGCCAGCTATTCCAACGCCTACGCCGCCGTGCGCTACATGCATGACAAGCTGAAGGCCACCGGAGCCGATGGCATCAAGGAGCTGATGACTTACCTGAGCCAGAATGCCGGCTCCACGCTCAGCACCGCACTGAATGCGGTCAGCGGAGGCGTGTATGCCAACGAAGCAGCCTTCATCAGTGACTGGAACAGCAATGGCGCCGCCTATATCGCCGGCATGGATCTGAGCAATGCCGACACGGGCGCAATCGGTGGTCTGGATGCCGACAATGGCCAGGCGTTCACCCAACAATCGGTGATTGACGACAACGATGCCGGCAACTCCGGCACCGATGTGCTGCAGGGCTTCAAGCTGGTGTTTCCCGACATTGGTGGCAGCACAGGTATCAAGCGGCAAACCTATCAGATTGGCGCGGAAAAAGGACAGACGCTGGACGTATCGTTAGGCGCCCTGAATGCCTCTGCACTTGGCATCAACACCGTTGACCTGAGCACACTGCCAAAATTTGCCATCTACAGCATCGATCGCGCCATCAACTACGTGACCCAGGAGCGAGCCAAGGTTGGCGCCACCCTGTCCCGGCTGGACAGTGTGCGCCAGAACCTGGCGACTGCCAGCGAGAATGTCAGTGCGTCGCGCTCGCGCATCATGGATACCGATTTTGCCGAGGAAACCAGCCGCCTTACCCGGCAGCAGGTATTGCAACAGGCAGGCACCGCCATGCTGGCGCAAGCCAACACCTCACCACAGCTGGCCTTGCAGTTATTGCGCTAAACGCCGCAGCATGAAAAAGGGGCCTTGATGGCCCCTTTTTCATGCTGCACACCGGCTAGCCAGTCTGACCCGGCTTGCGGCGCTGCCGCGTACGGCTTGCCTTGGGTTGAGCGTCAGGCTGCGCCTGGGCAGACGGCGCAGCAGCCGCTTCCGGTTTGGCCGGCGCAGCCTGGCGCGCGCGGCTGCGTGGCTTGGCCGGGGCAGTTGCCTCGGGCTGTTGCGCGCTACTTGCCTCGGTGCTGGCGCCTGCCGCCGTTCTGGCAGCTGCCGGCTTGCGGCGGCGGCTGCTGGTTTTTGCCGCGGCAACTGGCTCGGGCGCACCCACGGCCGGCTGCGTATCCGCCGGTTTGGGTTGCTGCTCCGGCTGGACTACAGCCTCCTGACTCGCACGTGCAGCCGGCTTGCGACGCGCGCCAGGCTTGCTCTGCGCCTGAGCCTGGGGTTCTGGCTGCGCCGGCGCCACAGCCGGTGCCGCCGGCGTGTGCTGGCCCGGTTTGGGTTTGCGCCCGTGCGCCTGTTCATCGCTACGACGTCGCGACGACCTGGACTTGCCCCCCTTACCCGCTACCTGCTCGTCCTGCGTACGGCGACCATGCTGCTTGCGGCCAACGTCCCCGTCACCGGCACGCTCAGGATTCACCAGAGCGAACTCCACCTGTGCGGTATCCAGTTCGGCACGCACCACGCGGATGGTCACCGGGTCGCCAAGCTGGTATTTCAACCCGCTCTTCTCGCCGATGATGGCCTGCTGCTCCTTGTGGAAGTGGAAGTAATCGCGGCCCAGTTCGGAAATGTGCACCATGCCTTCCACGTACAGCTCGTCCAGCAGTACGAAGATACCGAAGCCGGCCACCGCGCTGATCTTGCCGCGGAACACTTCGCCCACCTTGTCGCGCATGTAGTAGGTCTTGAGCCAGGATTGCACATCGCGGCTGGCGTCGTCGGCGCGGCGCTCGGCCATCGAGCAGTGCATGCCCAGTTGTTCCCACTTGCCCGGCTTGTACTTCTTGTCATCCAGGACGGCCTTGATGGTGCGATGCACCAGCAAGTCAGGGTAACGACGGATCGGCGAGGTGAAATGGGTGTAGGCGTCGTAGGACAGGCCGAAATGGCCTAGGTTGTCCGGCTGGTACACCGCCTGCTGCATGGAGCGCAGCAGCATGGTCTGGATCATCGACGCATCCGGGCGCTCGCGCACGGCATCGGCCAGTGCCGCGTAATCCTTGGTGGTTGGCTTGTCGCCGCCACTGAGCTGCAGGCCCTTCAAGCGCAGGAAGTTCTGCAGCTGCTCCAGTTTCTCCGGCGTCGGGCCTTCGTGCACGCGGAACAGGCCCTTGTGCTCGTGCTTGAGGATGAATTCGGCGGCGCAGACGTTGGCTGCCAGCATGCACTCCTCGATCAGGCGGTGGGCATTGTTGCGCACCACCGGCACGATCTGGCTGATCTTGCCGTTGTCATCGAACAGCATCTGCGTTTCGGTGGTATCGAAATCTACCGCACCACGCTGCTGGCGCTGTTCCAACAGCTGCTGGAACAGCGCATACAGCACCTCCAGCTGCGGCTTGAGCTTGTGCTTGCCACCCTCGGACAGCAGCTGCCACACCTGGGTATAGGTAAAGCGGCACTGCGAGCGCATCACAGCCGGGTAGAACTGGTACTTTTTCACCTTGCCGCGCGCGGAAATCTGCATGTCGCACACCATGCACAGCCGATCCACGTCCGGATTCAGCGAGCAGATGCCGTTGGACAGTTCTTCCGGCAGCATCGGGATTACCCGGCGCGGGAAGTACACCGAGGTGCTACGCTCGCGCGCATCGATATCCAGCGCGTCGCCCGGGCGCACGTAGTGGCTGACATCGGCAATGGCCACGATCAGGCGATAGCCCTTGCCGCTTTTCTCGGCATACACCGCATCGTCGAAGTCGCGCGCGGTTTCGCCATCAATAGTTACCAGCGGCAGATCGCGCAGGTCGACACGGCCCTTGCTGTCGCGCTTGCCCACCTTCTGGCTGGTAGCCTTGGCCTGCGCCAGTGCCTCGTCGGAGAACACGTGCGGCAGGTCATGCTTGCGCAGTGCGATCTCGATTTCCATGCCCGGGTCGGCATATTCGCCCAGCACTTCGGTCACCCGCACAATGGCCTGGCGATGCTCGTCCGGGTAATCGACGATGTCCACCATCACTACCTGGCCATCGCTGGCGCCATCTTCGCCACCGGCTTCCACCAGCATTTCGTGGTTGATGCGGCGATCTTCCGGCACCACGAACCATACGCCGCGCTCTTTGTAGATGCGGCCGATCAGGCGGGTGGTGCGCCGTTCGATGATCTCCGCGATGCGGCCTTCCTGGCGGCCACGGCGGTCGGTACCGGCAATGCGCACCATGACACGGTCGCCATGCATTGCTTTGCGCATTTCGCGTTCGGACAGAAAGATATCGTCGCCATCGCCAGCTTCACGCATGGCAAAGCCGAAACCATCGCGGTGACCGCTGATGCGGCAGGGAATCAGGTCGAGTTTCTGCGCCACGCAGATATCGCCCTTGCGGTTGATCAGAACCTGACCGGCACGCTCCATGGCGCGCAGGCGGCGCTCGAACAGGTCGAGCTCATTATCGTAAATGGGGAAAACTGCGGCTAATTCCTCGGCATGCATCGGCACGCCGTTTTTTTCGAGGATTTCGAGAATGAATTCTCTACTCGGTAAGGGATTGTCGTATTTGGTTTTTTCGCGCGCAAGGAATGGATCTTGCTGGCGCAACGGCACATTCTTACTATTTTTTCGTTTGGTAGCCATTGACACACTCAAAAAGTTCTTTATAATGCGTGCTTCTTCGATGTGCTGCAGCGAAAAAGCAACGCAACACATTGATGATACAGCATAGCAGAGCCCAGGTGGCGGAATTGGTAGACGCACTAGGTTCAGGTCCTAGCGGTGGCAACACTGTGGAAGTTCGAGTCTTCTCCTGGGCACCAACTCTCTGCTAGCTGTAACAATCCGGAATGCCCAGGTGGCGGAATTGGTAGACGCACTAGGTTCAGGTCCTAGCGGTGGCAACACTGTGGAAGTTCGAGTCTTCTCCTGGGCACCAGCATCACGCTGATGCCCTCCGGATAAAAATTTGCGATGTGCCCAGGTGGCGGAATTGGTAGACGCACTAGGTTCAGGTCCTAGCGGTGGCAACACTGTGGAAGTTCGAGTCTTCTCCTGGGCACCAACAAGTTTCTTGTTGTTGGTGTCCACACATCAGCAACACACAATCAGGTTTTAGCCCAGGTGGCGGAATTGGTAGACGCACTAGGTTCAGGTCCTAGCGGTGGCAACACTGTGGAAGTTCGAGTCTTCTCCTGGGCACCAGCATAAAAAGCTGCAGACTATGTCTGCAGCTTTTTTGCATTCCAGCACCGACAGCCGGCAGCAACGCAATACCACCAGCCCCCTGCCACCAGTCGCTGCACATGAAAAATGCCGCACCCCCCAACAGGGCACGGCATTTACCAACCTCACTGGCAAGATACTGTCGGGTCAGCTGCTACGCGGCAGCGGCAGCTTGCCCCGTTGCGGCAGCTGCAAACGACCACCCACCGGCACCGGCTGCAAGGTCTCACCCTCGGCAGGCTGCTCCAGCTGATCCACGCTCAGCCAGCGCTTGGCCAACAGGCCACCGGTAATGACCGCCTTGTCAGCATCCTTGCACGACAGGCATACCGGCTTGCCCTTGCGCTCGCGAATCGCCTTGTCCACCCGCGCGCCGTACAGCACCTTGCCCTTTTCCTGCTGCCAGCTCAGCAGGGTATTGGCCAGGTACTGATAGGACGGATCCTTCATGCCATAAACGTCACGATACGCCGTCAGCCACAGCTCGCCCGCCTCGTCCTCGTTCAGCACCAGCGGCTGATAGGCTATGGTCACCTGCGCACCCACTGTCACCCAGTCGGCCAGCGCCAGCGCATTTTCGTTGCGCAGGCGCACACAGCCATGGCTGCGCACCCCTGGCACGCTGGCCGGCTGGTTGGTGCCGTGGAAGCCCAGCCCCAGCCGCGGCTCGCCAAAACGGATGAATACCTTGCCCAGCGGATTATCCGGCCCCGGCGGCACCTCGGTCTTTACCGGCTTGCCCTGTCTGGCCATTTCTTCCTGAATGGACTTGGGCACATGCCAGGTTGGGTCGCGGTAAACGCCGGTAATACTGTAACTGCCGGTGGGGGTCCGGGTGATCTCGCGGCCAACCGCCACCGGGTAACTGCGCAGCAGCACGCCATCCTGGTACAGGTGCACCCGGGTCTGTGGCAGGTTGACGATCAGGTGCTGCCCTTCGCTGGCCACAACCACGTCCGGCTCCGGCACACTGGCCAGCACCGGTTGCGCAACACACAGCAGCGCGCCAGCCAACAGGCCAGCGCGCGAAAAATGATGAATGAATGATACGGTTCGCATGATGGTGATGGTACCAGATGGTCCGGTGTTTGTTGCATTGCGATAGATCGCAGCCCGTGCCGTGCGTTTTATCGTGGATTCTGCGACAATTATCGTCTTTGCCATAGCATTTTGACTTACAAAACAATGACTCAACAGCAGCTTGCACATATCGAATCACTGGACCACGAAGGCCGGGGTGTTGCCCACGTCGAAGGCAAGACCATCTTCATCGAAGGCGCCCTGCCCTACGAGACCGTGAGCTACAGCAGCTTCCGCAAAAAGCCCAGTTACGAGAGCGCCGTTGCTGTCGACATCATCAAGGACAGCTACATGCGCGCCACGCCGGCCTGTCCGCACTTTGGCGTGTGCGGCGGCTGCTCGATGCAGCACGTCGAATTCAGCGCCCAGGTAGCCATCAAGCAGCGTGTACTGGAAGACAACCTCAGCCGCCTGGGCAAGGTACGCCCGCAAGTGGTGATGCCCCCGATTGCCGGCCCTGCCTGGGGCTACCGTCACCGCGCCCGCCTGTCGGCAAGGCTGGTGGAGAAAAAAGGCGGCGTGCTGGTGGGCTTCCACGAGAAGCGCTCCAGCTTCATTGCCGACATGCGCGAGTGCCATGTACTGCCCAAGCACATCTCCGACCTGATCGTGCCGCTGCGCGAGATGATCATCAAGCTGTCGATCAACAACCGCATGCCGCAGGTGGAAGTGGCGGTAGGCGCCGAAGTGGACATCCTGGTGTTCCGCAATATGGACGCCATTACCGATGCAGACTTCGACATTCTGAAGAAGTTCTCCGACCAGCACTCGCAGCCCAAGCGCCCGCTGCAAATCTGGCTGCAGCCCAAGGGGCCGGAAACCTGCTACCCGATCTACCCGCTGGACGCGCCCAAGCTTACCTACCGCCTGCGCGACTTCAGCGTGGAAATGCCGTACTACCCCACCGAATTCACCCAGGTGAACCCGGAAATCAACAACGTGATGGTAAGCCGCGCACTGCGCCTACTGGAGCCCAAGGCCGGCGAGCGCATTGCCGACATGTTCTGCGGCATCGGCAACTTCACCCTGCCGATTGCGCGTAGCGGTGCCGACGTGCACGGCATGGAAGGCAGCGAGGCGCTGGTGAAGCGCGCGGTGGAAAACGCCACCCACAACCAGCTGCAGCACAAGGTGAGCTACGAAATGGCCAACCTGTTCGAGGTGACCGAGGAATCGTTCGCCGCGCTGGGCAAGTTCGACAAGATGCTGATCGACCCGCCGCGCGACGGCGCCATCCAGCTGGTGAAGGCCATCACCGAGGAAACCGCGCCACAGCGCATCGTGTACGTATCCTGCAACCCGTCCACCCTGGCGCGCGACGCCGGCGTACTGGTGCACACCAAGGGCTACACGCTGAAATCCGCCGGTATCGTGAACATGTTCCCGCACACCGCACATGTGGAGTCTGTCGCCTGGTTCGAAAAAACCGGCCCATGCAAGACCAAGGCAGAGTTGGAAGCAATGGAAGCCGAGGAAGAAGCACAACGTGCCGCCGCCCGCGAGATCGCCATCGCCGCCCGCCTGGAGCGTGAAGCCACACTGGCCGAGCAACAGGCAGCGGAAAAAGCCGAAAGGTTGGCCGCAAAGGCGGCCCGCACCGCCGAGTTCCACGCCCGCACCCAGGCCAATGCCGACAAGCGCGCCGCTTACGAGGCGCGGCAGGCGGAAGCAGGCAGCAGCGAGCCGCAGGGCGAGTAAGCGCACCGTTTCGAGGTCATAGCGAAACACAGGGGCAGCGCCGGTTTATGCCGGCGCTGTCTTTTTTATTGCGCCGGATATACCCGCTGGCCAGCGGGCCACGATGGCGGCCTTGCCGGCAAGGCACTGCAATGCATATGGTGTACACCATGCAGCCAACTGGAGACGGGCATGGAAATCAACCGGCAGCAATTACAGCAAGCCGCCGAACGCGGGCTGTTGAGCGTGGAACAGGCCGACGCACTGTGGGCGTTTCTGCAAACCCGGCAGGCTGGCACGCCACAATTTCGTCTGACCCACATCCTGTATTACCTGGGCGGCATGATCGCCATCGGCGCGATGACGCTGTTCATGAACCTGGGCTGGGAACGCTTTGGCGGTGGCGGGCTGCTGTTGATCTCGCTGCTGTACGCCGTGGCCGCGCTGGCCTGCAGCCGCTGGCTACTGCAACAGCAGCTGGCGATACCGGCCGGCATTCTGGCCACGCTGGCGGTGTGCATGACGCCGCTGGCGGTGTATGGCGTGCAAAGCATGCTGGGGCTGTGGCCGGCCAATACCCATTACCAGGATTACCACCGCTATATCGACTGGCGCTGGCTGCAGATGGAGCTCGCCACCTTGGCTGCAGCCAGCATCGTGCTGCAGCGGCTGCGGCTGCCGTTCCTGGTGATGCCGGTGGCGGTAACGCTGTGGTACATGAGCATGGATCTGGCACCGATGCTGTTCGACCCGGAATACGTCACTTACGACTGGCGCGAGTGGGTGTCGCTATGGTTCGGCCTGGCCATGCTGCTGCTGGCGTTCTGGGTGGATCTGCGCAGCCGCAGCGGCCGCGACTACGCGTTCTGGCTGTACCTGTTCGGCACCTTGGCGTTCTGGGGCGGGCTGAGCCTGATGGACTCCAGCAGCGAGCTGAACAAGTTTCTGTACCTGTGCATCAATCTGCTGATGATCCTGGTCAGCGCGGTGCTGGCGCGGCGGGTGCTGGCGGTGTGCGGCGCGCTGGGCTGCGCCGGTTACCTGGGGCACCTGGCCTACCAGGTGTTCCGCGACAGCATGCTGTTCCCGTTTGTGCTGACGCTGATCGGCCTGGCGGTGATCTGGCTGGGCATCCAGTGGCAGCGGCACGAGGCCGCCGTTACCAGCCGGCTGCGCGCCCGCCTGCCAGCCGAACTGCAGGCCCTGCTGGCACGACGGGGTTGATGGCTGCGAGCCGCTAGGGCGCCTCCACCAGCAAGGCCAGCAGCTGCAGCGACTGCTGCCAGCCTACGTAGCAGCCATCCACCGGTATCGCGGCGGGAATGCCCTCCTGCACGATATTGACCTCGGTGCCGCAGGACACCGGGGTGAAAGTAACGGTAGTGCGCATCTCTCCCGGCAGGTTCGGGTCGTCGAAACGGTCGGTATTGCAGATGCGCTGGCCGGGCACCAGTTCCAGGTACTCGCCGCCAAAATGGTGTTGCTGACCGCTGCTCAGGTGGGTGAACGACATGCGGTAGCTGCCGCCAACGCGGGCATCCATGCTGTGCACCTGGCCGCTGAAGCCATGCGGCGGCAGCCACTTGGCCATGGCGGCCGGGTCGAGAAAGGCGTTATACAGCTTGTCGGGCGCGGCGCAGATGACGCGGTGCAGGCGGACGGTGTTGGTGCTCATGGTCTGACTCCTGGCGGGGAATGCCACCAGTCTAGACCATGCTGGCCGCATTTCCTGCTCAGTTTCCTGCGGCCAACTCGGCCACCCGTTGCAGGCCGCGCTGGTAGGCATCGCTCCACGGGTAGCAGCAGGACAGGCGCAGACAGTTGCGGTAGCGCCCGCGTGGCGAGTACAGCGCGCCCGGCACCAGCAGCATCTTCTCCGCATAGGCGGCGCGCGACAGCGCCAGCGAGTCGACATCGCCCGGCAGCTCCACCCACAGCACGCAACCGCCGGTGGGCGAGGTAGCGCGGGTGCCGGGCGGAAAGTAATTAGCCACCACGTCCTGCAGCCGCGACATCTGCGACTGATAGTGGCGGCGCAAAAAGCGCAGGTGCTGGTCGTAGGCGCCATCCTGCAGGTAGCTGGCCAGGGTTTCTTCCAGCAGCCGCGGCTGCGACAGCGAGGAGGCAAACTTGAGCCGCGTCAGCTCGCGGCGGTAGCGGCCAGGCGCGATCCAGCCGGTGCGAAAGCCCGGTGCCAGCGTCTTGTTGAAGCTGCCGCACAGCAGCACGTAGCCGTCGCGGTCGAAGGCCTTTACCGCGTCCGGCGTCAGCTGGCCATAGAACAGGTCGGCATGCGGGCAATCCTCGATCAGCGGCACCTTGTGCTCGTTCACCAGTGCGGCCAACCGTTTCTTGTTCTCCAACGGCATGGTGGCGCCCAGCGGGTTGTGCACCGTGGGCATGGCGACGATGGCGTTGAGCCGGCCTTCGCTCAGCAGCAGCTCCAGCGCATCCAGCGACAGCCCGGTGGTGGGGTGGGTGGGAATCTCGATCACCTTCAGCCCCAGGCTTTTCAGCAGCGGCAGCAGCAGAAAGTAGGTGGGCGATTCCAGGCCGATGGTGTCGCCGTGCTTGCACACCGTGCGCAGCGCCAGCTGCAGCGCCTCGGTACAGCCATTGGTGGTGACGATGTCGTCCGCCGTCAGCGCCACGCCCCAGGCCAGCGCGCGGCGCGCCACCTGTTCGCGCAAGGCCAGTGAGCCCGGTGGGTAGCTGTAGTCGGTGGCCAGCTCCGGCTGCTCGCGGGTGAGCTTGCCGAGAATGCTCTTCAGCCGGCTGGTGGGGTAGAAATCGCTGCCGCGCGGCGAGGCCATCGATAAATCCAGATAGCCCGGCTGCTGCTGTGCGGCCAACACCAGCTCGATGTTGTCCAGCACCTCGTCGCCAGTGGCCACAGTGCCGCTCTGGCGGCGCATGTGCGGCAGCGGCAGCCGCGTCTGCGCCCGCACGTAGAAGCCGGACTGCGGCCGCGCCTCCACCAGGCCGCGTTCTTCCAGCAGCCGGTAGGCGGACAGGATGGTGGCCGGGCTCACCTGGTACTGCTCGCAGGCCTTGCGTACCGACGGCATCTTCTGCCCCGGCTGCAGCACGCCACGCTGCATCATGGTGGTCCATTCGCTTACCAGCCGCATGTAGAGGGATTCTTGCGCCATATTGCACCTGCACAGTTTGAGGCTTTGCCGACCATAACAGTTTTGCCAGCAGCAAACTGTTATGGTTGCAAATTGATATTTCTGAATCTGTTATTGTAGCGCGGCAATGCCTATCATCACAGCCATCGAAAACAGCTTTGTGATGCAGCGCCATGAATACCGCAGCACTGGTGATCTACCTGGCCGTAATGGCCATCACCCCCGGCCCCAACAACCTGATTCTGGCCGCCTCCGGCCTGAATCACGGCTTCCGCCGCACCGTGCCGTCGCTGTTCGGCATCGCCACCGGCATTGCGCTGCAGGCTGCCATCATCATCGTGTTCATGGGCCAGCTGGCCGGGCTGCTGGGCAGCATCAAGCCGCTGCTCACCGTGGCCGGCTGCAGCTATCTGCTGTACCTGGCGTGGCAGATCCAGCGCAGCAGCGTGCTGGACGACGAGGACGGCAGCAGCAAGCCGATGTCGTTCATGGGCGGCATCTGGTTCCAGTGGCTGAACCCCAAGACCTGGATGATCAGCCTGAACATGGGCATGGTGTTCCTGCCACAGAGCATGCCGGCCAGCCAGGCGGCGCTGCTGTTCTTCGTGGTGGTGTTCGCCACCATGATGCCGTGCATCAGCGTGTGGGCCGGCGCCGGCGTAGCGCTGCAGCGCCTGCTGAATACCCCGCGCCGCATGCGCTGCTTCAACACCGCCATGGCACTGACGCTGGCAGTTACCGCGCTGTGGCTGCTGCTGGCCAATCTGCCGGCCAGCCCCACCCTGCCGGCCGGCCTGAACGCCTGATCCCGCATTCCAGACAGTTGGCCGCATCGCCATAAGGCATGCGGCCAACTTGCTATCGACAAGACCCTTGCGCACCGTGCAAGGGTCTTGTTGTTAAACAGCAAGGCTGCCGATGTCACAACCGTGCAGGGGCGGCCCGGCTTTGCCGGGTCCGGTGTCACCTGCACAACGACAGCAGGCCGCAGCCTAGCCGCATCGCCATAAGGCATGCGGCCAACTTGCATTGGGGAAGGCGTTTGCCCGCGCTTTGGCCGGCAACGTACAATAGCCGCCTTTACCGATCTTCAGTTCAGGCGTAGACCATGATCCGCACCCGTTTTGCCCCCAGCCCCACCGGTTTCCTGCACATCGGTGGCGTGCGCACCGCGCTGTTTTCCTGGGCGTTCGCCCGCAAGAATGCCGGCACCTTCGTGCTGCGCATCGAAGACACCGACCTGGAGCGCTCCACCCCGGAATCGGTGAAGGCGATCCTGGACGGCATGCACTGGGTAGGCCTGGACTACGACGAAGGCCCGTTCTACCAGACCCAGCGTTTCGACCGTTACAAGGATGTGATCCAGCAACTGCTGGCCAGCGGCCACGCCTACCACTGCTACATGAGCAAGGAAGAGCTGGACGCACTGCGCGCGCAGCAGGAAGCCAATGGCGAGAAGCCGCGCTACAACCGCATGTGGCGCCCGGAAGCCGGCAAGACCCTGCCGGCGATTCCGGCCGACGTACAGCCGGTGGTGCGCTTCAAGAACCCGATCGGCGGCTCGGTGGTATGGGAGGACGCGGTGAAAGGCCGCATCGAGATCAGCAACGACGAACTGGACGACCTGATCATCGCCCGCCCGGACGGCAGCCCCACCTACAACTTCTGCGTGGTGGTGGACGACTGGGACATGAACATCACCCACGTGATCCGCGGTGACGACCACGTGAACAACACCCCGCGCCAGATCAACATCCTCAAGGCGCTGGATGCCCCGCTGCCGGTGTACGCGCACCTGCCGATGATTCTCAACGAGAACGGCAACAAGATGTCCAAGCGCCGCGACGCGGTAAGCGTGGTGGACTACGCCGCCAAGGGTATTCTGCCGGAAGCGCTGCTGAACTACCTGGCACGCCTGGGCTGGGGCCACGGCGACGAGGAATTCTTCAACATGGAGCAGTTCGTGGAATGGTTCAGCCTGGAGGCGGTAAGCCCGTCCGCCAGCCGCTTCAACCACGAAAAATTCATGTGGCTGAACGCGCAGCACATCAAGGCCGCCGACAACCAGCGCCTGGCCGGGCTGATTGCCGACCGCCTGACTGCGGCCAACGTGGATACCCGCAACGGCCCTGCCCTGGCCGACGTGGTAGCACTGGTGAAGGAGCGCATCCAGGACCTGAACGCACTGGCACAGGAAGTGGACTACTTCTACGCCAAGCGCGAGCCGCAGGCCGCCGACGTGGAAAAGCACCTGTCCGGTGACAGCCGCGAGCGCATGCTGCGTTTTGCCGACCAGCTGGCGGCTCTGGAAGCCTGGACTGCCGAAAGCATCCACGAACTGTTCAAGCCATTCTGCGCCGAGGAAGGCATCAAGATGGGCCAGCTGGGCATGCCGCTGCGCGTGCTGGTGTGCGGCACCACCCAGACCCCGTCGGTGGATGCGGTGCTGGCGCTGATCGGCAAGGAAGAAGTGCTGCGCCGCCTGCGCGGCTGAGCACTGCCCGTTTCCAGCCAGTGACAAACCCGGCCGATGGCCGGGTTTTTTCGTTTCGGATAAAGCAGAAACGTAGCGCGCACCACGCAACACCACGGCACGCGCAACAGTGGCTAGCAACAGCAAAACACCCCGCCGTAGCGGGGTGTTTTATCTTGCTGCCAACGCGCCCACTCAGGCATCACGCTGCAGCAGGTGCAGGGTCAGCGTCAGTTCGCCGTTTTCGCCCTTTTCGCTCTGTACGTTCTGCAGGCTGAGGTCGGACGGCAGCAGCAGGCTGACGCCATGCCCCACCCCCACCTTGCTCCAGAACTTCTCCAGCCGCTTGGCCACGCCCTGCGCCGGCAGCGGCGCCTCGCTCTGCAGCGAAAAGCCGTAGCTTTCCGCCGCGCTGTCGAATAGCCGGTTCACTTCGTTCGCCGGTACATAGCGCTCGGCCATGTCGGCCATGTCGCGCGGCGACACTTCCGGCTCGCTCTTGCAGTGCGTCAGCACCTCGTCGCGGAAGCGCAGCTGTTCTGCCGGGTCGGCAATCTCTTCCGCCACCTGCTCGATTACCTCGGCCACCAGCTTGCTGGTGGAGCTGCTGTCCGGCACGCGCAGCGCGCGCAGGAAGTCATCCAGCCAGAACTTGGCCTCGTGCCCCAGGCGGTCCACCGCGTACAGTGTGGGGCCGCTTTCCAGCACCAGCGCGCCCTTGTCGATCAGCCGCGGGTTGATGCCGGAAGCGTGGCTGATGTCGAACACCTCGCCGCTTTCGATGATGGTGAGGAAGTCTTCCTGGATCTCGGCCTTGAAAATGCCCAGCGCGCGCTGCGGCGCGTCGGCTTCGCCCAGGCCGGAGAACAGGATCACCAGCAGGTCGCCGGCGGCAATATTGGGATGCTGCGAGCGACCGTACAGGTGCTTGGCGATCTGCCCCGACACCTCCAGCAAGTCCACTTCGCCACGGAAGAAGCGACGGCTGTAGTGGTACAGCTCGTTGAGGTTGAGGTCGGTCTCGTGCACAAACTGGAACTTCTTCTTGTCCGACACGATGCCCTTCAGGTAACCGTCCAGAATCAGCGCCGACACCGCCTCGTCCACGCCGATGGCCTTGCCGGACAGCTGCAAGGGTTCGCCGCGGCTGGGGTTACCCACGCGGTGGATGACCAGTCGTTCGACTCTGGCTTCGCTGATGTGCATGCTGTTTCTTACTCCTGTTCACTGGAGGCGGGATTATCGCCGCCCGGCGCTGCCGCAACAAGGTTGGCCGCATGCGCGCCAGCCGCGCCAAATTGCAGTGCGGCCAACCTGGTGTACAGCGGCGAGCTGGCCAGCAGCGCCTCGTGGCGGCCTTCTGCCACGATGCGGCCACCATCCAGCACCACGATGCGGTCCGCCTGCTTCACCGTAGCCAGACGGTGGGCGATCACCAGCGTGGTGCGGTTGGCCGCCGCGCGTTCCAGTGCCGCCTGCACCAGCTGCTCGGATTCTGCATCCAGCGCGCTGGTGGCTTCGTCCAGCAACAGGATCGGCGGGTTCTTCAGGATGGCGCGGGCAATGGCGATGCGCTGGCGCTGTCCACCGGACAAGCGCACGCCGCGCTCGCCAAGAAAGCTGTGGTAGCCATCCGGCAGCTTGTCGATGAAATCATGCGCGGCAGCAGCATGCGCCGCGGCGATCACCTCCTCGTCGCTGGCTTCGGGCCGGCCGTAGCGGATGTTCTCCAGCGCACTGGCGGCAAAGATCACCGTGTCCTGCAACACAATGCCGACATGGCGGCGCAGCTCGGCCGGGGCCAGCTGATCCACCGCCACGCCGTTGATGCTGATGCGGCCGGCCTGCGGGTCGTAGAAGCGCAGCAACAGCTGGAACAGCGTGCTCTTGCCGGCGCCGGAAGGCCCGACCAGCGCCACCTGCTCGCCCGGCTGCACCCACAGGCTGACATCCTGCAGCGATGGCATACCGGGGCGCGACGGGTAGGCAAAGCGTACCTGCTGCAACCGAATGCCCTCGCCGCTGGTAGGCAGCGCTTGCGGATTGACTGGCGGCGTGACCGGCGAGCGCTGCGCCAGCAGCGCCAGCAAGCGCTCGGTGGCGCCGGCGGCGCGCTGCAGATCGCCCCATACCTCGGCCACCGCGCCAATCGCCCCGGCGGTCACCACCGCGTAGAGGATGAACTGCGCCAGCTGGCCGCTGGACATCTGCCCGGCCAGCACCGCGTGCGCCCCCAGCCACAGCACGAACACGATGGCGCCGAACACCAGCAGGATCACGATGGCGGTAAGCTGGCTGCGGGCACGGATGCGTGCCAGCGCAGTGCCAAAGCTGGTTTCCACCGAGGCGGTAAAGCGGCCTACCTCACGCACCTCCTGCGCAAATGCCTGTACCGTCTGCACCGCGTTCAGCATTTCGCCGGCCAGCGCGCTGGAGTCGGCGATGCGATCCTGGCTGGCGCGCGACAGCGCCCGCACCCGCCGGCCGTAGATCAGGATAGGCAGCACCACCACCGCCAGCGTGACCAGGATGTAGCCGGTAAGGCTGGGGCTGGTCACCGCCAGCATCACCAGGCCACCCAGCATCAGCAACACATTGCGCAAGCCCATGGACAGGCTGGTGCCCACCACCGTCTGCACCAGCGTGGTATCGGTGGTGAGCCGCGACAGCACCTCGCCGGTCTGCAGCGTTTCGAAGTATTCCGGGCTCATGCTGATGACGTGGCGATACACCGCGCTGCGCATATCGGCGGTAACGCGCTCGCCCAGCCATGACACCAGGTAGAAGCGTAGCGCGGTAAACAGCGCCAGCACCGCCGCCACCGCGAACAGGGCCAGAAAATAGCCATCCACCGCCTCACGGCGGGCAAAGGCGTGATCGATCAGGTAGCGGAACGCCACCGGCAGCAGCAGCGTGGCGCCGGCCGCCACCAGCAGCGCAATGGCCGCCAGCACGAAGCGGCCACGGTAAGGCCGCATGAATGGCAGCAGGCCGGAAAGCGGCGTCAGGCGCTGCAATAGCGTAGGGGTATTCACCGGGACTCCCGCAACAAGGCAAAGGGCTTACATGCTGGCCACAAGGCGCGAATTCAAGCGCCATCAGCGCGCGTGGGGCGCCATACCGCCTCCAGCGCCAGCACATTGCAGGCGCCGGGGCGCAGCAACA
The DNA here is from genome assembly GCF_042648905.1 of Vogesella amnigena. NCBI lineage: Bacteria > Pseudomonadati > Pseudomonadota > Betaproteobacteria > Neisseriales > Chromobacteriaceae > Vogesella > Vogesella amnigena. The sequence continues at coordinate 28,877 of NZ_JBHRYH010000013.1, read as the reverse complement.
GCTGCGCATGCTGCGGCTGCGGGCCATCCATCGGGCAGATCAGCAGCAGGCTGCCATCGGCTTGCGGCAGCAGTTGCAGATCCGGGCGCCCCGCTTGCCGCAGCAGCAGGCCGCTACTGCCTGCCGGCAGGGGCTGGCTTTCGCCGGCGGCATCCAGTAAAAACAGCTCTGGCTGGGTGGTCTGGCTGGTCATCGGCTTGCCTCCATGCTGTGATGTCGGCAGCATGACAGCCTACCCCTGGCTGTCAAGCCAGCCCTGCGGCCAACCCAGCGCCGATAACACACCGATAACAACAGGGCGCCTCGAAAAACCCGGATTGTTAAGCGAGACAAGACGCGAACGAAACATCCCGACGCCGCACAGGTTTGCTATGTCAGGAGGGATTTTTCGTGAGCAACGCCGTATCGCAACGAAAGCGGGAGTTTTTCGAGGTGTCCAACACACCGCCGCGCCACCAGCACACGGCGCCAGACGGAGAGACAGCATGCTGATCAACTGCGTTGCCTACCACAACGGCCAGAAACTGGCCGACCTGCAGCAGGAAGACATCCACGACTACCTGCAGCGCCCGGACACCTTCGTCTGGGTGGCGCTGCGCGACCCGGAGCCGGCGGAGCTGGACGCCATGGCCGCGCAGTTCGAGCTGCACGAGCTGGCGGTGGAAGACGCGCGCAACGGCCACCAGCGCCCCAAGCTGGAGGAATACGGCGAGGTACTGTTCTGCGTGCTGCAGACACTGGAACCCACCGAGTCCGGCGAGCTGCGCGTGGGCGAGGTAGACCTGTTCGTCGGCCCGAACTTCGTGCTGTCGATCCGCAACGACACCCGCAAGGGCTTTGTCAGCGTGCGCGACCGCTGCGAGCACGAGCCGGAGCTGCTGCAGATCGGCGCCGGCTTCGTGTTCTACGCGCTGATCGACGCGGTGGTGGACCGCTACTTTGCGGTGATGCACCAGCTGGAAGACGAGCTTGACGAACTGGAAGAACGGCTGTTCAGCCGCAAGAGCTCGGCACGGCGCAATATCGAAGACCTGTACGCGCTGAAACGCAAGCTGGTTACCGTCAGCCACGCTGTGGTGCCGCTGCACGAAGCGGTGGGCCGCCTGCACGGCGGCCGCGTGCCACGGGTATGCGGCGGGCTGCAGAACTACTACCGCGACGTGGACGACCACCTGGCGCGCATCATCCGCAGCCTGGAATCGCAGCGCGACATGCTGTCCACCGCCATCCAGGTGAACCTGGCGATGATCTCGCTGGACGACTCCAGCGTGAGCAAGAAACTGGCCGCCTATGCCGCGCTGTTCGCGGTACCCACCATGATCGCCGGTATCTACGGGATGAACTTCGACAATATGCCGGAGCTGAAAAGCAGCGACGGCTACCCGCTGACCCTGGCCATCATGCTGGTGCTGGATGTGCTGCTGTGGTGGCGCTTCAAGAAGGTCGGGTGGTTGTAGCCGGCAGCCTTCGTGCCGACAACGCCAAGCCCCTGCAGCCTGCTGCAGGGGCTTGGCCGAATGCAAAAAGCCCGTGTCTTGCGACACGGGCTTTTCTCAATTCTGGTGGCGGGAGAAGGATTCGAACCTTCGAAGGCAGAGCCGGCAGATTTACAATCTGCTCCCTTTGACCGCTCGGGAATCCCGCCAGAAGAGGAGGCGAATAATATCGATACCGCCCCACTCCGTCAACAGTTTCTTGCATGAATTCTGCAATTATTTTGCAAAGCAGCAATAAACTGTCGGCAATTCAGTCACTTATATGGCCATGCAATACCACCTACCACCACCAGAACAGCCAGCCCCAGGCGCTGTCCACCCACAGCAGCACGGCGGAAAACGCCAGCAATACCGGCAGCTGCCGCCAGCTGGCCGGCTGCCACTGCCGCACGATGCCGCGCGCCAGCCACAGCGACCACAGGTTGGCCGCCACTAGCAGTGCCAGCCTCTGGTCGTTGATCCAGTACCAGTAAACGCCCTCGCCGCGCAGCAGGCTCAGCGTCACCGCAGTCAGGCCGAGGAACACGCCGCAGCCGGCCAGCGGAATCAGCGCCTGCGCCAGATGGTGCAGCCGCTGTCGCTGCCAGCGCCCGGCCAGGCGCACGGCACCAGCCAGCAGCAGCATGCTTACCGAGCCCAGCAGCAGCGCGGTGGCAGCGATATAGGCCAGCAGCAGGCTGCCATCCAGCCAGCTGAACACGTCGTTCTTTTCCGGGTAGTGGGTGAACAGCCACCACGGGGCATCAGCCTCCAGCGGCCAGAACCACTCGCGCTCCACCAGCCATTCGGCCAACGCCTGCTTGATGGTGATGAACCACGGGCTGGCGCTCCAGTGGAAGGCGCCGATGGCCACTCCCATCAGCCCGAACACGATCAGCAGCGTCTGCCAGCCATCCGCCTCGCGCGCGGCCACGCGCACGATTTCGTCCGACGGCGAGCGCAGGCTCAGTGTCACCGCGTCGCGATGGCTGCTGCAGCGCCCGCACATGTGGCAGCCGCTGCCGCCCTGCATCTGGCTGATAGGCTGCAGCGGCGCGCAATCCACCGCCTTGATGGCGATGCTACGGCGCGTGTTGCCGGCCTGCTGCCACGCTTGCTGGTCAACGCGGAAATGCACCGGCGCCAGCTTGGCCAGCAGCGCGAATACGCCGTTCACCGGGCACAGGTAGCGGCACCAGGCGCGCTTGCCGCGGGTGTACCAGTAGCCCACCGCCACCGCGGCCACGGTGGAGCCGCCCAGCACCAGCAGCGCTGCCTTGGGATACTGGTAGACGCTGACCATCTGGCCATACACGGTGGTGCCGACGAAGGCCACGAACGGCCAGCCGCCCCAGCGCATCCAGCGCGGAATCGGCCGCCCCTTGCCATGGCGCGATGCCCACTCGGCCAGCGCGCCCTCCGGACACAGCACACCACACCACAAGCGGCCGAACAGCAGCATGGACAGCAGTACGAACGGCCACCAGATACCCCAGAACGCGAACTCGGCAATGATGGTGATGTTGTTCCACACATGCGCGGTTTCATCCGGCAGCGGCAGCATGGCCGGCACCAGCAGCAGTACCGCATACACCAGCACCACCAGCCATTGCAGGCCGCGAATCAGCCCGGCATGCTCGCGCAGCCAGTCGCCGACACGCGCCAGGCGGCCAGACGGGGCTTGTCGCATCGCAGCACTACAGCTCATGCGCCGCTCCGCGATCGGCGCCAGCGAAACAGTGCGGCGATCAGCAACCAGTAGCCGCCATAGGCCAGCAGGCTGGTGAGCGACGGGTGGGCACGGTAGCCGGTAAGCGCCGCCAGCACGCCTCCGGCCGGCGACATGTCATCCACCAGCGCCGAGCTGTCCCACAGCGGGTCGATCAGCGTCGGCAGCAGTTCCATGGACTGCAGCTTGTCGATACCGCTGCTGAACAAGGCCGCGGCCAACAGCAGCAGCATGATTTCGGTAGCGCGGAAGAACAGCCGCCACGACAGGTATTTACCGCCCAACTGCAGCAGCCAGAAGGTGAGCAGCGCCAGCGCAAAGCCCAGCGCGCCGCCGGCCGCCATCCAGCCCAGTTCGCTGCCCTGGGCGCTGGCCAGCATGCCGTACAGGAACACCACCGCCTCGCTGCCCTCGCGCGCCACGGCAATGGCCACCAGCAGCAGCACGCCCCACCAGTTGTTGCGCCCGGCGTTGGCCGCCAGCCCGCTTTCCAGATCGCGCTTCAGCGTGCGGCCGTGCTGGCGCATCCACAGCACCATCTGCACGATCAGCGCCGCCGCCACGAATACCATGCCGGCCTGGAAGGCATCCTGGTGCGGCCCCAGCAGCTCGGCAGCGGCAAACAGGCCAAACGCCAGCACCGCCGCCAGCAGTACGCCCAGCACCACGCCGCCCCACAGCCAGCGCTTGCCGCCGCTATCTGCCGCGTTGTGCGACAACCAGGCATGCAGGATGCCGATGACCAGCATCGCCTCCACGCTTTCGCGCCAGACGATGAACAAGACCTGACCCATGCCCAGGCTCCTTACTTGACGACGATCACGCCCTGCGTGGTCGCCATGTGGAATTCGTCGTAGAACTTGTACTGCCCTGGCGACAGCGGCCCCAGCACCACAAAGCTGTCCGCACCCGGCGCCAGCACCTTTTCCTTGCGCAGCTGCAGGCTTTCGAACTCGGCGGCAGTCTTGCCCTTGTTGACGATTTCGATCTTGAAGCGCACGCCGGCAGGGGCGGTGATCTGGCGGGTGTTGATCTTGCCGTCGTTAAGTTCCAGCCGGAACACCGGCAGGTCGGCGGCAATGGCCTGTGTGCCGAGCAGAGCCAGCGCACAGGCCAGCAGGCGAATGGTGTTACCCATGGTGATTTCCCGTGATGTAAAGCGACACAGCGCCGCGGCATGGCCGGCGGCGCTGATGAGAGTCTGGTACTACAGGGCTTAGTAGCCGCCCTTCTTGCCGATGCCGGCGTAGGTGAACTCGTAGTTCAGGTCGAAGGGCTTGAACCAGGCACCAACGCCGGTTTCCTTGTCGACATGGCGGCCAAAGTGGGCATGCTGGTTCATGCTCGGCGGCATGATGGTGAACTTGAGCTTGTACTTGCCCGGGCCCATCAGCTTGACGTTGTCGCCGTAGTGCGGGCCGTCGGAGGCCACCATCGGCATGAAGTCGCCCTTGATCACGTCCTTGCTGCCTACCTTCTGCACTTCGTACTTGATCACCAGGTACGGCACCCAGTCGCCTTCGCCAAAACCGTTGGGGTTGCCCTTGGCGGCGTGAATGTCAGCCTCCAGGTGCACATCGGATTCCTCCGCCTTGCGCATCATGCCGTCCGGGTCCATTTTCACCGGCTGCAGGTAGACCGCTGCCACTTCCAGACCGGCCTTGATCTGCGGCTTGCCGATAGGGTATTCCGCTGCCGAGGCCAGCAACGGCAGGGTGAGCAGACTTGCGGCCAACAGGGTGCTGTTACGGATGCGCATGCTTGATTCCTTTGCGATAACGGTTCGGCCGGGCGAGACGCCACGGCACCAGTAGTTGAAATCTTAAGTACATTAAGAACCATTATCAATACAGCGAAGGTAACTGTCCTTGATCCACGACAAGCACGCGACGTTACCGCGTCTGCCGCCAGAATTTACATCCAGCAAAAACAACACCTTAGCCTGCCGCCACCATGTACATTTCGTTACATTAACCGCTAGTCCCAGTAGCCGGGGGCGGCGTACACCTCTTTCAGATGTTCGATGAACAGCCGTACCCGCCCCGGCAGGTAGCGGCGCTGCGCCATCACCGCGTACACCGGGTAATCCGGCGAGGAATATTTGTCCAGCACCGTTACCAGCCGCCCCTCGCCGATGTCGTCCTTCACTTCCCACATCGAGCGCCAGGTCAGGCCCAGGCCCTGCAGCGCCCAGTCGTGCAGCACCGCGCCGTCGTTGCACTCCAGCGCGCCGCGCACCTTCAGGTTCACCAGCTCGCCACCCACCTTGAAGGTCCAGCCACGGCTCTGGCTTTCGCCCAGCGACAGGCAGTCATGCTGCGCCAGATCGTCCAGTGTTTTGGGCGTGCCGCGCCGCGCCAGGTAGGCGGGCGACGCCACCACCACGCGGCGGTTTTCTGCCAGCCGCACGGCGATCAGGCTGGAATCGGCCAGGTCGGAAATGCGGATCGCGCAATCGATGCGGTCGCGCGCCAGGTCCACCAGCCGGTCGGACAGATCCAGCGCCACGCGCAGGTCCGGGTGCTTGCGCAGAAAGCTGGCCACGTGCGGCGCCACGTGCTGGCGGCCAAAACCGGCCGGCGCCGACACCCGCAGCTGGCCGCGCGCGCGGCCGCTGCCACTGGCAATTGCCGATTCGGCCTCTTCCAGCTCGGCCAGAATGCGCAGGCAGTCCTCGTAAAAGGCACTGCCTTCCTGCGTCAGCGAGATGCTGCGCGTGGTGCGCACCAGCAGCTTGGCACCCAGCCGATGCTCCAGCGCATCCAGCCGGCGGCCGATGATGGCCGGCACTACCTGCTCCTGCCGGGCAGCGGCGGAAAGGCTGCCCAGATTCACCACCGAAACAAAGGTTTCCAGCTGCTTGAACACGTCCATTTCCGCACCAAAAGTAAAAGATGTTGTGGCATTTTAGCGCTTTGCGCAGCGCAGCAACATGGCTACACTGGCCGTCATAACAGGGCTGGTCGGCACGGTTTTATCCGCCACCGGCCACAGGCAGACATCCACAGAAACAAGTCTACGAGAGAGAACTAGCATGACAGCGCGCATCCAGAAACACCGCCTGGCCGTTGCGGCCAACCTTCACGATTTCATTGAGCAGGAAGCCCTGCCCGGCACCGGTATTGCCAGTGATGCCTTCTGGCAAGGTTTCGATGCCATCGTGCATGAGCTGGGGCCGAAGAACCGCGCGCTGTTGGCAGTACGGGACCGCCTGCAAACTGCCATCGACGAATGGCACCGTACCCATCCGGGCCCGATTGCCGACATGGCGGCTTACAAGCAATTCCTGACCGACATCGGCTACCTGCAGCCGGTACCGGCTGACAGCCGCATCGACACCAGCAATATCGATACCGAACTGGCCGAGCAAGCCGGCCCGCAGCTGGTAGTGCCGGTGATGAACGCCCGCTACGCGCTGAATGCGGCCAACGCCCGCTGGGGCAGCCTGTACGACGCGCTGTACGGCACCGATGCCATCAGCGAGGCAGACGGCGCCGGCAAGGCTGGCGGCTACAACCCGGTGCGTGGCGGCAAGGTCATCGCCTTTGGCCGCGAGTTCCTGGATCAGGCAGCGCCGCTGGAAGGTGGCTCGCACAAGGACGCGGCGGCTTATCGCGTGGCAGGTGGCCAGCTGCAGGTTGCGCTGCAGAACGGCAGCGTATGCGGCCTGAAGCAGCCGGCACAGTTCATCGGCTTCAATGGCGATGCCGCCGCGCCTACCAGCGTGCTGCTGAAGAACAACGGCCTGCACTTCGAGATCCAGATCGACAAATCCAGCGCCATTGGCGCGCAGGACGGCGCCGGCGTGAAGGACATCGTGATGGAAGCTGCCATCAGCACCATCATGGACTGCGAAGACTCGGTAGCCGCAGTGGATGCCGACGACAAGGTAGTGGTGTACCGCAACTGGCTGGGCCTGATGCTGGGCACGCTGGTGGAAGAAGTGGAAAAAGGCGGCAAGACCTTTACCCGCCGCCTGAACGCCGACCGCCGCTACAGTGCGGCCAACGGTGGCGAACTGACCCTGCACGGCCGCAGCCTGCTGTTCATCCGCAACGTTGGTCACCTGATGAGCAACCCGGCGATCCTGGACGGTGAAGGCCGCGAAATCCAGGAAGGCATTCTGGATGCAGTGGTTACCACCCTGATCGCGCTGCACGACCAGCAGCGCAAGGGCAACTCGCGCACCGGCTCCATCTACATCGTGAAGCCGAAGATGCACGGCCCGGAAGAAGTTTCCTTCGCCGATGAGCTGTTTGGCCGCGTGGAGCAGCTGCTGGGCCTGCCGCAGTACAGCGTGAAGCTGGGCATCATGGATGAAGAGCGCCGCACCAGCGTAAACCTGGCCGCCTGCATTGCCGCCGCGCGCCGCCGCGTGGCCTTCATCAACACCGGCTTCCTCGACCGCACCGGCGACGAGATGCACACCGCGATGGAAGCCGGTCCGATGATCCGCAAGGGCGACATGAAGACCTCCAGCTGGATCACCGCCTACGAGCGCAATAACGTGCAGGTGGGCCTGGCCAGCGGCCTGCGTGGCCGTGCACAGATCGGCAAGGGCATGTGGGCGATGCCGGACCTGATGGCCGAGATGCTGAAGCAGAAGATCGGCCACCCGAAAGCCGGTGCCAACACCGCCTGGGTACCGTCGCCCACCGCCGCCGTGCTGCACGCGCTGCACTACCACCAGGTAAACGTGCAGCAAGTACAGCAGCAGCTGGAAGCGCAGCCGGCCGCCGAGCTGCTGGACGATCTGCTGACCATCCCGGTTGCGGCCAACCCCAACTGGTCCGCCGCCGACATCCAGCAGGAGCTGGACAATAACGCACAGGGCATCCTCGGTTACGTGGTGCGCTGGGTGGACCAGGGCGTGGGCTGCTCCAAGGTGCCGGACATCCACAACATCGGCCTGATGGAAGACCGTGCCACGCTGCGCATCTCCAGCCAGCACATTGCCAACTGGCTACGCCACGGCATCGTGACCGAGGCTCAGGTGATGGAAACCCTGCAGCGCATGGCCGCGGTGGTGGACCAGCAGAACGCCGGCGATGCCGCCTACCGCAACATGGCCGGCAATTTCGACAGCTCGGTGGCGTTCAAGGCCGCCTGCGACCTGGTGTTCAAGGGCTGCGCCCAGCCGTCCGGCTACACCGAGCCGCTGCTGCACGCCTGGCGCCAGGTGGCCAAGGCCCAGGCATAAGCCTGTGCCGGCCCTGACCAGGGCAGGATGATGCCATCCTGATGCCGTCAAGCACGCCGCACTCCTCCTGGAGTGCGGCGTTTGTTTTGCCGGCATTTATTTGCCAGCGCTGGCATATGCCATATGGCATCATCTATGACACAATTTTTGACAATCATGCCGCTGCCGCGGCCGGTGGCAAACAGATGGGCGCCTCGAAAAACCCGGCTTTCCAATTTAGATAACGCGGCGAGACAAGGTGCGAACGAAAAATGTCGACGCAGCATATGGTTGATATGTAAGGAGAAATTTTTCGTGAGCAATGCAGTATCGCGACGAAAGCGGGAGTCTTTCGAGATGCCCGGATAAACGAGGCAAGAACGCACGGTGGATACCCTACCCCAGGACAAGGCACAACTGGCCGGCTATCGCCCGGTATCGCTGCGTCGCCTGCAGCTGGCTCGCTCAGTTGTGCGCGGCCAACTGCTGGGCCTGTGGCTGCTCTCCATGCTGGCCTGCATCGCCCTGGGGCTGGGGGCGGTGATCTGGCAATGGTCCGGCATGCAGCTGCAGTTCGGCGGCGCGGCGATCTATGTGTCGGTTTACCCGCCGCTGACACTATGCCTGCTATGGGGGCTGCTGTTCGGCCTGCAGTGGGGCGCCATTCCGGCCTATGCCGCCACCTTCTGCCTGTCGCTGTATGCCGGCCTGCCGCTGGGCTGGGCGGCGTTGTTCGCGCTGTCCAACCCGCTGGGGCTGGCAGTCTTCAGCATTGCCTACCGCGCGCTGCCGGTACCGCTGAATCTGCGCAGCCTGGATGCGCTGTTCTTCTTTGCGCTGATTGCCTTCTTCAGCAGCGTATTCAGCGCCAGTGGCGCCTTTATCTGGATCTACACCAACCGCATCGGCTCCAGCGACGCCTTCGGCATCTGGCAGGGCTGGTGGCTGGGCAACTTCCTGCAGCTGCTGCTGATCTGCGGCCCGCTGCTGTATCTGCTGGCCGGCCCGCTATGCCGCTGGCGCGACCGCATGCTGTTCAGCGGCCCGCAGCCACGACAGGCCAGCCTGCGCTGGATCTTGCCTGCCGCCGGCATGGTGGTGGGCGGGGTGTATCTGTATATCGCGCTGTCGTTCTGGCTCAGCAGCAATGCAGTCCGCGCCAGCCAGGCGCTGGGAACCGTCGCCGGCTGGCAGCATGCCAGCGAGCTGATCGCCGCCTCCTCTGCCGCGGTGTACCTGGTGGTGGCCATCATGTTTCTGGCCATGGGTTTTCTGGGTTACCGCTTCGTGCACAGCTGGGTACGCCAGCTGCAGCAGGCGGCACGGGCGGCCGAGGCGGCCAACGTGGCGAAATCCGGCTTTCTGGCACGCATGAGCCACGAGATCCGCACCCCGATGAACGCCATCATCGGCCTGAGCAGCCTGGCACTGCAGCAGGAGGTGCCGCCGCGCGAGCGTGACTATCTGCAGAAGATCCGCGCCTCTGCCGATTCGCTGCTGGTGATCATCAACGACATCCTGGATTTTTCGCGTGCCGAAATGGGCAAGCTCGCCCTGGAGCAACGCCCATTCCAGCTGGAAGCCCTGCTGCAGGCACAAGCCGATCTGTTGCGGCCGCAACTGGCGGCCAAGTCCTTGCCGTTACTGGTGAGCATCGCTCCGGATGTACCGCAGGTGCTGCATGGCGACAGCGTGCGCCTGGGACAGGTGCTGCTGAACCTGCTGGGCAACGCGGTGAAGTTCACCGACAGCGGCGAGATCCGCCTTGGCATCAGCTGCCTGGCGGTCAGCCAGACGCAAGCCGCACTGCAGTTCTCGGTAAGCGACAGCGGCATCGGCATCGATGCGGCCAAGCTGCCGCATTTGTTTGCGCCCTTCACCCAGGCCGATGAGTCCATCAGCCGGCGCTATGGCGGCACCGGGCTGGGGCTGGCGATCTGCCAGCAGCTGGTGGCGGCCATGGGCGGCAATATCACGGTGGAAAGTCAGCCGGGGCACGGCAGCTGTTTCCGCTTCACGCTGTCGCTGCCCTACGAGCCGGATAGCCAGCTGGCACCGCTGCCGGAGCCACTGCAGGTATTGCTGATCCAGCGCAGCGAGCCGGCGCGGGAAAACTGCCTGCAACAGCTGCAGCAGCTGGGTGCCAGCGTGCAGGCCTGCAGCGGGCTCGGCACCAGCAAGGCGCTGCTGCAGCAGGGCTACCGCCCGCAGTGGGTGATTACCGATCTGCCGGCGCAACGCAGCCCCCAGGATTACCTGGGGCAGCTGCGCAGCCTGCTGGCTGCCGACTGCCGCATCCTGCTACTGGCCGACAGTGACACCCTGTCGGCAGAAATCCGCGCCATGCTGCCGCAGCTGGACGCGCCACTGCTGCCGGGCAAGCTACGCCGCGCGCTACTGGCCAGCAGCACCTTGTCCGCCGCAACGTTGGCCGCAGCCGACGACAGCGCCACACCGCCAGCGGCCAGCAATCTGCAGGGCAAGCGCATCCTGCTGGCAGAGGACAACCCGATCAACCAGCAGATCGCCAGCGAGCTGCTGCAGGCCGCCGGCGCCCAGGTATGGTGTGCCGAAAACGGCATCCAGGCGGTGGACATGGCCGTGCACAACCTGTTCGACGCCATCCTGATGGACATCCACATGCCGCAGCTGGACGGCCTGGCCGCCGCGCGCCGCATCCGCGAGCAGGGGCTGCGCCTGCCCATCATCGCGGTGACCGCGCATGCTTTCGACGCTGCGCGGGACGAGGCGATTGCCGCCGGCATGGACGATCACCTGGCCAAGCCCTACACCCCGGCACAGCTGTACCACACCGTGGGGCAATACGTCGGCAGCGGCCCGACGCCGATTCCACTACCGGCCGACCCGACGCTGCAGCCACCGGCCGGGCTCAGCGTCAGCCAGTACCTGTCGGTGCTGGGCAAGTTCCGCAAGTACCACGCCGAGGATGCCAGCCTGCTGCGCAGCGCCGCCGCACGGCAGGACATCGCCGACATCCAGCGCCTGGCCCATAACCTGAAAAGCGTGGCGCACTACATCAACGCCCCGCAGGTGCAGCAGCTGGCGCAAAGCCTGGACCTGGCCGCCAAGGACGGCCAGCTGCCGGCGGACCTGGTGGACAGGTTGGCGCAGGCGCTGGACGAAGTGCAGCAAACGCTGGCACGGCAGCTGCCACCAGCGTCGTAGGGCGCCTCGAAACACCCGGCTTGCCAATCGCAAGAACGTGGCGAGAGCCACGTCGTATCGCAACGAAAGCGGGAGTTTTTCGAGGTGCCCCGCAGTATCACCGGCGGCTGCCTGGCTGCCGGCCATCACCCAAGGAGGAGTCATGCAGAACAACCTGATCGTCGCCCTGCTGCTGGGCCTGCCGCTGCTTGCCACCGCTGCCGATATCGAAGTCGACCTGGGCAAGCGCGATGACGTGGCGGCGCTGTTTTCCTACCCCAACTGCCAGCAGAACTGCCCCGAACCGGCGCCGTCACTGGAAATGACCGTCAGCCACTGGCTGATGCAGAACCTGCTGCGCGATGCCAGTGCCAGCGGTGGCAAGGTGCCACCAGCGGTAAAAGTGCGCAACGATGGCGACCACATCAAGGCCAGCATCAGCAATGCGCCGGGTGACGACTACGGCCAGCAGATCAGCAGTTATCTCGACATTGGCCAGCTGGGTTACCAGGGCGCGCAGGACATCAAGCAGGCCGGCGGCTGGAAAAGCGACTGGCGCTTCTTCCTGACCCTGGGCATGGCGCTGCGCAACCACCGCACCGTACAGCTGCTGCACTTCCCGCCGGATACCGTGCTCAACGACAGCCAGGACTACCTGACCGCCGCCACCACCCTGCGCTGGGCGCAGGTGCTGGGCTACAACGGCATGAACACCCGTGACAACGGCCTGTACCAGACCATTGCCGACATCGCCCCGATTGCCGCCCCGGCCAGTGCCGGCAGCGAGCTGACCCAGGTGTACAGCTACTTCAGCCCCTACACCAGCGCCCTGCTGCAAAGCTGGACCGCGCCACAGGCCGGCAGCAGCAACGTCCGCCCGATGGTGGCGCTGGGCGGGCCGGCACGCGCCTGGTTTGCGCAGCAATACCTGCCGGCCGGCAGCAGCATGGATGTGCTGCAGCTGGTAAAAGTGGATATCGGCAGCAACAAGCAGGTGCCGGTACTGGGCGGCAACCACCCCAGCTACATCTGGTACGCCAATACCGATCAGGATGGCATTGCCATCATGCAGCAGGATCTGACGGTGGCCTGCTGGCAGAATGCCATGGGGCAGAAACCGGATGGCGATGCCCAGAGCGTGCTGAACAGCTGCACCACCAGCTGGAAGAACGACAGCGACATGGTCTGCCGGCTGTACTACACCTCGGTGAAAAACCTGAGCGCGGCCGACGCCAAGGCCAAATGCAGCTAGGGTCAGGTGCAGCTAGGGCCGCGGGCAGCTGGCAAATGGCATTGCCAGCCTGCCTTGCCTAGTATTCGATAAGACAGCCTCAGTGCTGCCATGCCGCCCGCTTGCTGTCTGCCAGCGGGCGGCACGGGCACCCTTGCCCGGATACTGTCCGCACAGGATCGCCCGCCATGCTCAACCTGCCACGCCCGCGCAACCTGGCACGCCTGCTGTGTCAGCTCACCCTGCTGGGTGGCGTGCTGGGCATCGTGCTGGCGCTGGTACTGGCCTGGAATGGCTACCAGCAGGCCATGCAGCGTGGCCGCAACGAACTGCAGGCCAATGCCGGCCGGCTGGTGGCGAGCATTGATCATGAACTGCAGATGCGCCGCAACACGCTGCACAACATGAAGGTGCTGGCCGAGCAATATCTGGCCGAACGCAGCCCGCTGGCCTGGAGCGCCCACCCCTATCTGCAGCCGGAAAGCCGCTACGCCGGCTACTCCCTGCGGCTGCCGCCCGGTTTCAACTTCGAGCAACTGGGCAATGTCACCGGACTGGGGCCGCTGCCTGCGGACGACTCGCAAACCATGCGCGAAATCCAGATGGCGCTGGCGCTGACCCCGCTGTTCCGCAGCCTGATCGAGCGCGACCCGGACACCCCCTGGGTGTACTACACCTCGGCACAACGCTTTCTCTACCTGTACCCGCGGGTGGAAAGCAGCGATTTCTTTGTCAGCCAGCAGACCTTCAGCATGCCGTTCTACCTGCAGGCCCACCCGGCTTACAACCCGAGCGGCGAGCTGATCTGGACACCGGTGTACCAGGATCAGGCCGGCAAGGGCTGGATGGTCACCATGTCGGTGCCGGTGCAGGATCGCGGGCGCTTTCGCGGCGCCATCAGCGTGGACATTGCCACCAGCCGCCTGGTCTGGCTGCTGGAGCGCAGCCCGATCCCGCATACCGCGCTGCACCTGCTGCAGGCCGACGGCCAGAGGCTGGCCAGCAGCGGCGGCCCGCCACCGGCGCTGATACCGCAAAACTGGCCGCAGTACACGCTGCAAGCGCGCGGCCAACGCCTGCAGGCGGTGTTTCCGCTGCAGGCCAACCACTGGTTCCTGGTGCTGGACAGCGATGCCGCGGCCTTGCAGCAGGCCGCGCTGCGCCAGGCGCTGCCGCTGGCGCTGCTGGCGTTTTTCCTCACCGCCAGCCTGCTGCTGGTGCTGGGCCTGCTGCGCAGCCAGTCGCGGGTAGAGGCACTATCCACCCACGACTGGCTGACCGGGGTGTGGAACCGCCGCGCCTTCGACGAGCAGCTACTGGCCGCGCTGAGCCTGCTCAAGCGCGAGGGCAGCAGCCTGGCACTGATCCTGTTCGATGTGGACGACTTCAAGCATTACAACGATACCCAGGGCCACCCGGCTGGCGACAAGGCACTGCAGGACATTGCCCAGGCGGTACAGCAGGTGGCGCAGCGTGCCGACGACCGTGTCTACCGGCTGGGCGGCGAGGAGTTCGCCGTGCTGGCCAGCCTGCCGGATGCAGAGCGGCTGCAGGCCTTCATGGAACATATCGGCAGCGCCGTGCGCGAGCAGCGCATCGAGCACCCGGGCAGCCAGCTCGGCCTGCTGACCATCTCGCTGGGCGGCGTGCTGCTGCAACATGGCAGCCACACCACCGCCGCCGATGCCTACCGCCAGGCCGACAAGGCCCTGTACCAGGCCAAGGATAGCGGCAAGAACTGCGCCTGCTGCTGGCGTGGCGAGTGAGTAACCCCACGGTAATATCCGCGCGCGGCACTGGCAGTGGCGCCTACACCTGCACCGACGGCACCGACTTCATGCAGCGCAGGGTGAAGTGCGAGCGCGAGTGGCGAATGCCCTGGATCTTGTACAGCTTCTCGCGCAGAAAGCGCTCGTAGCCGGCGGTGCCATCCACCGCTACCTTGATCATGTAGTCGTACTCACCGGATAGCAGATGCGCTTCCAGCACTTCCGGCAGCGCCGCCAGCTCCTCGCCAAAGCGCGCCAGGGTGTCTTCCTCGTGCGCGTTCAGCGTCACCTCGATCATCACCGTGTCGCGCAGCCCCATTTTTTTCTGGTCGATCAGCGCCACGTAGCCCTGGATATAGCCTTCCTTTTCCAGCTGCCGGGTGTGCTTCCAGCAAGCCGATGGCGACATGCCAACCCGCTCCGCCAGCTCGGCGTTGGACAGCCGCGCATTGCGCTGCAGCTCGCGCAGGATGTTTCTGTCCTGCGCGCTCAATGTGAATTCGCTTTCCTGCATTTTCCACCTCGGAAACATTCATCACCAGAATAGGTAATACAGGAAACATTCTAGCCGCAAGCCTGGCAACTGGCAGCCAGTTTGAAAGCCTGTTTACCACCGGCGGGCATACACTTTTCCCACCTTGCATGCAGGCAGACAGCCGGCCACCCGCCAGCTGCCCAGCGCCGGCCACCCCGCCGCCGCGCTGCCTGGCGCCAACGCCGCCGCCCACCAGGCTGGCCGCCGCCGCGCAGCATGCCAAAACAAGAGGTCGGCAAGCGCCGGGACAAAGTCAGCCGCCCACCGGGCGCGCAAACGCCATGCGGCCAACCCTGAATCCCCCAGGGTTGGCCGCATCGTGCTGTTTGCTGTGGTGAGTCAGTCGCGCTGCTGCAGGGCGCGGGCAATGAAGTGGCGCGGCACGCGCGGCTTGGGTACCCGCACGTCGAACCACTGCTGCACGTTCATCTCCAGGCCGATGCCGTGCATGAAGTTGTACAACGCCTTGTTCAGCGCGCGGCCCATCGCCTCATGGTCGGTACCGGTGGGGTCGATGAAGCCCACGTCGTTGCGGGCGAAGGTAATCTGCGGCTGCGGAATCAGCTTGACGCCGTATTCGTCCGGGTTCTGCCCCACCGGCGAATGCACGGTGCAGGCAAAGCGGTGGAAGAAGCCGCTCTGGATGCAGCCGTTGTCGAACAGCTGGCGCACGTATTCCAGCGCGTCCACGGTGTCCTGCACTGTCTGGGTGGGGAAGCCGTACATCAGGTAGGCGTGCACCAGAATGCCGGCCTCGGTAAAGCCCTGCGTCACCCGCGCCACCTGCTCCACTGACACGCCCTTCTTCATCAGCTTGAGCAGCCGGTCCGACGCCACTTCCAGCCCGCCGGAAATGGCGATGCAGCCGGAGTCGGCCAGCAGCTGGCACAGCTCGGGGCTGAAGGATTTTTCGAAGCGGATATTGCCCCACCAGGAGATGCTCACCTTGCGGCGCAGCAGCTCCTCGGCCAGCGCGCGCAACATCTTGGGCGGGGCCGCCTCGTCCACGAAGTGGAAACCGGTCTGCCCGGTCTCGGCGATGATGGCCTCGATGCGGTCCACCAGCACCTCGGCCGACGCGGTCTCGTAGCGCGAGATGTAGTCCAGCGTCACGTCGCAGAAGCTGCACTTTTTCCAGTAGCAGCCGTGCGCCACCGTCAGCTTGTTCCAGCGCCCGTCGCTCCACAGCCGGTGCATGGGGTTGAGCATGTCCAGCAGCGACAGGTAGCGATCGATGGGCAGGCCGTCCCAGGTAGGGGTACCCACTTCGCTGAACGGGATGTCGGCCTCCATCATGTTCACGTAACGTACCGCGTCGTCTTCCCGCAGGTAGGTACGCACCAGCCGCGAGGCGCCACGGTCGCCGGCGAAATGCTCCAGCAGCGCCAGGATCGGCTTCTCGCCGTCGTCCAGGGTGATGAAATCGAAGTAGTCGAACACTCGCGGCTCTTTCAGCTCGCGCAGCTCGGTGTTGACGAAGCCGCCGCCCAGCACGGTGCGGATCTGCGGCCAACGTTGCTTGATGGTCTGCGCGATGCGGAACGCTGCGTACACCGAACCGGGGAACGGCACCGACAGCAGCACCACGTCCGGCTGGTGGCGCTCGATGGCGGCCACGGTCAGCTCGGCCAGGGTGTCGTCCACCAGGTTGGGCGCCGCCGCCAGCGCCTTGGCCAGCGGCTCGAAGGTGGGCTGCGCCATGGCCAGCGATTCGGCGTAGCGCACGAATTCGAAGCGCGGGTCCACCGCCTCGCGCAGCACATCGGCCAGGTCGTTCAGGTACAGCGTGGCCAGGTGGCGGGCGCGGTCGTAGCTACCCAGCGCGCCAAAGGCCCAGGCCAGCGGGTCGCCGCCTTCCGGGTCATCCGGGTCCATGTAGTTGTCCAGCGAGGCAAAGCGCGCGCCTTCCGGCAGGTAGCCGCGGCTGGCAATGCGGTAGGCCAGCGTGGCGTCCCGCCCCTGCAGGAAAGCGATCACCCGGTCCACGGTGAGCAGGTACTGCTCGTAATGCTCGATGAAGTGCCACAGCTGCTGGCTGCGCTTCTTGTTGGGTACCGCCTCCACCGCCGGGCGTATCGCCTCCAGGCCAGCACGCGAGAACAGCCGCAACACCAGCGCCAGCGCCAGGTCCTCCTGCACCGCCGCCACGCCGCGCGAACGCAGGAAGCCGGTGATGTAGGCGGTGGACGGGTACGGCGTGTTCAGCTGCGTCATCGGCGGGATGAGCGACAGCACGCGGGGCGAAGCGATCTGGGGCATGGCGGGTTCCGGCAAAAACAAGGGCAGCCACCGGCTGCCCGAGACAAAGTCCTTGCGCAACGCGGGAGGACTTTGTTTTGTAAACAGGAAGGCTGCCGATTCAACGACTTGGCTGAAGCGGCCCGGCTTTGCGGGTCCGGCAGCATCCGAACAATGCACTTTGTCAGCAGCCTGGCGGGCAGCGCTGGGCTGCCCGTGGGGTGGTGATTTTCTCATGAAACCGTCGGCTTGACATGGCCACACCGCAGACTTGCCAGCCGCAAACCAGTGCATGCACAAAAATGACATTGCGTTAAAATGCCGGCTTCCACTCACCCGATAACGAGGACACCATGCGTCACCTGATCCGCATCCTGAGCCTGGGCCTGGGGCTTACCCTGGCCACCGGCGCCCTGGCCAACTCCAGCTGCGACAAGCCGCGCAACGATTTCGACGATCTTTACTGCCTGAACAAGGTGTACAGCCAGGCCGACAAGGATCTCAACGACAACTACAGCCAGCTGGCCAAGCTGCTGGATGGCGATGGCCGCCGCGCCCTGAAGGGTGGCCAGCTGCAGTGGATGCGCCAGCGCAACGACAACTGCAGCTATCGCGACCAGCGCGGTTTCTTCGTCAACCTCGATTGCGCCACGCAAACCACGCTGGAGCGGGTGCGCTTCCTGCAAGACCGCGTGCGCGAATGCAAGAGCGCCGGCTGCATGAACAGCAAGCTGTAAACCTGCCGGGGCAGCCGTGCATGCCATTTTGCAATGTCTGCCCCGCCATTTATGCAAGCCAGTTGTTATCGATATACGTCAGCGGCTGCCTATAGTGACAACAGCCACCACCACTCACGTGACCATTCCGCCATGAACGAGCAGCAAATCGACCTGGTACAGCGCGCCTGGGACCAGCTGTCCTACAACCGCGAGCAGTTCACCCACGACATCTACAGCGCGCTGTTCCGGCTGGATCCCAGCCTGCACACCATGTTCAGCCTGCCGCCGGAACGGCTGGCGCAGAACCTGGCGCGCACGCTGAATACCGTGCTCACCAGCCTGCATGACCTGGACAGCATCCGTTTCATCATCGTCAGCCTGGGCGCGCAGCATTACCGCTACGGGGTGAAGCCGGAACATTTCGCTGTCCTGAAGGCCGCGCTGACCGAAGTATTGCAGCAGCACCTGGGCAAACGGCTGACGCCGGAACTGGCCGAAGCCTGGTCACAGGCCTACGACCTGATTGCCGGCCTGATGCTGGAAGGCCTGGCGCAGGCGGCAAAACAGCAAGCCAGCTGATGCCGCAGCGGCACAGTCCTCAACCCTTGCCATCGCCAGTGGGTTGCGGCCGGCACAGCGCATAGAACACCGCCCGGGCGCGGCCGCCATGCTTGGCTTCGTATAGCGCGGCATCCGCCGCCTGCAGCAGGCTGCCGCCGCCATCCTGCAGCACATCCTGCTCATCCATCTCGATAGTGACCACGCCGCCTGCCTGCGGCCCGCCGCAGGCATCGAAACAGGCACCACCAATCGACACCGTCACCCACGGCGCGGTCGCCGAAGCATCATGCGCTATTGCCAGCTGCTGCACGGCCTGCAGCATGCTGTCGGCGATCTGCCTGGCGCCGTCCAGGCTGGTATCCGGCAGCACCACCACGAACTCCTCGCCGCCGTAGCGGGCCACCAGATCGCTGGGGCGTTTCACCACGCCTTGCAGGGCCTGCGCCACCGCCTTCAGCGTGACATCGCCCTGCTGGTGGCCGTAACGGTCGTTGAACGGCTTGAAGTGATCGATATCCACCATCAACAGCGCCAGTGGCAGTTGTGCGCGCTGTGCCCGCGCCCACTCCTTGAGCAGCTGCTCGTCGAACACCCGGCGGTTGGCCACCCCGGTAAGGCCGTCGATCAGTGCCTGCCGCTTGAGCTGGTCGCGCGCCAGCTTGAAGCGCAGGTGGTTGCCAACACGCGCCGCCAGGATGGCGGGGCGAATCGGCTTGGTGATGAAGTCCGCAGCTCCCAGCGCCAGGCCGGCGGCTTCCACCGCCTCTTCGCTGTGGCTGGTGACAAAAATCACCGGCACCTCGTCCAGCAGCGGGTCGTGCTGCATCGTCTCGCACACCTGGAAACCGCTCATGCCGGGCATCTCGGCATCCAGCAGCACCAGATCGGGTACTTCCTCGTGCGCCAGCCGCAAGGCGTCCTCGCCACAGGTGGCAAAGCGCAGCTGCGCCAGCGGCGCCAGGGTCTTGGCCATCAGCTGGATAACATTGGTGTCGTCGTCCACCAGCAGCAGGCGGGGACGACTAGTGGGCATCTTGGCGCTATCGGGCATAGGTCGGCATCGGCAAGGTCAATCGGTAGCTATCGGGCAGCTCGAACACTCCCGCTTTCGTCGCGATACTGGGTTGCTCACGAAAAATATCTCCTGAGATATCAACGCATATGCTGCGTCGACATTTTTCGTTCGCGCCTTGTCTCGCCGCGTTATCTGAATTGGAAATCATGGTTTTCGAGGCGCCCTATCGTCGGCAGTGCCATGGCGAGCATGGCCTGCAGGCCACCGGCGAAATCCAGTCTTTCCAGCGCGGCCTCCATGCGGCCAACGCTGGCACTGTCAAACTGCAGCCGCATGGCCGGCAGCATGCGCTCGAACAAGGGCAGCGCTGCCAGGTCCTGCCGCCGCAGCAGGGTTTGCAATTGTTCCCATTCTGCCGCATCCAGCTGGCTAATGCCCGCCTCATGCACAGGCTGCGGCGTGGCGGACAATTCTTGCAGCAATGGTCTGGCAGCTTTTTCCAGCTCCTGTAGCGCCTGGCGTACTGCCTGCACCGCCTCGGCCTCGGCCTGCGGCTGTGCTGCCGGCTGTGCCAGCAGCGTCTCGGCCTGGGCGGCATACTCCTGCACCTCACTGGCGCCTACCGTGGCGGCACTGCCCCGCAGCTTGTGCATGCGCGCCCGCAGTGCGTCGCGCGCCTCTGGCTGCGGCCACTGTTGCGGTAGCAACTCGGCGCTGAATTCGCGCAGCAGATGACGCAGCAGGCGTGGAAACAGTGCCGCATCGTAGTTCAGATGTTGTGCCACCTGCTGCTGGTCGATACCGCGGATTTCCGGCCATGGCGCTTGCAGCTGTTCACGGCGCTGGCTGGGCTGCGCCACCGGCAGCAATCGGCCGCTTTCCTGCTGGATTGCGGCACGTATCGCCAGAAATAGTGCCGCCGGTTCCAGCGGTTTGCTGAGAAAATCATTCATGCCCACCGCCATGGCGCGCGCACGCTCTTCGCTGTGGGCGCCCGCCGTCAGTGCCAGCACCGGCAGCGTGCTCAGCCCCAGCTCCTGGCGCAGACGCCGGGTGGCTTCCAGGCCATCCATTTCCGGCATCTGCACATCCATCAGCACCACATCTACTGCCCCGGCATGCTGCTGCAGCCACTGCAGTGCCTCGCTGCCATGGTGTGCCAGTGTCACGCTGGCGCCTTCTGATTCCAGCAGCCTGCGGCCAACGTCCAGGTTGATTTCGCTATCGTCCACCAGCAGCACCCGCACCCCCGGCAGGCAATGCACGATGCCGTTGCCCAGCTGGGTGGCACGTTCCAGTCGCTGCCCCTGGCCAGGCTGTTGCTGCATCGCGTGGTGCAGCGCATTGAACAGCTCGGCGGCGGTCACCGGCTTGGTCAGTATCTCGGCCGCCAGGTGGCGATAATCCAGCTCCAGGATGGCCTGGCGCTCGTGCATCGACACCACCAGCGCCGCCGGCAGGTGCTGCCGCCCCCAGTGTTGTTCCAGTTCAGCCAGCGTCTGCAGGCCATCCAGCTCCGGCATCTGCCAGTCGACGAGCAGCGCTTCCGGCAGGGGCTGTGACTGCCCTTGCCGCTCGGCGGCCAGCTGCAGCAATTCCTTGCCGGAAGCCAGTGCCTGAGCCTGCCAGCCCAGGCTTCTGGCCAGCGCCAGCAAGGCCAGCCGGTCGGCCGGATTGTCGTCCACGATCACCAGTTCCAGCGGCGCATTGATATGCGGCAACAACTGCGGCGACTGTTCGACCCGGGTCAGCGGCAGCTGGAACCAGAAGCGGCTGCCCTGCCCCGGCACGCTGTCGACCCCGATCTGCCCGCCCATCATTTCCACCAGCCGGCGGGCAATCGACAAGCCCAGCCCGGTACCGCCAAAACGCCGCGTGGTAGAGGTATCGGCCTGGCTGAACGGCTTGAACAGGCGGGCCTGCACTTCCGGGGACATGCCGATGCCGGTATCGCTTACCTCCACCCGCTGCAACAGGGAATCCTGGCTGTCGACATCCGTGGCGGTCACCGTAACGCTCACCCCGCCTTCGGCGGTGAACTTGATGGCATTGCTCAGCAGGTTCACCAGCACCTGGCGCAGGCGCAGGGCATCGCCGCACAGCCCGCGCGGCAGCCCATCTTGCAGCTGCAGCTGCAGGGCCAAGCCTTTTTGCTGCGCCTGGGTACGGAACATATCCAGTGCGCCCTGCAGCACCTCCTCCACGGAAAACGGCTGCGACTCCACCTCCAGCCGGCCGGCCTCGATCTTGGAGTAGTCCAGCACATCGTTGATGATGCTCAGCAGCGCATGGCCGGCTTGTTGCAGCTTGCCCAGCAATTGCTGCTGCTCGGCATTCAACGGAGTCTGTTCCAGCAAGTAGGCCAGGCCGATCAGCGCATTCATCGGCGTGCGCAGCTCATGGCTGATGGTGGACACGAATTCGTCCTTCATGCGCTCTACCCGCTGCCGCTGGGTGATGTCCTGAGCAATGCCCAGGTAGCCGCTGATGCGGCCGTCGGCATCGCGCATGGTGGTGACCACCAGCGCCACCGGGAAACGGCTGCCGTCGCGCCGGACATAGGTCCACTCCCGTGTTTCCGAGCCATGCAGCTCGGCCTGAAGCACAAAGGCGCGAAAGCCCTCCACCAGTTGCCCGCCCTGCGTGCTGAGCTCGCGGCCACGGGCAGCCACCTCTTCCGGAACATGGATCACCGCCGGCGTCTGCTTGCCCACCATCTCCGCCGCTGTCCAGCCCAGCATCTGCTCGGCGCCGGTATTGAAAATGGTGATCAGCCCGTCGCAATCGGTAGCGATGATGGACAGCTCCGAGGCCGCGCGCAGCACATCGCCAAGCAGGGCCGCCAGTCGCGCCTGCTCCTGCTGCGCCAGCTTGATCGGCGTGATGTCATGCACGATGACGTAGAAACCGCGTACTACGCCATTGACGATATCCGGAAGATAGTTGGCAAGCGAAAAACGGGAGCCGCCACAGGGCTTGGGTATTTCCCGCTCGAATATCTGTGGCTCGCCACGCAGCGCCGCCTCGATGTATGGTCGGTTTTTCTCGAACAGCTCCGGCCCCAGCAAGTCCTGGATACGGGTACCAGGCAAGGAGCCGGCATCGCAGCCAAACCAATCGCTGTATGCATGATTGGCCACGCGATTGACCAGCTTGCTGTCCCAGTAACCGATCATCGACGGCAGCGCATTGATCACCTGTTCCAGATCGTGCCTCGCCGCCTCCAGCGCCGCGGTACGCTCCCGCACCTGGCTTTCCAGCCGTTCGTTGAATTCCTGCAGCTGTCGCTCGCGCGCCTTGCGCTCGGCGATGTCGCGAATGAACTTGGCCACGCCGATGGCCTGACCATTGCTATCGCGCAGCACCGCCAGCGTCACCGACACGTCACGCAGGCTGCCATCGCTGCAGCGGCGCTGGGCATCGAATGGCGGAATCCACTCGCCGCCGGCCAGGCGTTGCAGCATGGCCAGTTCTTCCGCATTGTCAGCAGAAGGCAGCAGCAACTCGGCCAGGGCATGCCCAAGCGCTTCCTCCGCACTGTAGCCAAACAGCTTGTGCGCGGCATCGTTCCAGAATGTCACCCGGCCTGTCATGTCCTCGCCGATGATGGCATCGCTGGCATGGCGCACGACGGTAGCGAGCCGCGCCTGCTCCTGCAGCACCTGCTCCCGCCCCGCCCGGCCCTGGCGCCACAGCAGGAAGATCACACTGCACAACAGGCTGCCGGCCAGGCCAAGCAACAGCACACTGGAGGCGGAAGTTTGCCGCAGGCTGGCGACGAAGCCCGGGTGCGCCTGCAAGTCGATCCGCCACTGCCGGCCCATTACCGGCAATTGCAAGGCGCGCTGCAACAGTACCGGCATGGCCTTGTGCTGCGCACCGGTATCGAAAATCAGCTCCCCAGGCCGCCCGGCCTCGACATCGCTGAAACGCAGGCTAAGGTTGCCATCTTCCGCCAGCAGCCCCTTGAGCACGTCACGCATCAGCAAGGGCGCGTAGGCCCAGCCCAGCAGGGCAGCCTCGCGCGCGCCGGCACTATCCAACGGCTGGCCGGGACGGTAAATGGGCTGCAGCATCAGGAAAGACTGCTGCCGCATGGCTTCCGCCTGTACCAGGGTAATCGGCGCGGTCAGCGCGGTAGTACCACTGAACATGGCACGCTGCGCCGCCTCGCGCCGCTTGCGCTCCGAGGCAATATCCAGCCCTACTGCCGAACGGTTGTTTGCCAGTGGTTCGATGTACTGAATGATGTAGCGATCGCCCTGTGGCGGATCGAGATGACGAACACCGAAATCCGGGGCACCATCGGCGCGGGCCTGGCGGACAAAACTGTCCTGCTGCCCTGCCGGCACCCGTCGTATCAGACCGAAGCCACGCGCACCGGGGAAACGATGTTCGGCGTCGCGCAGCTGGCTGTAATCGCGGAATTGTTCGCGGCGAATATCCCACTCGCCCAGTGTCAGCACCAGCGCACGCACGCCGGCAAGCCCGTGCTGGATATCTTCCAGCCGCTTGATCGCCTGCTCCGCCAGCACGCTGGCGCGGGCATCCAGCGCGGACTCCAGCTGCTGCTGATTTTCCCTGGCCTGCAACAGCGACAGCAGCACACTCAGCAAGGCGCCGCACAGCAGAATGACAATGGCGCCATACCATACCTGGCGCGGGTATTTGATTGATGGCCTGCTGCTTGGCGGCGTGTTTTGCATGTGAAATCTGTTTTCAGTTTTAGCCGGCATCGGCGCCTGCTAATCAATAAAACTTAAAAATCACATCTACACAAGTTTCAGACACATCTCAAGCCGGCGGGAGTTTGATACCGCCTCCCGCCATGCTTACGCCAGGTCGAACAGCAGCGCCTGCAGCGGCTCGCGGCCAACATTGCGCAGCGAGTAGGCCGCCAGCTCGCTCACCTTGGCGGCATCGCCCGGGCCGAGCTGGCTATCCGCCAGCTCCAACTGTCCTTTCACCATGTGCACATAGCTGCAGCGCCCCGGCTGCTGGCTGAACTCCAGCGTATCGCCCGGCGCCAGCATCAGCTGGTACAGCCGCGCATCCTGCCGCATCTGCAGGCTGCCGTCGGCACCATCCGGCGATGCCACCAGCGTCAGCCCCGGCGCCATGCCGAAGTCCTTCTGCTGGTAGCCAGGCGTGCCACCGCGCTGGTTCGGCTCGATCCATATCTGCAGAAAGCGCAGCTCCTCGCTGTCGCTGGCGTTGTACTCGCTGTGCAATATGCCGCGGCCGGCGCTCATCAGCTGGAACTCGCCGGCACGCAGCACTTCCTCGGTACCGGTGGAGTCGCGGTGGCGGATCGCCCCGGCCAGCACGTAGCTGATGATTTCCATGTCGCGATGGCCGTGGGTATCGAAACCGGCGCGCGGCAGCACACGGTCGTCGTTGATGACGCGTAGATCGGAAAAGCCCATGTGCGCCGGGTCGTAGTAGCTGGCAAAGGAAAAACTGTGCCGGCTTTGCAACCAGCCAAAATCGGCCTTGCCACGGGAGTCGGCGCTACGGATATCGATCATGGTGAGTTCTCCTGAATAAGTTACCCAGCTGGCAAACTGGCATCACGTGTCTTTCCTGCTGTGATGTCCGTTACTGTAACCCTGTTATCAATAAAGAAAAATCGCAGAAATCCGCTTAGCTATTTCAGTAAATCAGAACAAAATAGCTGCAACGCAGCAGACTGCACCGGATGGCACTTGATGCAGCACAAGCCAGCCTGACGCCAGCACCCACTGCTGCGATTTTGTAATATCGTTTTATTAACTGTGTTGTCATCCGGAGCGCCACCATGCACTTTCTGCAAGCCCTGCCACCCTATGTGTTCTTTACCGGCAAGGGCGGGGTCGGCAAGACCTCGCTGGCCTGCGCCACAGCGGTAAAGCTGGCCGACACCGGGCTGCGTGTGCTGCTGGTCAGCACCGACCCGGCATCCAACATCGGCCAGGTATTCGGCCAGACCATAGGCAACCATATTGTCGCCATAGCCGCGGTGCCAGGGCTGGCGGCGCTGGAAATCGACCCGCAGGCCGCGGCGCAGGACTACCGCGACCGCATCGTCGGCCCGGCACGCGGCGTGCTGCCGGAGGCCGAAGTGCGTGGCATGGAAGAGCAACTGTCCGGCGCCTGCACCACCGAGATCGCCGCCTTCGACGAATTCACCGCCCTGCTGACCGATGCCGCGCTGCTGCGCGACTACGACCACATCGTGTTCGACACCGCCCCCACCGGCCATACCATTCGCCTGCTGCAATTGCCGGGGGCATGGAGCGGCTTCCTGGACAGCGGCCAGGGTGATGCCTCCTGTCTTGGGCCGCTGGCCGGCCTGGACAAGCAGCGCAGCCGCTACCACGCCGCGGTGACGGCGCTGACCGACCCGGCGCGCACCAGGCTGGTGCTGGTAGCCCGAGCCCAGGCGGCCACGCTGCGCGAAGTGGCCCGCACCCGGCAGGAGCTGGCCGCATTGGGCATGACGCAGCCACAGCTGGTGCTCAATGGCGTGCTGCAGCAAACCGCCTGCGACGGCGACCCGCTGGCTGAGGCGGTGTGGCAGCGCGAACAGGCTGCACTGGCAGCCATGCCGGCCGAGCTGGCCAGCCTGCCGCTGGACACCGTGCCGCTGCTGCCGGTGAACCTGGTGGGCGTGGCAGCATTGCGCCAGCTGCTGTCGGCGGCACCGCTTGCCGCTAGCGCCGCTGCGGCCGACATCAGCCTGCCACCACTGCCGCAACTCTCCAGCCTGGTGGAGGAACTGGCGGCCAACGGCCATGGCTTGATCATGCTGATGGGCAAGGGCGGCGTGGGGAAAACCACCATGGCGGCGGCCATTGCCGTGCAGTTGGCCGCACGCGGCCATGCGGTGCACCTGACCACCTCCGACCCGGCCGGCCAGCTGGATGCCAGCCTGCAGGGCAGCCTGCCCACGCTCAGCATCAGCCGCATCGACCCGCAGGCCGCCACCGAGCAGTACCGTGCCCAGGTCATGGCCAGCAAGGGCAAGCAGCTGGATGAACAGGGCCGCGCCATGCTGGCGGAAGACCTGCGCTCCCCCTGCACCGAGGAAATCGCGGTGTTCCAGGCTTTCTCACGGGTGATCCGCGAATCTGGCCGCAAATTCGTGGTGCTGGACACCGCCCCCACCGGCCACACCCTGTTGCTGCTGGATGCCACCGGCGCCTACCACCGCGAGGTAGTGCGGCAGATGGGCGAGCGCCTGCACTTCACCACCCCGATGATGCAACTGCAAGACCCGGCACAGACGCGGGTGCTGATCGTCACCCTGGCGGAAACCACGCCGGTACTGGAGGCTGCCGGCCTGCAGGCCGATCTGCGCCGTGCCGGCATCGAGCCATGGGGCTGGATCATCAACAACTGCCTGGGCCAGGCGCAACCTCGTGCAGCGCTGCTGCGCCAGCGTGCCGCCAGCGAGCTGCCGCTGATTGCACAGGTGCAACAGCAGCACAGCCAGCGGCTGGCCGTGGTGCCGCTGCAGCAGCAGGAGCCGAACGGCGTGGCGGCACTGCTGGCACTGGGTCACCCGCAAGCGCCCGCTGCAGGCTGATACAGCGTCGCAGCTGCCACACCAGCCGCTGCGACTTGTCCGATAAATTCCCTCCCTACCGGAAATAACGCGCCTTTTGTGGCGAGTGCTGCTGCAATACACCAGCACCCGCCTTCTGGCGGGTCTACTTTTTCTATATGTGGTCACCCCACTTTCACAGGGAGTTTTCACCATGCAATGCCCAATGTCCGGCCAGCCGGCCGAGCCGAGCAGCAACAACGACGCACGCTGGCACGAAGCGCAGATGGATTTCTCGAAACTGATGAGTTACGGCGACTACCTGGGGCTGGATCAGATCCTGACAGCCCAGCACCCGCTGTCGCCGGATCACAACGAAATGCTGTTCATCGTGCAGCACCAGACCTCCGAGCTGTGGATGAAGCTGATGCTGCATGAACTGCGCGCCGCCCGCGAGCAGGTGAAGCAGGATCAGCTGGCGCCGGCATTCAAGATGCTGGCACGCGTGTCGCGCATCATGGAGCAGCTGGTGCAGGCGTGGAATGTGCTCTCCACCATGACGCCACCGGAATACACCGCCATGCGCCCCTACCTCGGCCAGTCGTCCGGCTTCCAGTCCTATCAGTACCGCGAGATCGAGTTCATCCTCGGCAACAAGAATGCGGCGATGCTCAGCCCGCATGCCCACCGTCCGGAACACCTGGCCGTGGTGCAGGAGGCACTGGAAACCCCGTCGCTGTACGACGAGGCCATTCAACTGATGGTGCGCCAGGGTCTGCATATCGATGCAGACTGGCTGCAGCGCGACTGCACCCAGCCCACCAGCTACAACGCCTCGGTAGAGGCTGCCTGGCTGCAGGTGTACCGCCAGCCGGAGCAATACTGGGAGCTGTACCAGCTGGGCGAGAAGTTTGTCGACCTGGAAGACGCCTTCCGCCAGTGGCGCTTCCGCCACCTGACCACGGTAGAGCGGGTGATCGGCTTCAAGCGCGGCACCGGCGGCACCGAGGGCGTGAGCTATCTGCGCAGGATGCTGGACGTGGTGCTGTTCCCGGAGCTGTGGCGGCTGCGTACCGAGCTGTAATCACCGTCGCCACTGCGCTTGGCACACAAGGGTTGGCCGCATGCGGCCAACCCTTGTTGTTTGCAGCCTCGCTGGCAAGGAATGAAATTAGTCTGTAGATTCTATGTTGGAGCACAAGCCTTGCCGACAAGCTTGGGGTCGTAAGGGACGCCCGAATTCCAGACAGCAAATGCGATGCGCAGGATCTTGCGGGCGATGATGCAATAGACGGCGGTAGATGGTAGTCCCTTCTTCAACAGCGCGGTCTGGATGGCTTTCCAGATGGGGTGGCGACACGCACTGACGGCCGCCAGATACAGCAACCGCCGCTCTTCAGGATTCCCCCGCTTGGAGAGGTGGCGGGTGCCGGTGTATTGACCGGACTCGCGCGGCCTGGGATCCAGCCCCACTNAGCAGCGCCTGCAATTGGCTGTCGATATCGGCAATCAAGGCATCAAAGGCGCGCATCAGTTTACAGAGCGCCTGGGCGCACTGCGAAGTCTCTGCAAAGCTCATGCGTAAGCTGGTACGGCTCTTCACGACTTGATGACGGCGCTGGATCAGCGTAGTGATCGTTTGCTGCTGCGCTGTGAGCGGGACGTAGGCGTGGCACTTGTCCGTCTCATTGTGCGTGTAGCGGGCAATGCCGCGGGCATCGAGTACATCTGTCTTG
>NZ_JBHRYH010000012.1:0-203947 GCF_042648905.1 Vogesella amnigena | reverse complement strand
GCGGCGCATGCTGGAGCGTTACCGTCGACAGATTCAGCCGGTGCATTGTTTGCAGGAGGCTCTCGGGAGAGGCTACCAACTCGTAATTGGGACATAGCCTTTTTTTTGGGGGTTCGCAGCATGCGGCCAACCTTGGCCGCATCACGCCAGGCTGCGGCGCTCGTACATTGCCTGCGCCAGCGTACCCGGGTCGACATGCTCCAGCTCTCCACCCACCGGCATGCCGCGCGCGATGCGCGTCACGCGCAGGCCCTGCGCCTTCAGCATCTCGCCGATCAGGTGCGCAGTCACCTCGCCTTCGGCGGTGAAGTTGGTGGCGATCACCACCTCCTGCACCTTGCCGTCGCTGGCGCGCGCCACCAGCTTGTCCAGCGCCAGGTCCTGCGGGCCGACGCCATCCATCGGCGACAGCCGCCCCATCAGCACGAAATACAGGCCATCGTAGCTGCGCGACTGCTCCAGCATCAGCAGATCGGCCGGCATTTCCACCACGCACAGCAGCTCCTGCTTGCGCGCTTCATCCGCACAGACATTGCACAGCGGCACCTCGCTGAAGGTGTTGCAGCGTTCGCAGTGGCGCAGGTTGAGCAGCGCACTGTCCAGCGCGCGTGCCAGCCGGTCGGCACCGCCGCGATCCTTCTGCAACAGGTGAAAGGCCATGCGTTGCGCAGACTTGGGGCCAACGCCGGGCAGTACCTTGAGCGCGGAGATCAGCTGGTCTAGCGAGGGGGGATTCTTCATTGCACATCCTGTAAAACAGCAATGGCCGTGCACAGCGTGCTGTGACGGCCATTGCTGCGGCTTGCCGAGCTTAGAACGGCAGCTTCATCCCGGCCGGCAGGTTCATGCCGGCGGTGAAACCGGACATGCGCTGCTGGGTGGTCTCGTCGACCTTGCGCGCGGCGTCGTTGAACGCGGCGGCAATCAGGTCTTCCAGCATGTCCTTGTCTTCCTTGGCGTCTTCCAGCAGGGCGTCGCTGATGGCAACGCGGCGCACCACGTGCGCGCAGCTCATGGTGACTTTCACCAGGCCGTTGCCGGCCTGGCCTTCCACGTCGACATTGGCCAGCTCTTCCTGTGCCTTCTTCATGTTTTCCTGCATTTGCTGGGCCTGCTTCATCAGGCCCGCGATACCGGCTTTGCCAAACATCGTGTGCTACTCCTGAACGGGTTGTATGGTTTCGGTCAGCAGCATGGCGCCCATATCGCGCACCAGTTGCTGCACCAGGGGATCTTGTTCCATGTACTGCCGGGCGGCGGCCTGCTGCTCGCGCCGCGCACGCGCATCGCGCATCGCCGGGGTTTCCATGTCCAGCGTTTCCACGCTGACTCGCAGCTGCACCTCCATGCCGAGGTGGGCGGACAATACCGCCTTCAGCTTGCTCTGATAATCGGGGCCGGTCAGGTTGCGGAACGCTTCCGGTACCGCCAGCTCGAAGCTGCGGCCATCCCAGGATTTCAGCGCCGCATTCTGTGCCAGCATGCGCGCGGTGCCCATCTTGGCACTGAGCGTGCTGATCAGCGCCGACCAGTCACCATCGAAACGGGGCGTATCGTAGCCGGAAGGCGCCGCCACGTCACCCTGCGCGTAGGCGGCCAGTTCGGCATCCTCGTCCATCAGGTAGCTGGGCAGCATCTCTTCCGGCTCCGGCTCGCGCTCGTCGTCCTCGGCCTCCTCCGGCTGAGCGGCAGCTATTGGTGCTAGCGTTAGCGGCGCTGGCGTTAGCGGCGCGACGGCGGCAGACGGGCGTTCGGCTACTGCCGGAGTAGGCGCGGCTGCGGCAACAGGCTGCTCTTCCCACGGCAGCGGTGCTTCCGGCGGCGCCTCCNCTGCGTCGCTACTGCCGCGCGCGCGGCAACTGGCGGCTGCACCGGCGGGGCAGCCGCAGCGGCTGCAGCCGGCGCGGGCCGCGCAGGCTCGGGTTCGGGTTCTGCTGCCGGCGCCTTGTCGGCCGCCGGTACGCTGCGCTCACTCTTGCCGCCCATCTGCGCCAGCAAGGCCTTCACTGGCGAGGGGCCGCCGTGGGCAACATGGCTGGCCGCGGCGGGCTGTGGTGCCGGCGCACCGCCCTGCGGGCGGGCACTCGGCAATGGCCGTGCGGCGCTTTCGCCGGCATGCAGCGGGTGGAAGGCCAGCATGCGCAGCATGGTCATGGAGAAGCCGGCGTGTTCGTCCGGCGCCAGCGCCAGGTCACGACGGCCATGCAAGGCGATCTGGTAGTACAGCTGGATGTCTTCGGCGCCAATACGCTGCGCCAGTTCGAACAGCGCGTCGCGCTCCGGTTCGTCGCTGGCAATGGCATCCGGCACGGTCTGCGCCAGCGCCAGCTGGTGCAGCAGGCTGGACAGCTCGGCCAGCGCGTTGTCGAAGCCGATGCCGCGTGCGGCCAACGCCTCCACCTCGGCCATCAGCCGCGCGCCGTCACCATCGGCCAGCGCATCCAGCAAGGCAAACAGGTAGCGCTTGTCCACCGCGCCCAGCATGGCGCGCACGCCGTCTTCGCGCACTTCGCCCACGCCGTAGGCAATGGCCTGGTCCAGCAGCGACAGCGCATCGCGCATCGAACCGGCGGCAGCGCGGCCCAGCAGCGCCAGCGCCGGCGTTTCGTACTGCACGCCTTCGGTATCCAGCACGTGGGCCAGGTGGCCGGCCACCTGCTGCGGCGTCATGTTGCGCAGGCTGAACTGCAGGCAGCGCGACAACACCGTGACCGGCACTTTCTGCGGATCGGTAGTGGCGAGGATGAACTTGACGTGCGCCGGCGGCTCTTCCAGCGTCTTGAGCATGGCGTTGAAGGCGCTCTTCGACAGCATGTGCACTTCGTCGATGATGTACACCTTGAAGCGGCCCATGGTCGGTGCGTACTGCGCGTTCTCCAGCACCTCGCGGATATTGTCGATGCCGGTGTTGGAGGCGGCATCGATCTCCAGCAGGTCGACATAGCGCCCGCTGTCGATCTGGCGGCAGGCCTGGCACTCGCCACACGGCTCGGCGCCGGTGCCGGTTTCGCAGTTCAGGCTCTTGGCCAGGATGCGGGCGATGGTGGTCTTGCCCACGCCTCGGGTACCGGTGAGCAGGTAGGCGTGGTGCAGGCGCGATTCGCGCAGCGCGTTGGACAGCGCGCGCACCACGTGCTCCTGGCCTACCAGGTCGGCAAAGCGCTTGGGACGCCACTTGCGGGCGAGAACTTGATAAGTCATAGCGGGCGATTCTAGCAGTTTTTAGCAAGCGACCGACACCGGCAGCCAGGCCGGGACGCCATCAGTTGACGACAGGCGCGGTGCTGTCGGGGTTGGCCGCAGGCTGTGCCGGCGTGTAACGCGCCGCCAGGTAGCGATTGCGGATCTCGTCCGCCAGCTCGTGCGTCACCATCGCGTACAGCGTGCTCTTGTTGTAGCGGGTAATGGTGTAGAAGTTGTTCAGCCCCAGCCAGTAGCGCATCTCGCCCGGCGCCACCTCCAGCGGCACCAGCACCGCCAGGGCATCGTCGCGCACCGTGGCCAGCGGCTGCACGCCCCGCGCCTTCAGCTCGGCCACGGTGTAGTGCAGGTTAAACTTGTCGGCCACCAGTTCGTCGATGGCCGGCCCCGGCGTTACCGCCGCCGGCACCACCACGTCGTCCCCCCCCAGCCAGCCGTGCTGCTGGAAGTAATTGCCCACACTGCCGATGGCGTCGGCCGGGTTGTTCCAGATGTCGCGATGGCCATCGCCATCGAAATCCACCGCCCACTTGCGGTAGCTGGACGGCATGAACTGCGGCATGCCCATCGCCCCGGCGTAACTGCCCTTCAGGCTCAGCGCGTTGACGTTCTCGCTACGTGCCAGGCGGAAGAATTCGGCCAGCTCGCCACGGAAGAATTCGGCGCGGCGCGGGTAATCGAAGGCCAGCGTGGACAGCGCATCCGCCAGCCGGTAGTTGCCGGTAACGCGGCCATAGCGGGTTTCGATGCCGATGATGGCAACGATGATTTCCGGCTCCACCTTGTACTGTTCGCTGGCGCGCTGCAGCGCCGCCTCGTTCTGCTGCCAGAACGCCACGCCTTCCTGCATCAGGCGTTCGCTATAGAAATTGGGGCGAAACTGGTACCACGGCCGCGCGGTGGATGGCTTGTCCATGACGGCGATGATGTTGGGCTTGGACTCGACATTGGCGAACACCGCTTCCATCTCGGCGCGGTTCACACCGCCTTGCGCCACTTGTTCATCGATAAAACGCTGTACATCCGGGCGCATCATTAGCGCCACATCGGCCTGGGCGGCGGAAACGCAGCCCAGCATGGCCGCCAGGGCCAGTCGGCGCAATACAAGCATTGCTTGCTCCTGCAGGTTGGCCGCAAGCCGCTGCGGCTTATGGCTGTTCATTGAAATTGAGGACGCTGGATACCAGCCGCGCGGTGATGTCGACGATGGGAATCACCCGCTCGTAATCCATGCGCGTCGGCCCCACCACGCCCAGCGTGCCCACCACCTGGCCATTGAGCCGGTACGGCGCAGCGACCACGCTGCAATCGTCGAGCGGCACCACGCCGGATTCCTCGCCGATGAACAGGCTGACGCCGGCTGCGCGCCGGCTCTGCTCCAACAGCTGCAGCAGCTCGGTCTTGCGCTGGAAGGTATCGAACAGCTCGCGCAGCCGCGACAGGTCGCTGGAAAAATCGCTGACCGCCAGCAGCCGCCCCTCGCCGCGGATCACGATATCGTCGCCACCGGGCAGCGCCTGGCGGCCGAACTGGATCGCCGCCGCCATCAGCTCGGAAATATTGCCCTGCAGCTGGCGCAGCTCGGTTTCCACACGGCTGGCCACGTTGTCCAGCTGCTGGCCGGCGTAATGCTGGTTGAGGAAGTTGGCCGCCTCCACCAGCTCGCCCGGCGTGTAATCGCGGCCGGTATGGAACAGGTGGTTCTGCACGTCGCCATCCAGTGTCACCAGGATCAGCAGGACGCGGCGCTCGGACAGACGCAGGAATTCCACCTGGCGGAAGGCGGCGTCGGCACGCTGCGGCGTCATCACCACCCCGGCGAATTGCGTCAGCTCCGACAGCATCTGCGAGGCGGCCTGCACCACGCGCTGCGGGCTGTCCGGCTGGATACCGCTTTTCAGCTCGGCCAGCGTTGGTGCGGCCAACTGCTGTACGGTAAGCAGGCGGTCGACAAACAGCCGGTAGCCGCGCGGCGTGGGAATGCGCCCGGCCGAGGTGTGCGGCGAGGCGATCAGGCCCATGTCTTCCAGCTCCGCCAGCATGTTGCGGATGGATGCCGACGACAGCTCCAGCCCGGAAACCGCGGCCAGGGTCTTGGATGCCACCGGCTGCCCGTCGGCGATATAGCGCTCGACCAGTACCTTGAGCAGATGTTGCGTGCGTTCGTTCAGCATGATCGGCATTCTGTCACAGCAGTCACCTATCCCAAAAGCCCCGGATGACACTGGCCGCCCGGCCGGCCCCGACTTGGCCCCCTGATGATTTGTGCGATAATCCGCCGCCAGGTTCCCTGTCTGCCGCCATGCAGTGTGGCGCGCATACATCGTTGATTGCGTTTTTATTTGGCACGCCGCATGAAAACGTACATAATCAAAAAAACCTTCCCGATATGCCGTTTTGAACGAATGGAGTAAGCATGGCAGCCGAAGACAAGAGCAAGGCCCTGGCCGCAGCACTGGCGCAGATCGAAAAGCAGTTTGGCAAAGGCTCGATCATGCGCATGAGCGACAACCAGATCACCGAGAACCTGCAGGTGATCAGCACCGGTTCGCTCGGCCTGGACCTGGCGCTGGGCGTCGGCGGCCTGCCGCGCGGCCGTATCGTTGAAATCTACGGCCCGGAATCGTCCGGTAAAACCACACTGTGTCTGCAGGTGGTAGCCGAAGCGCAGAAGCTGGGCGGCACCTGCGCCTACATCGACGCGGAAAACGCGCTGGATCCGCAATACGCGCAGAAGCTGGGCGTATCGGTGGAAGACCTGCTGATCTCCCAGCCGGACACCGGTGAACAGGCACTGGAAATCGCCGACATGCTGGTGCGCTCCGGCGGTGTGGACATCATCGTGGTCGACTCGGTGGCCGCACTGGTGCCGAAGGCGGAAATCGAAGGCGAAATGGGCGACAACCACGTCGGCCTGCACGCCCGTTTGATGAGCCAGGCACTGCGCAAACTCACCGGCAACATCAAGCGCACCAACACCCTGGTGATCTTCATCAACCAGATCCGCATGAAGATCGGCGTGATGTTCGGCAGCCCGGAAACCACCACCGGCGGTAACGCGCTGAAGTTCTACGCCTCGGTGCGCATGGATATCCGCCGTATCGGCGGCATCAAGAAGGGCGAGGAGATCATCGGCAACGAGACCCGCGTCAAGGTAGTGAAGAACAAGGTTTCCCCGCCGTTCAAGCAGGCCAACTTCGACATCCTGTACGGCGAGGGCATCAGCCGCGAAGGCGAGATCGTCGAGCTGGGCGTGGAGCACGGCTTCATCGAAAAATCCGGTGCCTGGTACAGCTACAACGGCCAGAAGATCGGCCAGGGCAAGGACAACACCCGCCTGTGGCTGAAGGACAACCAGGAAATCGCCCGCGAAATCGAGCGCAAGATTCGCGAATCGGTAGGCGTGAACGTGCAGATCACCGAAGGCCAGGCGGACGAGGAAGAGCTGCTCGACGACACCTTCGACGCCTGATGACCGGCACCGGCAAGAGCCTCAGGGCGCGAGCCGTCGATCTTCTGTCCCGCCGCGAGTATTCGCGGCTGGAACTGAAGCGGCGGCTCGCGCCTTTTGCCGCATCGGCAGAAGAACTGGATGCCCTGCTCGACGAGTTGGCCGCACGCCACTGGCAGTCGGACAGCCGCTTTGCCGAGCAGTTTGCCGCCAGCCGCAGCCGCAAGTACGGCAGCCGCCGTATCGCCATGGAAATGCGCGAGCGCGGCATCGACCGCGACACCATCCGCGAAGCACTCGCCGAGCAGGATGACCTGGCTACCGCCCGTGAACAATGGCGCAAGAAATTCGGTCAGCCGCCGGCCGATGCCGCCGAGCGCGCCAAACAGATGCGCTTTCTCGCCAGCCGCGGTTTCGGCATGGACATCATCCGCAAGGTGATCGCCGGCTGCGATGATTTTCCGGACAACGAATAACGCATTGCAACAATCGCGGCCCCAATCGCGCTGCATCAACGCTTGCCAGCACTGGCAAGCGTTGCCACAATCGACCCGATATCTTCGCGGCGCACGCCCCGCGAAGCCAACGATAGCGGAATCAACAGTCAAATCATGAAAACCTCAGAAATTCGCCAGAAGTTTCTCGGCTTCTTCGCCTCCAAGGGCCACCAGGTGGTGGCATCCAGCAGCCTGATCCCGGGCAATGACCCGACGCTGATGTTCACTGTTGCCGGCATGGTGCAGTTCAAGGACGTGTTCCTGGGCTTCGAAAAGCGCGACTACACCCGCGCCACCACCAGCCAGAAATGTCTGCGCGCCGGCGGCAAGCACAACGACCTGGAAAACGTCGGCTACACCGCGCGCCACCACACCTTCTTCGAAATGCTGGGCAACTTCAGCTTCGGCGACTACTTCAAGCAGGATGCCATCACCTACGCCTGGGAGTTTCTCACCGGCGAGCAGTGGCTGAACCTGCCGAAGGAAAAACTGCTGGTAACTGTCTATGCCAGCGATGACGAGGCATACGATATCTGGCACAAGGTAGTCGGCCTGCCTGCAGAAAAAATCATCCGCATCGGCGACAACAAGGGTGCGGCCTACGCCTCCGACAACTTCTGGACCATGGGTGACACCGGCCCCTGCGGCCCGTGTACCGAGATCTTCTTCGACCACGGCCCGTCCGTGGCCGGCGGCCCTCCGGGCAGCCCGGATGAAGACGGCGACCGCTTCATGGAGATCTGGAACAACGTATTCATGCAGTTCAACCGCGACGAAACCGGCACCCTGCACCCGCTGCCGAAACCGTCCGTGGATACCGGCATGGGCCTAGAGCGCCTGTCCACCGTGCTGCAGGGCGTGCACTCCAACTACGAAACCGACGGCCTGGCCTGCCTGGTACGCGCCGCTGCGCGCGAAACCGGTGTGCCGTACAGCCAGGACGTGCCGTCGCTGAAAGTGATCGCCGACCACATCCGCGCCTGCTCGTTCATGATCGCCGACGGCATCCTGCCATCCAGCGATGGCCGTGGCTACGTGCTGCGTCGCATTGCCCGCCGTGCGATCCGCCACGGTTACAAACTGGGCCAGAAAGGGCTGTTCTTCCACAAGATCGTGGCCGACCTGGTTGCCGAGATGGGTGATGCCTACCCCGAGCTGCGCCAGCAACAGGCCGTGATCGAGGACGCACTGCGCCAGGAAGAAATCAAGTTCGCCGAAACCCTGGACACCGGCATGGCGCTGGTGGATGCCGCACTGGCCGGCGGCAAGACCGCCATGGACGGCGAAACCGTATTCAAGCTGTACGACACCTACGGCTTCCCGGTGGACCTCACCGCCGACATCTGCCGCGAGCGCAATATCGAAGTGGACCTGGAAGGCTTCGAACGCGCCATGGAAGAGCAGCGTACCCGTGCGCGTGCCGCTTCCGCCTTCAAGGTGGCAGGCAATGTCAGCTACGACGGCGCCGACACCACCTTCCACGGCTATGGCAGCAGCAGCGTCGATGCCAAGGTAATCGCGCTGTACAAGGGCACCGAACCGGTGAGCACCCTGAATGCCGGCGATGACGGCATCGTGGTACTGGACAACACCGCCTTCTACGCCGAGGGCGGTGGCCAGGTTGGCGACGTGGGCGAGATTTCCACCGCCGGCGGCGTGGGTGCACTGTTCGACGTGGCCGACACCCAGAAGATCAAGTCCGCGGTATTCGGCCACACCGGCCGCCTGGCCCGTGGCAGCCTGAGCGTGGGCGACACCGTGCAGGCCACCATCGACCTGCACAAGCGCCAGGCCACCGCGCGCAACCACTCCGCCACTCACCTGCTGCACGCAGCGCTGCGCAAGGTGCTGGGCAGCCACGTGGCGCAGAAGGGCTCGCTGGTGAATGCCGAGCGAACCCGCTTCGACTTCGCCCACGGCCAACCGGTATCTGCCGAGGAAATTGCCGAAATCGAACGCGTGGTAAACCACGTGGTTGCGGCCAACTACGAAGTCAGCGCCCGCGTGATGGCCTTCGACGACGCGGTACGCGCCGGCGCGATGGCGCTGTTTGGCGAGAAATACGGCGACGAAGTGCGCGTACTGACCATGGGCGACTTCTCCGCCGAACTGTGCGGCGGCACCCACGTGAACCGCACTGGCGATATCGGCTTCTTCAAGATCGTGTCCGAAGGCGGCGTGGCCGCTGGCGTACGTCGTATCGAAGCCGTTACCGGCGAAGGCGCGGTAGCCTATGTGCAGGCACAGGACAGCCTGCTGAAGGCAGCTGTAGCCAACCTGAAGGCGCAAAGCAGCGACGAAGTACTGGCCAAGATCGGCAACCTGCAGGGCGACCTGAAGGCGCTGGAAAAGGAACTGGTGGCACTGAAGGGCAAACTGGCAGCCTCCGCCGGTGACAGCCTGGCCGAGCAGGTACAGGAAGTGAACGGCGTGAAGCTGCTGGCTGCCGAACTGGAAGGCGCCGACAATGCCACCCTGCGCGATACGCTGGACAAGCTGAAGGACAAGCTGGGTTCGGCACTGATCGTGCTGGGCAGCAAGGCTGACGGCAAGGTGGCGCTGATCGCCGGCGTGACCAAGGATCTGACCGGCCGCTTCAAGGCCGGCGAGCTGGTGAACCACGTCGCCCTACAGGTTGGCGGCAAGGGCGGTGGCCGCCCGGATATGGCCCAGGCCGGCGGCACCCAGCCGGAAAACCTGGCCGCCGCACTGGCCAGCACCCGCGACTGGGTAGCCGGCAAGTAAGCCAGCCTGCTCAGCCCAGCAAACAACCGCCGGACATTGTTCCGGCGGTTTTGTTTTGGCGAGAACGCCGGGGCGATGCGCCAGTAAGGTAGCGCAAGCCTGGCTGCGCCGCCTTCATCCCATGGCTGCGCCGCCTAGTCCCCGGATGCGCCTGCGGCTTATCCGGGCTACCAGGCCACCAGCCAAACAAAAACGGCAGCCGCCTGGCTGCCGTTTTTCTGCTTGCGGCCAACGTTGGCCGCAACTCTTACTTGCGCTCTACTTGCGACACATCACGCACCGCGCCGGTATCGGCACTGGTGGTCATGGCGGCGTAGGCACGCAGCGCCGGGCTTACCACGCGGTCGCGGCCCAGCGGCTTCCACGCATCGCGGCCACGTGCTTCCATGGCGGCGCGGCGCGCGGCCAGGGTGTCGTCGCTCACCGCCAGGTGGATGCGGCGGTTCGGGATATCGATTTCCACGGTATCGCCCTCTTCCGCCAGGCCGATGGTGCCGCCCTCGGCCGCTTCCGGCGAAACATGGCCGATGGACAGGCCGGAGGTACCGCCGGAGAAACGGCCGTCGGTCAGCAGCGCGCAGGCCTTGCCCAGGCCCTTGGACTTCAGGTAACTGGTGGGGTACAGCATTTCCTGCATGCCCGGGCCGCCTTTCGGGCCTTCGTAGCGGATGATGACGATATCACCGGCCACCACCTCATCGGCCAGGATGCTGGCTACCGCCGCGTCCTGGCTTTCGAAGATGCGTGCACGGCCGGTGAACTTGAGGATGGAGTCATCCACGCCGGCGGTTTTCACGATACAGCCACGTTCCGCGATGTTGCCGTACAGCACGGCCAGGCCGCCGTCCTGCGAGTAGGCATTGGCCTTGTCGCGGATGCAGCCTTCGGCGCGGTCGTTGTCCACCGTCGGGTAGCGCATGCTCTGGCTGAAAGCGATGGTGGTGGGCACGCCGCCCGGTGCCGCGCGGTAAAAGCGCTGCGCTTCGCTGTCTTCGCCGTGGCGCATCACGTCCCAGGCTTCCAGACCGGCGCCCAGCGTCGGACTGTGCACGGTGGGCACGTCGCGGTGGATCAGGCCGGCGCGGTCCAGCTCGGCCAGGATCGCCACCACGCCGCCGGCGCGGTGCACGTCTTCCATGTGGTACTTCTGCGTTGCCGGCGCCACCTTGGACAAGCAGGGCACGCTGCGCGAGATGCGGTCGATGTCGGCCATCTTGAAGTCGACACCAGCTTCGTTGGCCGCAGCCAGCAGGTGCAGCACGGTGTTGGTGGAGCCGCCCATGGCCACGTCCAGGCTCATGGCGTTCTCGAACGCCTGCTTGGTGGCGATGCTGCGCGGCAGGATGGAGTAGTCTTCCTGCTCGTAGTGGCGCTTGGTGATTTCCACGATCAGGCGGCCGGCGCGCAGGAACAGCTCCTTGCGGTCGGCGTGGGTGGCCACCAGGCTGCCGTTGCCCGGCAGGGAGAGACCCAGCGCCTCGGTGAGGCAGTTCATCGAGTTTGCCGTGAACATGCCGGAGCAGGAGCCGCAGGTCGGGCAGGCGGAACGCTCGACGCGGTCCACGTCGGCATCGGACACCGCGCTGTTGGCCGCTTCCACCATGGCATCCACCAGGTCGAGCTTGCGGATGTCGTTGCCCCACTGCACCTTGCCGGCCTCCATCGGGCCGCCGGACACGAACACCACCGGGATGTTCAGGCGCATGGCAGCCATCAGCATGCCGGGGGTGATCTTGTCGCAGTTGGAGATGCACACCAGCGCGTCGGCACAGTGCGCGTTCACCATGTATTCCACGCTGTCGGCGATCAGGTCGCGGCTGGGCAGGCTGTACAGCATGCCGCCGTGGCCCATGGCAATGCCGTCGTCCACGGCGATGGTGTTGAATTCCTTGGCCACGCCGCCGGCTTTTTCGATCTCGCGCGCAACCAGCTGGCCCATATTGTGCAGATGCACGTGGCCGGGTACGAACTGGGTGAAGCTGTTGGCGATGGCGATGATGGGCTTCTGGAAATCCTCGTCCTTCATGCCGGTGGCGCGCCACAGCGCGCGGGCGCCCGCCATGTTGCGGCCGGCGGTAGAGGTCTTGGAACGGTACTGGGGCATGGTGAATCCTTAATGTCTCTGAATCTTTGTCCCGCGGCCAACCCTGGCCGCAGCCTGCTTGAACTGTTTGCTGCATCCGTCTGCCGCTTCTGTCGAGCGGCTGGCAGGAACTTCCGGGTGGCGGAGGTTTCTGTTCTGCAGCAGGCGGTCATGGTAGCGACGCCACGCTGCCGGACGCTTTACGGGCACCGCGAAAAACGCCAGATTTCATTGTGCGACTGCATTACTCTCGCTCAGAAATCGGGGCTTTCGCGGCACCCTTCCGTATAATCCGCGTCTATCGTCCTCTTTTACCGCAAACGCACATAACTGACAAATGCTGATCCATCCTCAGTTCGACCCCGTTGCCATCCACCTGGGCCCGCTGGCCGTGCACTGGTACGGCCTGATGTACCTTCTCGGCTTCGTGCTGTTCCTCACGCTGGGCAATTACCGCATCCGCAGCCAGCAGGGCAGCGTGTTCAGTAGCAAGGATCTGGACGATTTCCTGACCTGGGCGGTAATCGGCGTAGTGGCCGGCGGCCGCCTGGGCGAAGTGCTGTTCTACCAGCCCGGCTACTACCTGTCGCACCCGGCCGAGATCCTGATGGTGTGGAAAGGTGGCATGAGTTTTCACGGCGGCTTCATCGGCGTGCTGGTGGCCATGGCGCTGTTCGCCCGCAAGAAAGGCGTGAGCTTCTGGCAGGTAAGCGACTTCGTCGCGCCGCTGGTACCGACCGGCTTGGCCGCTGGCCGGCTGGGCAACTTCATCAACGGCGAACTATGGGGCCGGCCGGCGCCGGCCGACCTGCCGTGGGCGATGGTGTTCCCGCAGGTGGACCTGCTGCCGCGCCACCCGTCGCAGCTGTACCAGATGCTGCTGGAAGGGCTGACGCTGTTCGCGATCCTGTGGCTGTTCTCCAGCAAGCGCCGCCCGGTGGGCCAGGTGTCGGCGCTGTTCCTGGCCGGCTATGGTTTCTTCCGCTTCATTGCGGAGTACTTCCGCACCCCGGATGCCGGTATCTTCGGCCAGTCGGACGTGATCAGCATGGGCCAGTGGCTGAGCCTGCCGATGATCATCATTGGCGCGGCATTGTTTGTCTGGTTCGGCAAGCACGATCGCCGCAGCCTATGAGGTAATGTCATGACCACCCGCCTTGCCCCCCTGCTCGCCTGCCTGCTGCTGGCCGGCTGCGCAAGCTACCAGTGGCGCCACCCGGAAGCCAGCCGCAGCTTCGATAGCGACAGCTACCAGTGCCAGCAGGA
Organism: Vogesella amnigena; assembly: GCF_042648905.1. Taxonomy (NCBI): domain Bacteria; kingdom Pseudomonadati; phylum Pseudomonadota; class Betaproteobacteria; order Neisseriales; family Chromobacteriaceae; genus Vogesella; species Vogesella amnigena. The sequence continues at coordinate 190,704 of NZ_JBHRYH010000012.1, read as the reverse complement.
GGCGGTAAAGGCGTTCCCGCCCGACATCCGTGAACACACCCTCCCACCGCGCTATATCGGCCCGCGCTGGCGCTGCCCGCCAGGTGCCAGCAGCCGCAGCGACTGCTGGCTGGACAGCGGTTTCTGGACCTGGCCGCAAACCGAAAGTTACGACGCCAATGCCAAGGCGCGTGGCGACCTGTACGGCAGTTGCCTGAAAGCGCGCGGCTGGGCTTACATCCGCGTGGATTGAGCGCTGCTGAAAACACGGCACTTTTAGGCTAGAATGCGCGCCGGCGGCTTATCGTCCGCCACCAAAACCACAAATGCAGTCAAGCGGCTGCATTTTTGTTTGGGCGCCGCGCCAGGGTTGGCCGCAAGCGCCCGTTGAACGCACGCGGCCTATCGTCCGCCTAGCCGAAAGCCTGAACATGAACGCCAAGATCACCCTGGCCAGCCTGCTGCTGGCCGTCTCCGCCATTGCCGGCGCCGCCGATGCCGTGCTGAAGGTTTCCGCCATTCCGGACGAAGCCCCCACCGAACTGCAGCGCAAGTTCGCCCCGCTGGGCAGCTACCTGGAAAAAGAACTGGGCATGAAAGTGCAGTTCGTGCCGGTAACCGACTACGCCGGCGTGGTAACCGCGCTGACCGCCGACCAGATCGACATGGCCTGGCTGGGCGGCTTCACCTTCGTGCAGGCAAGCCAGCGCGGCAAAGTGGTACCGCTGGTACAGCGTGCCGAAGATGCCCGCTTTACCGCCAAGTACATCGGCAGCGTGGAAGCCGGCATCAAGACCCTGCAGGACCTCAAGGGCAAGCGCTTCGCCTTCGGCTCCGCCTCCTCCACCTCCGGCCACCTGATGCCGCGCTACTTCCTGCAAAAGCAGGGCATGCAGCCGGAAAGCTACTTCAAGACCGTGGGTTACTCCGGCGCGCATGACGCCACCGTGGCCTGGGTTGCCTCCGGCAAGGTGGAAGGCGGCGTGCTGAACGCCTCGGTGTGGGACAAGCTGGTGGAAGCCGGCAAGGTAGACCAGAGCAAGGTGCGCCTGCTGGGCACCACCCCGACCTTCTACGACTACAACTGGACCGTGCGCGGCAGCATGGATAAAAAGCTGCAGCAGAAAATCCAGGCCGCCTTCCTGAAGCTGGACGACAGCAAGCCGGAATACAAGGCCATCCTGGAGCTGCAACGCGCCAGCAAGTTCATCGCCACCAAGGCGGAAAACTACGAAGGCATCGAAGCTGCCGCCAAGGCTGCCGGCCTGCTGCAATGAGCCTGGCGCTGAGCGAAGCGACGCTGTCGCTGCGTGGCCAGCGCATTCTCGACGGCATCACCCTGCGCCTGGCGCAGGGTGAGCAGGCCGCGCTGATCGGCCCGTCCGGCGCCGGCAAATCCAGCCTGCTGCTGCTGGCCGCCACCCGCTACCGTGCCGACAGCGGCAGCGTGCAGCTGCTGGGAGCCGAGCCGTGGCAGCTGGATGCCGCCGCGCTGCGCCGCCTGCGCAGCCGCATCGGCAGCGTGTACCAGCACGCGCCGCTGCCGGCGCTGCAACGCGTGGTGACTGCCGTGGGCGCCGGCCGCCTGGGCCAGTTGTCTACGTTGGCCGCACTGCGCCGCCTGTTGTGGCCACAAGATGTCGCCACCATCCGCAGCGCACTGGAGCAGGTACAGCTGGCCGACAAGCTGTGGCAGCGCTGCGACCGCCTGTCCGGCGGCCAGCGCCAGCGCGTCGGCATCGCCCGCGTGCTGTACCAGGCGCCCGAGCTGCTGCTGGCCGACGAGCCGGTATCGGCGCTGGACCCGCGCCTGGCCGACGACACGGTGGCACTGCTGTGTCGCGACGCGGCAGCACGCCGCTGCACCCTGCTGGCAAGCTTGCACTCGGTGGAGCTGGCGCTGGCGCACTTCCCGCGTCTGATCGGCCTGCGCAACGGCAAGCTGATGTTCGACCTGCCACGCGAGCAAGTCACCCCGGAACTGCTGGCCGCGCTATATGCCGGCGACACCCCGCAGCCGCCGGATGACAGCCCTGCGGCCAACCTGCCCCGCGTCGCACCATGTTGAAACCGGCACCATGTTGAAATCCGGCACCATCTTGATTACCAGCCGCGATCCGGCGCTGGCCGCACGCCTGGGCTGGCTGCTGGCCGCCCCGCTTCTGCTGCTGGTCACCATGGCCTATACCGGCTTCGACCCTCGTCTGCTGCTGGATGCCGCCACGCTCGCCACGCTGGGCAGTTTTGTCGGCCAGTTCTTCCCGCCCAGCCACGAGCCGGCCTTTGTCGCCAGCCTGCTGCGCGAAACCGTCACCACCCTGGCCATTGCCAGCCTGGGCAGCCTGATCGCCATGCTGATCGGCCTGCCGGTAGCACTGCTCACCAGCCGCGCGCTGGATCGGGACGCACTGTGCGGTGATGCCCCCTCCCGCCCGTGGCGTTTATTTCAAGGCAGCTTGCGCGGCTTGATGGTGGTGCTGCGCGGTGTGCCCGACCTGGTATGGGCGCTGCTCTTGGTGCGCGCCGCTGGCCTGGGCAGCCTGCCAGGCGTGCTGGCGCTGGGCCTGGCCTATGGCGGCATGCTGGGCAAGGTGTATGCCGAGATTCTGGAAGCGCAGCCGCGTGAGCCCGCCGCCGCGCTGGCCGCCAGTGGCGCCAGCCGCCTGGCGGTGTTTGGCTGGGCGCTGCTGCCGCAGGCCATGCACGAGCTGATCAGCTACAGCGTGTATCGCTGGGAATGCGCGATCCGCGCCTCGGCGGTAATGGGCTTTGTCGGTGCCGGCGGCCTGGGCCTGCTGCTGGATACCGCCATCCGCATGCTCAACGGCGGTGAAGTCGGCGCGCTGCTGCTGGTTTTCGTGATGCTGGTGGCGCTGACCGAAACCATCAGCCGCCTGGCGCGGCTGGCGGTGGAAAGCCGCCGTGGCGGCGCGCTGTTCGCCAGCGGCGTTATGGCGCTGTTGGCCGCAGCGCTGCTGTGGCTATTGCCACAGTGGCAGGACAGTCCGTTCGATATCGGCGGCGTGCTGCGCTTTGGCAGCGAGCTGCTGCAACCCAATCTCGCCCCGGCTTTTCTGCTGCAGGTCGCCGGCGGCATGCTGGAAACGCTGGCGCAATCAGCACTGGGTACCGCGCTGGCCTTCATTGGCGGTGCGCTGCTGGCACTACCGGCCAGCAACCGCGGCCCGCGCTGGCTGCGCGCGCCGGTGCGGCTGCTGCTGAATTTCCTGCGCGGTACGCCGGACCTGCTGTGGGGCGCCATCGCGGTGCTGGCGCTAAGCCTGGGACCAGCTGCCGGCGTGCTCGCGCTAGCGATGCACACCAGCGGCGTGCTGGGACGGCTGTTCGCGCAGACGCTGGAAAATCTGCCGCCGGAACCGGAACAGGCACTGCAACTCAGCGGCGCCCCTGCTGCTGCCCGCCTCGCCTACAGCCTGCTGCCGCAGGCGCTGCCGCAGTGGATCGCCTACACGCTATACCGCTGGGAAAACAATATCCGCATCGCCGCCATGCTCGGCCTGGTGGGCGCCGGCGGCCTGGGGCAGCAGCTGTACCTGGCGCTGTCGCTGTTCCAGTTGCACAACGCCGCCACGCTGATCCTGGCCATGCTGCTGCTGTCCTGGGGAGTGGAATGCCTCAGCCGCTGGTTGCGACAAGGGCTGGAATAATCCAGGCAAGGTCCGGCTGATTTGTGCACCTCGAAAAACTCCAGCTTTCGTCGCGACACTGCGTTGCTCACGAAAAATTTTTCCTTACATATCAAACATATGCTGCGTCAAAATTTTCCGCTCGCGCCTTGTCTCGCTTAGAAATCCGGGTTTTCGAGGCGCCCATTTGTGCAGCGCTTCCCTAGCGCGGCAGCAGCCGGATCAACTGGCCATTGGCGGCATCGGTCAGCACATAGATCAGGCCGTCCGGCCCTACCCGTACATCCCGGATGCGCTGCCGCAGGTCGGTCAGCAGCTTTTCCTCCCGCACCACCCGACCCCCGTCCAGCACCAGCCGCGCCAGATACTGGAACTTGAGCGCCCCCACCAGCAGGCTGCCGCGCCATGCCTCGCCATAACGCGAGCTGTGCAGGAAGGTCATGCCGGATGGCGCAATCGACGGCGTCCAGTAGTACACCGGCTGTTCCATACCAGCCTTGGCAGTGATGCCGGCGCCTATCGGCCCGCCACCGTACTGCTCGCCGTAGCTGATTACCGGCCAGCCGTAATTGCGCCCCGGCTGGATGCGATTGAGCTCGTCCCCACCCTGCGGGCCGTGTTCGATCAGCCACAGCTGCCCATCCGGCCCCAGCGTGGCGCCCTGCGGGTTGCGGTGACCATAGCTCCAGATTTCCGCCATGGCGCCGCTGCGGCCAACAAAGGGATTGTCCGCCGGTATGCGGCCATCCTTGCCGATGCGCACCACCTTGCCCAGGTGATTGCCCAGCGACTGGGCATCCTGCATTCGCGAGTAGCGTTCGCCCAGCGTCAGAAACAGGCTGCCGTCGCCGGCATCCACGATGCGGCAGCCAAAATGCAGCCGGCTGGCCACCCGCGGCTGCTGCACGAACAGCACGCGGACCTGCTCCAGCCTGCCGGCTGCCGCATTCAGCCGGGCCGAGGCCAGCGCGGTAGCATTGCCACTGGCCGGTGTGCCGGGCTGGGCATAGCAGAAATAGATAGTGTGGTTGGCCGCATAATTGCGGTCGGCAATCACATCCAGCAAACCGCCCTGCCCGCCATCGTCGACGGCAGGCACCCCGTCCAGCGGCGCACTTGGCTGCCCGTCCGGCTGCAGCAGCCGCATGCGCCCGGGGCGTTCGCTCAGCAACATGCGGCCCTGGTCGAGGAAAGCCAGCGCCCATGGGTATTGCAGCCCGCTGGCCAGCACCTGGCGCTGTAACTCCACAGCCATGACAGGCTGGCCGGACAGCAGCCCCAGCAGGCTGCAGCAGAACAATACACGGCGCATGACAAGCTCCTTTGGGAGTAAAGCCAGGCCCGGCTGACCCGGCGCCAGCTGCAATGACCGGCAGCGTCAGGCGGAAGTTCTGCCGCTACCTTGGCGGCAGCACCGGCCGCTGGCTGATCGGCGTGGACAGGATGATGCTGGTGCGCGTCTCGCCCAGATCGTTCAGCCGCGATACCAGCAGCTCCAGGTGCGACACATCGCGCGCCAGCAGGCGGAACACATAGGAATCATTGCCGGTGACATGGTGGCACTCCTGTACCTCCGGCATCGCTTCCAGCCGTTCCAGCAGGGTTTTCTTGGCCGGCTGCGGCACGGTGATGCCCACCAGCGCCGACAGCGCGTAACCGGCTCTCAGCGGCGCCACCACCGCGTGGTAGCCACGTATCACCCCCGCTTCTTCCAGCCGCTTTACCCGTTCCGATACCGCCGGCACCGACATGCCCACGCTTTGCGCCAGTTCGGTCAGCGACTGGCGGGCATTGCCCTGCAGCGCCTGCAGAATGCTCCAGGATTTGCTGTCTATTTCCATTTGTAAGGTCCATTTGCCGATATACCTGAAAAACACAGGCTTAACTGCACTTCCACCAACAGCATGGCATGGTTGCGCGCCGTCGTCAGCGGCACACTATGGCAATCATCTTGCAGGAGTTAACCATGAGCTTGTTCATGCAGGCGTTCGGCATTGGCCTGGCAATTGCCGCCCCGGTCGGCCCCATCGGGCTGCTGTGCATTGAGCGCACGCTGCGCCACGGCCCGGCGCGCGGGCTGGTTACCGGTCTTGGCGCCGCCACCGCGGATGCGGTGTATGCCAGCATCGGCGCTACCGGCATGGGGGTGCTGATTGGCTGGCTGACGGCTTTGGCTACCCCGCTGGCGCTGGCCGGCAGCGCGGTGCTGCTGTATCTGGGTGTGGCTACCCTGCGCCGGCCGCCAGCCGAGCATGCGGCCAACGCGCACGAGGGGGGCCAGCTGTTTGCCGCCTACAGCAGCGCGCTGGCGCTGACGCTGAGCAACCCGATGACCATTCTGTCCTTCATCGCGGTATTTGCCGGCCTGGCAGGCGGACATGCACCGGACAGCGCGGATGCCGTGCTGATGGTACTGGGCGTGTTCTGTGGTTCGGCGCTGTGGTGGCTGTTGCTGGCTTATGGCGGCGGCCGGCTGCTGGCACGGCTGGGCAGCCGTGGCCGGCAGTGGCTGGACCGGCTGTGCGGGCTGCTGCTGCTGGCCTTCGCCATGGGCATCGCCTGGCGCACGCTGACACCGCTGCTTGCCGGCTGATACCAGGCCGAATGGCGCTGCATGCACGGAACCATTGCGCGATCCCCGCTGCCGGACCGTGGGCAATCGATGGCAACACTCGCCTTTTCGGATGCCCACTCTCACGGCGGGGCGGCCAGCTTGCCCCCCTCGCGGTTGCCACGCGGGAAAAATTTGACAAATCAAGTATTTACTTGCAAACTGCACGTCGACTCTTCTCTGGCGGTTCCCAACAGCCGCCTGCCTTGCCTTAACTGCTGTCATCCCGCACAGCAATTTCCGCTCAGGTTTACGAAGCCATTCGCCATGCCGCCGTGCTTGATACACGTGTGGCGCGCTGCCATTTCACGATTGGAGCTGCCATGTCCAAAGAAGACATGATCGAACTGCAAGGCGTTGTCATCGAGATGCTGCCGGAATCGCGTTTTCGCGTCCGGCTCGATAACAACGTGGAGATTCTCGCCTACGGCTCGGGCAAGATGAAGCTGCACCGCATTCGCGTGCTGGTCGGCGACCGAGTCACGGTGGAAATGTCGCCCTACGATCTTACCAAGGGGCGCATCAACTTCCGCCACCCAACCGCAAAACCAGAATATGCGGCTCCCGCAAGGCGCCGCCATTAACGGCTATCCACACCGGGTAGCCGCAAGGAAATACCCAATGAAAATCAAAGAACTGAAACAGGGTGACCAGATCACCCAGCAAATCGACAATTCGCCAATTTCGTTTGAAGTACTGTCCATCCAGCAAAGCGGCCGCCGCTTCATGGTGACCTTCCGCTCGATCTTCGGCATTGCCAGCGCCAGCTACCAGGGCGAAGCCTGCGTCACCATGGCGTAATACCTGAACCGGTCGTAGCAGTACCATCAACCCGCCTGCATGGCGGGTTTTTGTATGCTGGGTACTACATGGCAGGCTGGGTAGAATGCGGCAACCATGCACCAAGGAGCCGCCATGCACCCCACCGCCAGCCTGCAGCAACTGCTGCAACAGGAAAGCGATCTGCAACTGCCGCGCTTCGACCACGACCACGCCTGGCAGCTGGGCTGTTTGCTGCGCGAGCTGGCTCTTCAGCAACAAGCCAGCGTGGTCATCGAGATTCATGCCTATGGCCAGGTGCTGTTCAGCCATGCCATGGCCGGCACCAGCCAGGACAATGCGCACTGGCTGGAACGCAAGCGCAACAGCGTGCTGCGCTTTGGTCACAGCTCGTTGTACCTGGGTGAATACCATCGCAGCAAGGGCCGCGAATTCGAACTGCAGCCGCATATCGATGCCAGCCGCTACTGCGCGCATGGCGGCAGTTTTCCGCTGCGCCTGAGCAGTGGCGGGCTGATCGGCGCCGTTACCGTGTCCGGGCTGCCACAGCTTGTCGACCACCAGCTGGCATGCCAGGCTCTGGCCAGCCTGCTGGCCACGCTGCAGTAGGTGCGCGGCCAACTGTGCGACAATGACGCCCTGACCAACCCCTGTTTGCCGCCATGAGTTCTTCCCTGCGTGCCGTACTGCTGATGGGCCCTACCGCCTGCGGCAAAACCGGCCTGGCGCTGGCGCTGGCCGCGCGTTTCCCGCTGGAGATCGTCAGTGTCGATTCGGCACTGGTGTATCGTGATATGGACATTGGCACCGCCAAGCCCAGCGCCGCCGAGATGTCCAGCTGCCCGCACCACCTGATCGACATCATCGACCCCACCGCCGCCTACTCTGCCGCGCAATTCCACGCCGATGCCAACCGGCTGATTGCCGACATCTGCGCGCGCGGCAATATCCCGCTGCTAGTGGGCGGCACCATGCTGTACTACAAGGCGCTGCTGGAAGGGCTGTCCGACCTGCCGCAGGCCGATGCCGCGCTACGCGCCGAACTGGATGCCGAAGCGGCAGCCAAGGGCTGGCCGGTCATGCATGCGCAGCTGGCTGCCATCGACCCTGTCACCGCAGCCCGGCTGGCGCCCAACGATTCGCAACGCATCGGCCGTGCGCTGGAGGTATGCCGCCTCAGCGGCGAGCCGATGTCGGCGCTGCTGGCGCGCGGCCGTGCGGCTGCGGCCAACTTTGCCGCGCTGCGGCTGGCGCTGGTGCCGCAGGAGCGGCAATGGCTGCACGACCGAATCGCGCTGCGGTTCGAACAGATGCTGGAACAGGGCTTTCTGGACGAAGTCAGCCGGGTGCGCAGCCGCTACCCGGGCTTGTCGCTGGAGCTGCCATCGATGCGCTGTGTCGGCTATCGCCAGGCCTGGGAATACCAGGACGGCCTGTTCGATTACGACGAGCTGCGTTTTCGCGGCATTGCCGCCACCCGCCAGCTGGCCAAGCGCCAGCTCACCTGGCTGCGCGGCATGCCGGAAAACACCGAGCTGGACTGCCAGCAAGCCGACCTGCTGACCCCGGTGGCTCGCCAGATGGAACACTGGCTGGCCACTTGCCAGAAATAGTAACGCACGTTACCATCTAGCCATGCAAGAATCACGCCCCAGCTGTCACAGCTTCGCCGCCTGCGAGCAAGCTACCGACAACATTGCCCGCAAGATGCCCGGCTCCCCCCGCGAGGAGGTGCTGCTGACGCGTCTGGCATTGCATATCCAGCCCTATCTGCTGAGCTATCTGAATGATTCGCTGAAGCCGTTCGGCGTCAACGAAACCACCTGGATGGCACTGATGGTGCTGTATGCCCGCCCGGAGCAACGCATCAACCCGTCCGAGCTGTCGGACGCGCTGTCGTTCTCGCGCACCAATGCCACCCGGGTGGTGGACGACCTGTGCGAACGCGGGCTGATTCAACGCCTGTTCTGCCCCGATGACCGCCGCAAGACCATCCTGGTACTGACCGAGGCCGGGCAGCAGTTCATTGCCGAGACCATGCCCAGCCAGCGCCAGCGCGTGCGCGAGCTATGGCGCGACTTCGACGATAGCGAGAAGGCCATGCTGGACAAACTGCTGCGCAAGCTGCTGGCCAGCATCGAGAGCTGAGCCGGCAAAGTACAGACGGAAACAATCCGAACGCGCGTTTCATGCCAGCATGCATGAACGACAGAAGCAAGCCACCCGCTTGCTTTTTTCTTCGACAAATAATAACGCAGGTGATCATTACATGCGTAAACATAACCCGCAACGCACCCTGGTGGCAGCAAGCCTTGGCCTGCTGCTCACCGCCTGCGCCACACCGCAGGTTTCAGCCCCCAGCAGCCAGCCACTTACCATTACCGAACTTGGCGGCGAGATGCAGGCCCAGCCGGTAACCAGCAACTGGTGGCGCAGCATCCCGGACAGCAGCCTGCAGCAGCTGATTGACACCGCCCTGAGCGCCGCCCCCAGCCTGGCACAGGCCGATGCCCGCCTGCGCAGCGCGCGTGCCGGCAGCGAGCTGGCCGCCAGCAACGACGGTCTGCATATCAATGGCAGCGCCAGCTTCAGCCGCGAACGCATCTCCGAATACGCCAACCTGCCCAGCTACCTCACCGGACGCTGGACCAGCCTCAGTACCGTGGGAGTCGATCTCTCCTACCGCTTCGACTTCTGGGGCAAGACCCGCGCCCAGCTGGCCGCCAGCCGCGGCCAGGCCCGCGCCGCGGCACTGGAAGCCGATGACGCCCGCCAGTGGCTGGCCTGGGCACTCAGCAGCCAATACCTGGAATGGCGTGCGGCACAACAGGGGCAGCAGCTGCTGCAACAGGATGTGCAACTGGCACGCCAGCAGCTGCAACTGAGCGAGCAGAAGCAACGCAGCGGCCTGAGCGCCGCGGACGATGTCGCGCAATACCGCGCCCAGCTGGCTGAGGCTGAGGAAAAACTGCAGCGCCTTGCCATGCGCGAAGCGCAGGCACGCCATGCACTGGCGGCGCTGAGCGGTCAGCCGCAAGCCAGCATCGACGCCCTGCCGGCCGCAGCGTTGCCCGCCTGGGATATCGCGCTGCCGCAACTGCGCACCGGTCAGCTTGGCCTGCGCGCCGACATCCTGGCCGCCCGCGAGCGGGTGGAAGCCAGCAGCCAGAACGTGAAGGCGGCCAAGGCCGACTTCTACCCCGATGTGCAGCTGAGCACGCTGGCCAACGTGTCCTCCAACGAGCTTGGCGAGCTGTTCAGCTACGGCGCCCGCAGCCTGCGTCTGCTGCCGGCCATCACGCTGCCGATTTTCAGCAATGGCGCACTGAATGCCCGCCTCGATGCCCGTACTGCCGATTACGAGCTGGCAGTCGCCAACTACAACCAGACCCTGCTCGCCGCCATGCGCGACACCGCCGACCGCAGCAGCAATCTGCAAGTGCTGCAGCAGGCGGAAAACGCTGCTGCGGCCAACCTGTCCGCACGGGAAACCGCCGCCCGTGGTGTGAACGGCCGTGTGCGCGCCGGCCTGGCGGCGCCGATACAGGGGCTGGCAGAAAACCGTCGCCTGCAACAGGCCCGCTTCAGCACGCTGGATACCCACACTCAACGTCTGCAGGCCCAGGCCGCGCTGCTGCGCGCGCTGGGCAGCCTGCCGGCCGACAAGGAATAAGCCCATGGAACAAGCACAAACCACCCCGAACAACGCCCGCCGTACCGCCCTTACCCGCCTGACCGCCGTACTGGTGGTAGCCGGCATTGTTGGCGGCGCCTACTGGTTCTTTGCCTTGCGTGGCATGGAAAGCACCGATGACGCCTATGTCGCCGGCAACCTGATTCCGGTTTCCAGCCAGATCGCCGGCAATGTGGTAGCCATCCACGCCGACGACACCCAGCAAGTCGCTGCCGGCGATGTGCTGGTCCGCCTGGAACAGAGCGACGCGCGGCTGGCCTTCGACCGCGCCAAGGCCGAGTTGGCACAGGCAGTACGCCAGAGCCGGCAGCTGATCGCCGGCAGCAGCAAGGCCGATGCCGTGCTGGCGCAGCGCGAAGCCGACCTGCTGCGCGCCCGCAGCGACCTGGCCCGCGCCGAGGGCGACCTGGCGCGCCGCGAGCAGGCAGCACGCGAACAGGCGATTGCCGTCGAGGAACTGCAGCACGCCCGCGATGCGGTAAGCACCGCCCGCGCCAGCCTGGCGGCCGCCGAAGCCGCGCTGCAGGCCGGTCGCGAAGAAAAGAATGCCAGCCACGCGCTGGTGCTGGGCAGCAAGCTGGAACAGCAGCCGGCAGTGGCACGCGCCGCCGCCGCGGTACGGGAAAGCTGGCTCGCCCTGTCGCGCACCGAGATCCGCGCGCCGATGGCCGGCACCGTGGCGCGTCGCAGCGCCCAGCCGGGCAGCCGCGTGCAGCCCGGTACCCCGCTGCTGGCGATTGCCGCGCTGGACAGTGCCTGGGTGGATGCCAACTTCAAGGAAGTGCAGCTGAAAAACCTGCGCATCGGCCAGCCGGTTACCCTGCATGCCGATCTGTACGGCAGCGATGTCAGCTACCACGGCAAGGTGGCCGGCCTTGGCGCCGGCACCGGCAGCGTGTTCTCGCTGCTGCCGCCGCAGAATGCCACCGGCAACTGGATCAAGGTGGTGCAGCGGGTTCCGGTGCGCATCAGCCTGGACGCCCGCGAGCTGAAAACCCACCCGCTGCGCTTCGGTCTGTCGATGCAGGTGGAAGTGGATACCCGTGACCAGAGCGGCCCGCTGCTGCTCGCCGCCCCCAAGGGCAAGCCGGCGCTGGCCACCAGCGTGTTCGCACAGGGCATGCAGCAGGCCGACCGGGTGGTGGCCGACATCGTTGCGGCCAACCTCGGCAAGTAAAGGAGCTTCAGCATGGCGCATCCGCCATTGGAAGGCCGCTCGCGCACGCTGGTAACGCTGGCGCTGTCGCTGGCCACCTTCATGCAGGTGCTGGACACCACCATCGCCAACGTGGCGATTCCCACCATCGCCGGTGACCTGGGGGCTTCCACCAGCCAGGGCACCTGGGTGATCACCTCGTTCGGCGTGGCCAATGCCATCGCGGTGCCGATCACCGGCTGGCTGGCCAAGCGGCTGGGGGAAGTTCGGCTGTTCCTGATCGCCACCCTGGGCTTCGTGCTCAGCTCGCTGCTGTGCGGCATCGCCCCCAGCCTGGAACTGCTGATCCTGTTCCGCGTGCTGCAGGGTGCGCTGGCCGGGCCGATGATTCCGCTGTCGCAGAGCCTGCTATTGCAGAGCTACCCGCCACAGAAGCGGGCCATCGCCATGGCGCTGTGGACCATGACCATCATCGTGGCGCCGATTTTCGGCCCGATTCTGGGCGGCTGGCTGTCCGACAACTGGCACTGGAGCTGGATCTTCTTCATCAACATCCCGGTGGGGATAGCCTCGGCGCTGCTGACCTGGCGCGAGCTGCGGCACCGTGAAACCACCACCGTGCAGCTGCCCATCGACAAGCTGGGCCTGGTGCTGCTGGTGCTGGGTGTGGGCTGCCTGCAGATGATGCTGGACCGCGGCAAGGAGCTGGACTGGTTCCACTCCGGCGAGATCGTGCTCTACGGCATCATCGCGCTACTGAGCCTGAGCTACCTGATGGTATGGGAGCTAACCGACCACCACCCCATCATCGATCTGTCGCTGTTCCGCGATCGCAACTTCAGCGTCGGGGTGATCTCGGTCAGCATCGGCTTCATGCTGTACTTCGGCGCCATCGTGCTGATGCCGCTCTTGATGCAGACCCAGCTGGGCTACACCGCCACCGAGGCCGGCCTTGCCACCGCGCCGATCGGCATCCTGCCGGTGCTGCTGTCGCCGGTGATCGGCAAGAACGCGCACCGGCTGGACATGCGCGTGGTGGTGACCATCAGCCTGCTGATGTTTGCCGTCTGCTTCTGGTGGCGCTACGCCACCTTCAACCCGGAGATGAGCTTCATCGACCTGGCGCTGCCGCAGTTCGTGCAGGGTATCGCGCTGGCCGGTTTCTTCATGCCGCTGACCACCATCACGCTGTCGAACATGAAGCCGCAGCAGCTGGCCAGTGCCTCCAGCCTGTCCAACTTCCTGCGCACGCTGGCCGGCTCCATCGGCGCCTCGCTGTTCACCTGGCAGTGGGAGCACCGTGAAGCGGTGCATCATGTGCAGCTTACCGATCGCATCAGCCTGTATGACGACACGACGCGCCAGGCACTTGGCAGCATGCAGCAGCTGGGCATGAGCCAGGAACAGGCCGCCGCCATGCTGGCGCGCGACGTGACCCGACAAGGCATGTTCCTGGGCGCCAACGAGATCTTCTGGCTGTGCGCGATCCTGTTCGTGGTGATTACCGGGCTGATCTGGTTCTCGCGGCCGCCAAAAGCGGCAGCCGGCGCGGCACCGGTGGTGGATGCCGGACACTAGCCAGTCAGCCGCAGGCTGCGGCCAACGTTGGCCGCAAAAAAAACGCCAGCTGGCAGCAATGCCCGCTGGCGTTTTTTATGCTACCGCTCAGGCGGCGGCAACGATGCGGATTTCCACCTTCCAGTCCGGGTGTGCCAGCTTGGCCCCAACAGTGCAGCGCACCGGTGCATGGCCTTCGGCTACCCAGGCTTCCCAGGCTTCGTTCATCTGATCGAATTCGTTCAGGTCCGGCATGAAGATGGTGGCTTCGATGATGCGGGTCTTGTCGCTACCCAGCTCGGCCAGCACCTTGTCCACCAGCGACAGGGTTTCTGCGGTCTGCTGGCGGGCATCGCCCTGCCCGCTTTCCGGCACCTGCACGGTGTAGATCAGGCCATTGACGATAACGGCTTCGGACATGCGCTTGCCGGGAAGATGACGATGAATGCTCATGCAATATGCTCCTGTACCATGTTGGCCGCATTGTACGCGATATCCGGCTAGCGTCGACCTGCCTGCACCAGCCGCAATAACGCTGCGCTACCCGGCCTGACCGCCACTGATGATGGGAGCCCCCATTACACCACCCAGGCCTGGAAACAGGCTATCCGCTGCGCTATCGGCAGCTGGCAGCGCCATCAGGGTCGGTGGCGAAGCAATGGCCGCCGTCGGTTGCAGCTCCTGCATGAAACGCTCGCCGCCTTGTTCCTGCCAGGCCAGGAACTGCTCGGCGGATAGTGGCGGCGTCAGCCAGTAGCCCTGCAGGTACTCACACTGCCAGTCACACAACATTCTGGCCACCGCCTGCGTTTCCACCCCTTCCGCCACCACTTGCATCCCCACACTGTGGGCAATGCCAATGATGGCGCGAATGATGGCGGCATCTTCGCCGTTTTCGCTGTCATCCCGCTCCAGCGGTGCCACGAAGGCACGATCGATCTTCAGCTCCGTCACCGGCAATTGCTTGAGCATGGCCAGCGAGGAATAGCCGGTGCCAAAGTCATCAATCGACAAGCGTACCCCCTGCTCGCACAAGGCATTCAGCACCAGGCGCACGCTGTCCAGGTGCTGCATCACCCCGCTTTCGGTGATCTCCAGCGTCAATAGCTCGGCGGGTACCGCGTATTTTTCCAGCAGCTCCTGTACCAGCTGCGGCAACTGGCGGTGGTGGAGGTCTTGTGCCGACAGGTTCAGCGATAAACCGATGCGGTAGCCGCGCTGTAGCCACCTGGCCATCTGGGCGATACCGCGTTCCAGCACCCACATACTGAGCTGCCAGGTGGCATCTGCCCGCTCCACCAGGGGAATGAACTCCACTGGAGAGACCCGGCCCAGCTGCGGATGGTCCCAGCGCAACATTGCCTCGGCAGTATCCACACGGCCAGTCGCCAGGTTCAGCTTGGGCTGATACACCAGCAGGAACTGTTCGGCGGCGATCGCCGAACGCAAGTCGCGCAGCAACAGGTTACGGCGCTCGAACAGTTTGTCGCTGCCGTTGTGATAGGTCTGGATCCGGCTTGCCAGGTGCGAGGCCTCACGCTTGGCAATGTGCGCATGCTGCAGCAGGGTTTCCGGATCCCGGCCGTCCTGCGGATAAGTGGCAATGCCCATGCGCGAGCGCAATACCATCTCGGCCTCGCCATATGGAATCGGCTGCGCCAGTCTTTGCATCAGCTGCGATGCCACTGACAGAGCCTGGATGGTATCCACCCCGTGCAGCACCATGATGAATTCATCGCTCAACTGCCGCGCAAGATAATCTCCTGGCCCCAGTACCGCCTGACAACGACGGCACAACTCGACCAGCGCATAGTCGCCGCCCTGGTGGCTGTACTGTTCATTCACCGCCTTGAAGTCGGAAATGCCGATATGAATCACCGCCAGCGGCCGCGGCTGGGTCATGCGCGCCAGCAACCACTCCACCAATGCCAAGCGGTTTGGCAGGCCGGTAAGCTTGTCCTGTCGCTGCTCTTGCTCCTGCTGGGCATGCAGCTTGGCCTGTACCTCCAGCGCCAGTTGGGCGGAGTGCAGGTTTTCCTGGCGCATCTTGATCAGCAGCTGGGCCATGGCGTAGGCCAGGACCAATGCCTGGAACAGGCCCGCCAGCTGGATGATGGACTGGTCGAACGATACATTGCGCAACAAGCCCATGGTGCGTGAGGCATTGAGAACCGCCGCCAGCACCTGGGCAGCAAATGCCATCGCCATCAGACCGGCGGCCGGCACCTGCCGCCAGGCGAGCCAGCACACGGCGACAAATGCCGGCAAGGTGAGCCAGGCAGCCACCAGGGTGGTGTACATCGACCACAACACATGACCAAACACGGCAGGCAGGCAGGACAATGCGGCCAACACACTCCACACCTGTAGTCCGCGCCAGGCCCAGCGGGGCAGGCGGGTGGACATGTGCAGCAATTCAAACACCAGCGCGCAGTACAACAATACAGTGGCTGGCCCGGCAAAAAATGCCAGGCGGTTGTGCAGATCCGGGGCGTTGGGCCAGATGAACATCAGGTCATAGTCATTCATCACCATGCTGTAGATCAGCAGCCCGATCAGTGCCAGGCCGTATAGCAGAATGCTGCGCACGCGGGTAGCAACATAGGCGGTGAGCGATGCGGCGGCGATGGCACCAAACATCCCGAAAATCAGCCCATTGGCAAAATCCTGCTTCTGCTCGGATTCCAGAAACGTCTTTTCCGACAGCAGTACCGGCTTCAACATATGGTGCCAGCCGTCATAGGAGTCGGTGCGCACGTAAAGGTCGATATCCTTGGCCGGCGGCACCAGCACCGGGATACCCTGACGCCGGGTGGGCAACTCGCGTACCTGCATGGGCAGCCGGTCGCCAACCCGGCCCTGCGCCAGACGCATGCCAGTGCTGGCATCCAGCACATACCAGTCCAGATAGTCCTGCCGCGACACACCGAAATCCACCACGGCATTGCGGTCGGCGCTGCTGATATTGTGCAGACGCACGTGCAACCAGAATGCCGACGGGCTGGAAGCAAAATGCAGGCTTTGCTGGCGGGATCGCTGCCAGTTGCACTGCTGGCGCACTTCTTCCACCGAGCGCCCGTCTCGATCCTCGCACCAGCGCAGCATCGGCACCAGATTCTGTCGCTCATACAGGCGATCGCCCACAAAGCGTGGCACGATCACCACTTCCGGCATTAGCTGCGCTGCGGCCAACGCTGTGCTTATCCCCGCCAGTAGCGGAAACAGTAGCAGCATGGCAAGCAGCCGCCATGCGCTGCAGCTGGCGAGCGCATAGTTGTCTGGCACGACGGGCATGGCGTGAGAGAAGGTAGACATGATGACATCCTGTTTGCCGGGCACCACTACGGGTTCACGGGGCCTGGTCACCCTTGGCGGCCAGGCGGCCTGGCCTACTCCAGCGCCAGCGTGGTTTCTTCGGTAGACAACGGCAGTATCAAACGGAACTCGCTGCCACGGTCCAGCTCGCTCCATACGGCAACAGAGCCGCCATGCCGCTCGGCCACTGCCTTTACCATCGGCAATCCCAGACCGGCACCGTTGACCCGGCTTTCCGTAGCACTGCGATAAAACGGGCGGAAGATATGCACCAGTGTGTCGTGTGACATGCCGGCGCCGTGGTCGCGCACCACCACCGCGCACTCGCGGCCCTGAACCTCCACCCGGCACTCCACCGTGCTGCCGGCAGGGGAGAACTTGATGGCGTTGTTGATCAGGTTGTTGATGGCACGCGCCACCATTTCCCTATCCACCATCACTGGCACGGACACATCACTATCTGCATACAGCAAGGGGACTTCAGCCTGTTGCGCATACTCCCACAGGTCATCGACACACTCGGCCAACAGCGCGGCCAGGTCGTAGTGATCAACATGGAAAGACGCGGTCTGGGCGCGCTGCAGCTGGATAAACCCTTCCGCCAATGCCAGGGCACGGCGGGTATGCTTTTCCAGGCGCTCAATCAATACCGGCAGTGGCATGGCATCCGGCTGATGGCGCATCAGGCCCAACAATGCCAGTGATGACGCCTGTGGCTCCCGCAAATCGTGGCTGAGGAAATACAGGGCATCATCGCGCTGGCGCTGTTCATTACGCTGCAAGGTGACATCGGCCAGCATCAACACGCAGCCGGAAATATTGCCGTCGCTGGCAAACACCGGCGCCTGCTTGATCACCAGATTCCGTCCCTGGATGTCCTGCAACTCGAATTGCTCTCTTTCCAGTGACAGCGTTTCCAGCCGCTGCAGCAAGTCGACAGCGATTTCCGGCGTGGTCGCCAACGGCCGCAGGCAATATTCGAGCGGTTTGCCTTCCAATTCAGCTGCCACCGCCACCCCGAACAGACGAGCAGCCTGTTGGTTGGCCAGCCGGATGGTTTGCCGCTGATCGCACACCATGGCGGCATCCGGCAGGTTATCCAGCGCATCCACCATCAGATAGTAGGCGCTGCGCTGCTCAGCCAGCGCCTGGCGCAAGGCTTGCAGGCTACGCTCCAGGTCCTGCAGCTTCCAGGAGAACAACAAGCGGCCCGAGGCCTGCTTGGCAGCACCATCTCCCAACAGTTTGCCTGACTGCAGCACCAGCATCAGCGGGCCGATCATGCCGCGGATACTCCAGGCAATGGCCGCCACGGTATATACCGCAATCAGCGTACTTGGCCCCCAGGCCAGACCAGCAAATGCCTGCAGGCTTGCCGACAGCAGCAGCAGCCCGCCACTGGCCAGCGGCCACATCAACAGCGACCCCACCGGGCTGAGCCGGTACAGCCCCAGTAGAAGCAGCAGCAATACGCCAAGCTCCAGCAACCACTCCACACCCAGCCGCAGCGGACCGATAGTGCTGCCGGACAGAATGGAATCAATGCCATCCGCCACGATTTCCACCGGAAGCAACTGCCCACCGGCAGCATCCAGAGGGACCCTCAATGGTGTTACCAGGGCTTTGGCCGTCACCCCCACCAGAACGACACGGTCCCGCAATAGCGAGTCCGGAATGGTGCCGTCCAGAACCTCCAGCAAGGAGACATGTTCGTGCCCATCCAGGTTGCGGCCAAAGGCAATGCCGATAGTGGCATCCCGCTGCCAGCCGGCACCGGCAGCAATGGTGCCATTCATGTCCATGGCCACCGTGCCCTGGAAACTGCCGCTGCCGGATTTGCTCCAGGTTGCGGGCTGCGGCGCCAGCCCAGCCGCCTCCAGCGTAGCCAGTGCCAGATGCGGCCAACGTACCCCACCCTCCGGGCCTGCGTACAGGTGAATACGGCGCAACACGCCATCGGGGTCTGGCTGCAATTCCAGCTGTGCCCGCCGGTGGTAGGGCACGGTATCCCAGCTACCTACCGGCATGACTACGCGCTTCTTCCAGTTGAACAGCGCCCGTTCCATGGTTTCGTCACGCATCATGCTCAAGCGCGGCACAGGCAGATCGAAACCGATTGCCCTGGCCCTGGCCTGCATCACTCGATCAATCAGCTTGCCATACAAGCTTTCCGGCAGTGGCCATGCCCCCATGCGCTCAAGGCTACGCTGGTCGACATCGACTATCAGTACCGGCGACTGGTAGCCCCCTGCGGGGGATAGCGCCTGCAAGCCCTGCCAGCGGTCAAGAATGCTCTGATCTACCATCTGGGCAACCAGCGTGCCCCGTACCAGCAGATACAGCAGGCAGGAAAGTAGCAGCAACAGGCTCCAGGAGGCCCGCTGTGAGCGCAGCAACTGCCAGGGCAAATTCATCAGGACAGCTCCCGACTCTCTTCAACCAATGTTTCCAACCGGTAACCCTGGCCGTAGACAGAGCTGAGCTTGTAGCCATTCTCCGGACGCAAGCGCAACAGGTTGCGTACCCGCGAGATATGGGTATCCAGCGAACGGCTCATTAGATCCGTGCCGGTGGGATTGGTGGCTGTCCACAAGGAGTCGAGCAGGTACTGACGAGACAGCAGACGCCCCATATTGCGAAACAGGAATAATGCCAGCTCAAATTCCTTCTGTTTCAACACTACCGGCTCGCCATCGATTTCAACCGTGCAGGTGGCGGCATTGAAATAATAAATACCCCATTTCTTTTCGCCTGCAGTCTGTTTGGGATAGACCCGGCGCAACAGGGCGGTCACCCGGGCGGTCAGCTCGCCGATCCGCATTGGCTTGACCATGAAGTCGTCGGCTCCGGCGGATAGCCCCTCGACGATTGCGGCCTCGTCATCGCGCACCGTCAGAAACAGGATCGGTACCCGTTCCTTGACATAGCTGCGAATCCATTTAACGACTTCCGGCCCCCGCGTATCCGGCAGATTCCAGTCCAGGATAATCAAATCAAAATTATCGCGTGACAAATGCCGGGTCAGGTCTTTCCCGGTGGTAAAGGTATGGCACTCATGACCGATTGCTTTCAGCGTATACTTAGTCAATTCGAGTTGATCCTGATCATCATCAAGCGTTGCAACGCGCATGATTTACTCCCGTTCTTCAGTAGAAAATGGCAACGGAGAATGAACTCTGGATTTAGCTACACCCTGTTCACTGGTGGGACCGCTACCGTGGACAACACCTGCTCGCTACACACTACCGGTACAATTACCTGAATCGCATCGCTGCCAGCACCGGCACCCCTGGCGCACTGCCGACATTGACCGGCTTTACTCTTGTAAGCCAACGCTTTTCTGGCGGGGCTTGCATACATGAATAGCACCAGTCGCATCCAAGCAATTGTCAGGCGAAAACAAAATAATATCTAACCCATGCTAGCATGCTTGTACGTTGATAAAAGATGTTTGCAGTCATTTCGGAATATACCGACAAGAATACAATAATTTATGCAACATCCATAACACGGAAAATCACAACTCAATATTCCATGTGCACTGGTGAGAAATTGACATTTCTATAATCAAATCTCAACCAAATTAAATTATCACCACACACAACAGTGAATCAGATTCATCTTAAACAACAACCAGCCCACACCCCAACCTCTCTTTTGCCTTCCAGCGTGCGCTGTGCGCCCACATCACCATCAGCATAAAATGCCCGCCGCCTTTTTGCCGTGCTTAACATGTATTCTCTGGATGATTTTCAGAAAGTCACGCAATGCATGACAAAATCAATGCCGTTTAGATAAAAAACAATAAACAAGGGAATGCAATATGAAAGGGATTTATGGCACAGCGAAAGCAGACAAGCAGCCGGCAGGAGGGGGAAATAGCGCGCAAGGAGTATGAATGCAAAAAAGCCGGAACAGCATTGCTGTTCCGGCTTTTTGAATCTGGTCGGGGTGAGAGGATTCGAACCTCCGGCCTCTACGTCCCGAACGTAGCGCTCTACCAGGCTAAGCTACACCCCGTATCGAATTGTGATTGCAAGTGTTATCTGGTCGGGGTGAGAGGATTCGAACCTCCGGCCTCTACGTCCCGAACGTAGCGCTCTACCAGGCTAAGCTACACCCCGTACTCAAACTTGCAATATGAATGAATCTGGTCGGGGTGAGAGGATTCGAACCTCCGGCCTCTACGTCCCGAACGTAGCGCTCTACCAGGCTAAGCTACACCCCGCCTTGAATTCATCCATCGTGAAAGACTCAAAGACTGCAGCGTTTTTGCGATACAATCTGTCGATCACCGAGGCAAAAGATTATCTATCAAATATGTGGTTTAAGCAACTCTCTTTTTTCCGCCTGGACGAAAATTTCGCCATCGATACCGACAAGCTGGCCGACTGTCTGAGCGCCCGTCCATTTCAGCGCTGCTCCGGTCTGGACTGGTTCAGCGAAGGCTGGGTAAGCCCTGCCGGCCATCTCGACAGCCCGCTGTTCAGCCAGCGTGGTTATGCCATGTTGAGCTTGCGCCGCGAAGACAAGGTGCTGCCAGCAGGTGTGATCCGCGACCATCTGGACAGCAAGATCAGCCAGATCGAAAACCAGGAACTACGCAAGGTTGGCCGCAAGGAAAAACTGGCACTGAAGGAACAGATCACAGACGATCTGCTGCCGCGTGCCTTCACCCGCTCCAGCCGTACTACGGCCTATATCGATCGCCAGCGTGGCTGGCTGATGGTGGATAGCGGTACCGCCAGCAAGGCGGAAAGCCTGGTATCGCAGTTGCGCGAGGCGCTGCCGCCGTTCCCGGCGGCACTGCCGCGTACCGCGCTGTCGCCGCATGCGGCGATGACCGACTGGCTGGCCAGTGGCGAAGCCCCCGGTGGATTCGAACTGGATGCCGAGTGTGAACTGAAAGATGGCAGCGAGAATGGCGCCGTGGTGCGCTGCACGCGTATCGATCTGACGGCAGAAGAGATTCGCCAGCATATCGCCACCGGCAAGCAGGTCACCCGCATCGGCCTGATCTGGCGCGAGCGCATCCGCTTCGTGCTTACCGATCAGCTGCAACTCAAGCGCCTGCAGTTCCTGGACGTGCTGCAGGAAGAGGCCAGCCAGGCAGGCGACGATATGGCCAGCCTGTTCGAAGCCACCTTCCTGCTGATGGCGGAAGAGCTGGGCGAACTGGTGGACGAGCTGGTAGCAGCACTAGGCGGGCTGGAAGATAGCCAGCGTGCGGCCAACGTTCCCACTGCAATGGCAACCGCAAGCGCTAGCACCGAGAGCAACCCGGACGTTCCCTGGGATTAAGCGCAGCAACATGGCGCGCATCCATCGTCGGTATCCACCGGCGGTGGATGTGCGTGCCGAGCACACTTGGCCGCGCACTGCCGTGGTCAGTGCTCGTAACGGATTTCCAGCTCATCGCTACACGCCTCGGCCTGGCAGGCCAGCGTCCAGCCTGCGGCCAACTCCTCATCGGTCAATACCTGGTTGCTGCGCAGCAGTACCTGCCCCTTTTCCACGCGGCAGCGGCAACTGCCACATAGCCCGGCCCGGCAATCATGTCGCGGTTGCAGACCACTACGCTGCATGGCATCCAGCAGCACCTCTCCTGCAGCCACGGTGACCGCATGCGTCCGCCCCTGATCGTGCACCCACAACTGACTGGACTGCCCCGCCCCCTGGCGGCCAGTGACATGGGCAAAACGTTCCAGATGCACTTGTGCCGATGCCATGCCTTGCTGCAATAGCGTCTGCTCCACCAGCGCCATGAAAGCTTCAGGTCCACAAATAAATGCCTGGGCATGCAACCAGCCTGCGGCCAACTGCCCCAGAACAGCGCTGTCCAGCCGCCCCTGCTGTGCACTGGCATGCCAATGCAGACAGAAGCGCTGCGGGTAGGCCTGCTGCAATTGCAGCAAGGCCTGCCGGAAAATCGCCTGTTCCCGCTGGCTGCAGCTATACACCAGTTTCACCTTGCCATGCCCCTGCTGCAGCATTGCTTGCAGGATGCTGTACAGGGGCGTGATACCGCAGCCGGCAGCCAGCAACAGCATATCGTCGTCCAGTGAATGCGGCACGAAGCGACCGGCAGGCGGCAGGGCTGTCAGGCTGTCACCCACGGCCAGATGCCGATGCAGCCAACTGGATGCCGCCCCGTTGGACAACTGCCGAACGGTGATGCGCAAGGTGTCCTCGCCCGGCAGCCCGGACAAGGAATAGCAGCGCCACACTGCACCACCAGGTAGCGGCACTCGCACCGTCAGGTACTGCCCAGGCAGAAACGCCAGCTGCGTCCGCAAGGCGGCGGGGATGGCCAGGCGGAAGCTGCGCGTATCCGCGGTTTCCTGCTCGATGGCAACGACAGTCAGCTGCATGGCGCGGCTGGCCGCGGCAGTCGTATCTGCGGAGGCAGAGGCCGCCACAGCACGGCTACCGACAAGCATGGCCCATACCTGCTGCCGGCGATAGACCAGCAGCCAGCCAATATGCAAACCAATCAACAGCAGGCTGGCATTGGCGAGCACTTCATGCAGCTCTTCGCTGTCCCCCAGCCCCAGCAGGCTGCCAGTCGCTTCCACACCATCATCGGCCCGGGCGGATGGCAGCACGCTGGACAATCCTTCCGACAAGGCCGCCGCGTTATCCACCAGCGCTACGCCGGTATACAGCGTACCCGCCATCAGCAGCACCATGCCGCACACCAGCAGGCGCCCCCAGCTGCTACCAGCAGCACCAGACCACCCCCGCCAGGAGGGCAACATCGAGGCAAAACCACGCAAGCGCAATATGGCCGCAAACAGGCGCCAAACCAGCACCGCGACCAGACCATAGCCCAACCACACGTGCAACAGTCCTGCATCGTCACCAGTGATGAATGCGGTGGCAAACAGCAGCACCAGCAACCAGTGGTACAGGCGGAAGCGGGAAAACGGCTTCATGACAATTTCCTCAAGCAGGATGACAACAGCCATCAGCCTGAGCGCACAGACTTAACTGCGGATTAACCCGTCACGCCAGCAGCATATTAATTTCCCATTAAGGCAACATGGTTATGTTGACATCACGCATCAACCAGGAGCCCGTCATGAAATCATCATCCCTGCTGTTTGCCCTGCTGTTTGGCACTCTGCTTGGCAGCGCCCAGGCAAACCCCGCTCTATTGGCGCAGTACCAGCAACAAGCCAAGCAACAGAACCCGGCGTTCAGCGGCTTTTCCGCCGAGCGCGGCAAGGCGCTGTATTACCGGGAGAGCACGGCCAGCGGTAAAACCATGAGCTGTGCCAGCTGCCACACCAGCGACCCACGCAAGCCAGGCAAGACCCCCGCCTTCCGCACGCTGGAGCCATTTGCCCCGTCCATCACGCCGGCACGTTTTAGCGATGTGAAAAAGGTCGAGAAATGGTTTCTGCGCAATTGCGACGATGTGTTCAAACGCGAGTGCAGTGCCCAGGAAAAGGGCGATCTGATCAGCTGGATTCTCACGGTGAAGTAAGGAGGCAACATGAAAACGTCCTACTCCCTGTTGTTGGCCGCAACCCTGGCACTCATCGGGCTGGCCCATGCCGACGATGACGAACATGGAAGCGGCGGCAAGCGACCAAAACAGCTGGCAATCAGCGCCAAGGCGCCCGCGGTGTGGAAAACCGAATGCAGCAGCTGCCACATGGCCTATCCACCGTGCCTGCTGCCGCCAGCCGCCTGGCAGCAGCACATGGATACCCTGAAAAATCACTATGGCAGCAATGCCACGCTGGATGCCGGCGATGAAAAAACCATTCGCGACTTTCTGCGCGTGGCATCTGCCGCCAACAAACAGCCGGTGGTACGCGCCAAGGCGGGTGAGCCGCCGCGCATCACCACCACCGCCTGGTTCATCAACAAGCATGATGAAGTCCGTGCCGATGTCTGGCGGCGTAAATCGATTGGTAGTGCGGCCAACTGCCAGGCCTGTCATAGCGGCGCAGACAAGGGAGACTTTGATGAGGATGGCGTAAGCATCCCGCGCTGAACAAAAAAAGTCGCCCGTTCCGGCTGGAACGGGCGGTCTCGGATAATGGTGAGACAGAAGCAACGGGACAGACTCTCAAGCGGGGGGTCTGCATGCAGACTCCGCAGCAGGGTAAGAGCAAACAGCGTGCCAGCACTTTTTCCGGCCGGGCGGCACAGCAGCCCCCTGGCATGGCGCCAGCATGGGCCATGCCACGCCCAACAACAGGGCGGCATGCCCAACCCTGCACCACAAGCGCTCAGCCCGGCAGTACCGCTTTCAGTTCGATAAAAATCGTGTACGCTTGCGGGGTTGATCAGCCGCAGTTGCCACTACCTCATGAATATCAAGGCCAGCAGACCCGCCGTCACCAACAATGCCACCGCTCCGGAAGCCGTGGAGCTTCCGCCCCTGGAAAACGAAACCCTGCTCGCCGGTTTTGCCGCCACGCATGGTGATCAGCTGCTGGCATTGAACAACAATGGCGACATCATCTACGTGTTTGCGCGCCGCAGCTTCGCCAAGACCCAGCAATCCGATTTTTTCCGCATCCAGTTCCAGACCTACGCGCTGGTGCATGGCACCCAGTGGAAGCCGATGCAGGGCGAAGCCAGCGACTGGATGAACACCCGCAACTGCATACAGGTTTGCGTGGACCATCCGCGACGCAGTGTGTTCTTTGGCCCGCGTTCCGGCTTCCTGCTTAGCCCGGAGCTGGCCAATCTGGGGCTTACCGGCTATGCCTATGCGCAGGTAATCCAGTGGCTGAAGAATCACTTTCCCGACTACAGCGTGGCGCCGGCCAATGTTCCCAGCCCGGAGGCAGATGGCGAAGAAGCCCGCATCAAGCGCAATGCACGCCTGGCGGCACAGGGCTTCGACTTTGAATGGATAGATAGCGAGCAGCGTGCCGGCCGCTATTTCAAGAGTCGTGCCGGGAACCTGATCAGCAGCTGGGAAAGCGACAAGGTAACCGAGGTGCCGCTGAACCTGCTGCTGGATACCGTGGCACGGCTGGACAATGAAAAGCTGGAGCTGCAAAAGCAGCTCAATGCCACCAAGCATCAGGAACGCGCGCTGGAAGCCTCGCTGGCCAAGGAGCGGCACACCAATCTGATACTCACCGGCGTTACCAGCTTTGTACTGGTGTTTGCGCTGATGAATATTTTCGGGCTGTTCTAGCACTGCGCCCGGCGATGCCGGGCGCGTGAAGTGACCACCCTCAGCTGTAGCTGATCGACGGCGGCGCCGCTACCGGCAGGCCTGCCGCCACGCAGGCATCAAAACCGCCCGCCACCGATAGCACCTGGCTGTACCCCATCTCCTGCAATACCCTGGCCGCCAGTGCCGAGCGGCCACCACTCTTGCAATACACCAACAGTGGCTGCGCGCTGTTTGCCATTGCCGCATCTGCCGACAAACGGAATTCCAGCACGCCACGCGGAATGTTCACCGCGCCCGGCAAATGTCCGGCCGCGTACTCGTCCGCTTCGCGCACATCCAGCACCAGCCGCTGCCCTGCGGCCAACTGTTCCGCCGCCTGCTGCGGCGTGCATTCCTGAATCTGCGCCTTGGCAGCCATTACCAGGTCATGAGCGGTTTGCTTGAGCATGGACTTCTCCTAGATGAACATCGATAAATAGACAGCTGGCATCCCTGGTTGGGAATATCGCTGGCTTGAACATTATAGTTTTTTATATTATGTTATGAAGCATATAGAACTCTGGAGAGCATGTCCATGTTCCGCCACCCGCTTTTTTTTGCCGGCTTACTGGCTGCCCCCGCCTGTCTGCAGGCCGCACCACTGGCCACCATCCAGCTGGGCGGCAGTATCAGTGCACAGCAGTACAGCATCCAGGGGGTGATCCAGTCACAGCGCAGCGCGCAGCTGTCGGTACCGGTGGCTGGCCGCCTCACTACACTGGCCGCACAGGCCGGGCAGCAGGTAAAGACCGGCCAGTTGCTGGCACAGGTGGATGGCGAAGCAGCGCAGCAGAATGCCGCCGCCAGCCAGGCACAGATCGCCGCGGCCAACGCCCAGCTGGAACAGGCACGCCGCGAGTACCAGCGCACCCAGGCGCTGGCCGCCAAGCAATACCTGAGCGCCGCCGCACTGGAGCGCGCCCAGGCACAACTGAAAACTACCCAGGCACAAGTACAGGCGCAGATCGCTGCCGCCCGCGCCGCCGGCGCCCAGGCCGGGCTGTACCGCCTCACCGCGCCGTTTGCTGGCACCATCGCCCGCGTCAATGGCGACCAGGGCGCGCTGGCGATGCCTGGCCAGCCGATTGTGGAGCTGTATGACCCGAACGCGCTGCGCGTGGAGCTGCTACTGCCGGCCAGTGCCTATGCCGACATCCGCCAGGATGCGCCGGTGAGCGTGAGCTGGCGCGGCCAGACGCTCAAGGTTGGCCGCATCGAGTGGTTCCCGGCCACCGACGCCGGCAGCCAGACTCGTACCGTGCGCATCAACCTGGCCGCCGGTAGCCAGCCGGCAGTGGGCGAGATGGCCAGCGCCAGCTTTGTTACCCGTGGCCAGGCTGACAGCCGTCTGAGCGTGCCGGCTGCTGCCGTGAGCCACCAGCGCGAGTTCGATGCCGTCTACGTGGTGGATGCCGCCGGCAAACCTGGCCTGCGCTACGTACGGCTGGGCACGCCACAGGGCAATACTTACCCGGTGCTGTCCGGCCTGAAAGCTGGTGATCGCATTGCGGCCAACGCCGAGCAGGCAGCGGCACTGGCTACCTCGCCGGCAGGAGCACGCTGATGCACGCTAGCGACAAGATGGGCATCGCCGGCCGGCTGGCGGCCTACTTCCAGCAGGCGCGCATCACGCCGCTGATCGCGCTGGTGGCACTGCTGTTGGGGCTGTTCGCGGTGCTGGTGACGCCGCGCGAAGAAGAGCCGCAGATCAACGTCACCATGGCCAATGTGCTGATCCCCTTCCCCGGCGCCAGCGCCGACAGTGTGGAAAGCCTGGTGGCCCAGCCGGCCGAACAGGTGCTGGGCCAGATCGACGGAGTGGACCACGTCTACAGCGTGTCGCGCCCCGGCATGGCGGTGATTACCGTGCAGTACAAGGTCGGCGTACCGCGCATCGATGCACTGGTACGTCTCTATGACACCGTAAACAGCAATGCCGACTGGCTGCCGCCCGGCCTGGGCGTGGGCCAGCCGCTAATCAAGCCCAAGGGCATCGACGATGTGCCCATCGTCACTTTCACCCTGCACAGCCGCGACAACAGCCTGGGCAACTTTGACCTGGAACGCATCGCCCACGCGCTGGAAGGCGAGCTGAAGCGCGTGCCCGGCACGCGCGAAGTCACTACCATCGGCGGCCCTGGCCAGGCCATCAATGTGAGCCTACAGCCGCAAAGCTTGGCCTCCACCGGCCTGACGGTGGATGATCTGCGCCGCGCGCTGGCCGGCGCCAACTTCGCGCTGCCGCTGGGCCAGACTGTGGACCAGCGCGCCATCACGCTGGAGGCCGGCCCCTTCCTGCAGAATGCGCAGCAGGTGGCCGAGCTGATCGTGGCGGTGCGCGGCGGCAAGCCGGTATACCTGCGCGATGTGGCCGAAGTCAGCGCCGGCCCGCAGCAGCCATCGCGCTACGTGTGGTATGGCGATGCCAAGGGCGAAGCGCCGGCGGTCACCATCAGCGTCACCAAGAAGCCGGGCCAGAATGCGGTGGACATCGCCGATGCGCTGCTGGCGCGCGTCGACCAGCTGCATGGCACGGTGATACCAGACCATGTCGAGGTCACCCCCACCCGCAACTACGGCGCTACCGCCAATGACAAGGCGCAGAAGCTGATCCAGAAACTGGCCTTCGCCACCGCCTCGGTAGTGGCGCTGGTGATGCTGGCGCTGGGCCGGCGCGAGGCCGCCATCGTCGGCGTGGCGGTGATCCTGACACTTACCGCCACCCTGTTCGCCTCCTGGGCCTGGGGCTTCACGCTGAACCGCGTATCGCTGTTCGCGCTGATTTTTTCCATCGGCATCCTGGTGGACGACGCCATCGTGGTGGTGGAGAACATTCACCGCCACCGCCAGCTGCACCCGCAAGCCAGCCTGGGCGAGCTGATTCCGCGCGCGGTGGACGAAGTGGGCGGCCCCACCATCCTGGCCACACTGACCGTGATTGCCGCGCTGCTGCCTATGGCCTTCGTCTCCGGTCTGATGGGCCCGTACATGAGCCCGATCCCGATCAATGCCTCCATGGGCATGCTGATCTCGCTGGCCATCGCCTTCATCCTTACCCCATGGCTGTCGCGGCTGTGGCTGGCCAGGACCCACCAGCATCACGATGGCTTGGCCGCAAAACTGCAGCCGCTGGCCGGCAAGGTGTTCGCGCCGTTCCTGCACCCGCAACGCGGCGGCCGTGCACGCTCGCTGCTGTGGTTCGGCGTAGCCGGCATGGTGCTGCTGTCGCTGGCGCTGCCGGTGGCCAAACTGGTGGTGCTGAAAATGCTGCCGTTCGATAACAAGTCCGAGCTGCAGCTGGTGGTGGACATGCCGGCCGGCAGCCCTCTGGAGGACACCGCCGCGCTGATGAAGGACATGGGCGCCTGGCTGGGCAAGCAGCCGGAGGTGGTGAACTACCAAGCCTATGCCGGCACCGCCGCGCCGATCAACTTCAACGGTCTGGTGCGCCAGTACTACCTGCGCAGCGGCTATGAAAGCGGCGACATGCTGATCAACCTGCTGGATAAACACCAGCGCAGCGAATCCAGCCACCGCATCGCGCTGCGCTACCGCCCGGCACTCACCCAGATTGCCCAACGCTACGGCGCACGCATCAAGCTGGTGGAAGTGCCGCCCGGCCCGCCGGTGATGGCGCCCATCGTGGCCGAGGTTTACGGCCCGTCCGCCGCCGGCCGCGCCAGCGTGACGCAGCAGCTGGAAGCGGTATTCAAGCGCAGCAGCCATATCGTGGACGTGGACAGCAGCGTGCAGCCGCAAGGCCCGAAAACCGTGCTGCAGATCGACCGCGAAACAGCCATGCAGCGCGGCGTGCCGCAGGCCGCCATCGTGTCAACGTTGGCCGCAGGGCTGGGCGGCGACAACGCCACCTGGCTGCACGACAACAGCAAGTACCCGGTGCCGGTACAACTGCGCCTGCCGCTGGCGGCGCAGGCCAATACCGATGCGCTGCTGGCGCTGCCGGTACGCGCCGGCGATGGCAGCGTGCTGCCGCTGTCTAGCCTGGTGCGCGCGGTGCCGGCCGAGGTGGAACGCGCCCGCATGCGCAAGGACGGCGTGGCAGTGGATTATGTGGTGGGCGACATGGCCGGTGGCGAGGACAGCCCGCTGTACGGCATGTTCGCGATGCGCGGCCAACTTGCCGGCATCCACACCGCCAACCTGCAGCCGCTGGGCGAATATTTCATCCACCAGCCGCAGGACACCCAGCGCCAGTACGCCATCAAGTGGGACGGCGAATGGCAGATCACCTATGAAACCTTCCGCGACATGGGCGCCGCCTACGCGGTGGGCCTGGTGCTGATCTACCTGCTGGTGGTGGCGCACTTCGGCTCCTACCTGATGCCACTGATCATCATGGCGCCGATTCCGCTGACGCTGGTGGGCGTGATGCCCGGCCATGCGCTGCTGGGCGCGCCGTTCACCGCCACCAGCATGATCGGCATGATCGCGCTGGCCGGCATCATCGTGCGCAACTCCATCCTGCTGGTGGACTTCATCCGCCTGGAGGTGGCCAGCGGCATGGATCTGGCCAGCGCCGTGGTGCGCTCCGCCGCCACCCGCGCGCAGCCGATCGCGCTGACCGGCCTGGCGGCGATGATAGGCGCGCTGTTCATCCTCGACGATCCGATCTTCAACGGGCTGGCCATCTCGCTGATCTTCGGCATTCTGGTCTCCACCCTGCTGACGCTGGTGGTGATCCCGCTGCTGTACTACATCGCCTTCCGTGGCCAGGCCGCGGATACCCAACACTGAAAGGAAACCACCATGACCATCGAACGCGCCATCCGCTTTTTTGCCGGCCTGATGATCCTGCTGTCGCTGGCACTGGGCGCCGAAGCCAGCCCGCTGTTCGTCAGCAAATACTGGCTGTGGCTCGCCACCTTCGTCGGCGCCAACCTGTTCCAGTTCTCGCTCACCAACTTTTGCCCGCTGGCCATCCTGCTGAAAAAGCTGGGCGTGCCGGAACAGGCCAGCTGCGGAGCCGGCAAATGACACGCCGGCTACTGGTCAGCCTCATTGCGCTGGCACTGGCGCCGGCCGCCCAGGCACTGGATCTGATGCAGGCCTGGCAGGCGGCGCGCGGGCACGACCCGCAGCTGGCCGCCAGCGAGGCTACCGGCCGGGCAGATAGCACTCTGGCGGCACAAGGCCGCTCCATGCTGCTGCCCAAGCTCGGCCTGGTGGCCGGTAGCGGCTGGGGCAGCATGGATCAGCTCACCCAGGGCGCGCGTTTTGCCATGCCCGGCATGAGTTCGAACCAGGTGGAATTCGAAAGCAAGGTCAGCAGCGGCACGCGGCAGTGGTGGCGGCTGGAAGCCCGCCAGCCGCTGTACGACGCCACGGCCAGCGCCAACGCCGGCCAGCTGGCAGCGCAAGGTGCCGCCGGTGCGGCCAACCTTGTCGCCGCCCGGCAACAGGCCATGCTGCAGTTGGCCGCACGCTACTTCGACGTGCTGTCGGTTAACGCCCAGCTGGAAGCGCTAGCGCAGCAGCAGCGCGCCACCCACGAAGCACTGAACGCCACCGAGGCCCGCTATCAGGCTGGCGATGCGCCAATCACCGACCTGGAAGAAGCGCGCGCCCGACTGGCCTTGCTGGATGCCGACACCCTGGCGCTGCAGCAACAACGCCAGCTAGCCACACAGCGGCTAGCTGATGTCACCGGCCTGCCAGCGGCACAGCTGCAGGACCTGCCCGCCGGCAGCACCCTGCCCTTGCCCGCGCTGGCAGCGTTGACCGACTGGCAGCAGCAGGCACGCAGCCACAACCCGCAGCTGCAGGCCAGCCAGGCCGGCCGTGATGCGGCGCGACTGGAAGCCGGCAAGCATAGCGCCAGCGGCAGCCCGAAACTGGAACTGGTAGCGCGCGCCGGCGACGAGCGCTGGCGCAATGGCGATGCCAGCCAGCGCGGCAAGCAGCAATTCATTGGCGTGGAGTTGAACATTCCGCTGTATAGCGGCGGCTATCGCGATGCCAGGTACAGCGAGGCACTGGCACGCCAGGAAGCTGCCGAAGCCGGTGTCAGCGCCACCGAGTTGGCAGTGAACGACGCGGTGCACAGCGCGTGGCTGGGCGTGGCACAGGGCCAGGCAAGGTTGGCCGCACTGCAACAAGCGGAACAGGCCGCCCGCCGCCAACTGGACGCCACCCGCATGGGGCGTGAGGAAGGCGCGCGCACCACGCTGGATCTGCTCAATGCCGAACAGGGCGTGGCAGAGGTGGTGAAGCAGCGCGCGCTGCTGCGCTACCAGACGCTATACCACTGGCTGGCCCTGCATGCTGCCGCCGGCATGCTGGACGACAGCGTGCTCACCAATCTACACCCGCTGTTCACGCAGAACGGAACACAACCATGATCGCCTGGCTGAAGCAGCTGTTTACCCCCGCCGCGCCGCCCAGCCTGCCTGCCGGCACGCTACTGATCGACGTGCGCGAACCGCAGGAATATGCAACCGGGCACGCGCCCGGTGCCATCAACATCCCGCTGGCACAGCTGGGCAGCCACATCGCCCGGCTGCAGGCCAGCGCCCCGCCGGCGCTGGTGCTGTACTGCGCCAGCGGCATGCGCAGCGCCGCCGCCTGCCGCCAGCTGCAACAGGCGGGTTTACGCCAGGTACACAATGCCCGCACCCGCCAGCAGGCTACGGCCTGGCTGAAGCAGGCTTCGTAACGTCGTAACTTCGTAGCCCGGATAAGCCGCAGGCGCATCCGGGGACTGCGGCCAACGTTGCGGACGCTTTCCAGAAATGCACTGTCACCCCGGATGCGCTGGTTTCCCCGATTTCCCCGGATGCGCTGCGCTTATCCGGGCTACCAAGCCGGGCTACCGGTCCGGGCGATCAAGCCGGGCTACCAGTCCGGGTTGCCAAGCCCCGAATCAGCGGCATGAAAAAAGGCACCGTCTCTCGACGGTGCCTTTTGTTTGCTGCCTGACGCGCTGGCTTACAGGCCGAACGGGTGACGCAGCACGATGGTTTCTTCGCGGTCCGGGCCGGTGGACACGATGTCTACCGGCGCGCCGCACACTTCCTCGATACGCTTCAGGTAGGCCTGGGCGTTGGCCGGCAGGTCTTCCCAGCGCTTGACGCCCACGCTGGACTCGCTCCAGCCCGGCATGGTTTCGTATACCGGCTCGCACTTGGTCACGGCATCGGAACCGAACGGCAGGATGTCAACCAGCTTGCCATCCAGCATGTAGCCGGTGCACAGCTTGATCTCTTCCAGGCCGTCCATCACGTCCAGCTTCATTACGCACAGGCCGGAAACGCCGTTGATCTGGATCGAGCGCTTCAGCGCGGCGGCATCGAACCAGCCACAGCGACGCGGACGACCGGTCACGGAGCCGAACTCGTTGCCCTGCTTGGCCAGGAAGGCGCCGACTTCATTGTCCTGCTCGGACGGGAACGGACCGGAGCCCACGCGGGTGCAGTAACCCTTCACGATGCCTAGCACGTAGTTGAGCATCTGCGGCGGTACGCCGGCGCCCGGTGCAGCAGCACCGGCCACGCAGTTGGACGAGGTCACGAACGGGTAGGTACCGTGGTCAATGTCCAGCAGGGTGCCCTGAGCGCCTTCGAACAGGATCGGGGTACCAGCCTTGTCCATGTCGTACAGGGTGCGGGAGACATCGGCCACCATCGGCTTGATGCGCTCGGCCTGCTGCATGGTGTCGGCCAGGATGGTTTCGTAGCTTACCGGCTCGGCCTTCAGCAGATTGGTCAGCAGGAAGTTGTAGTAGTCTACGTTTTCCTTCAGCTTGGCCGCGAAGCGTTCCGGGTTGAACAGGTCGATCACCTTCAGCGCGCGACGAGCTACCTTGTCTTCGTAGCAGGGGCCGATGCCGCGGCCGGTGGTGCCGATCTTGCCGGCGCCCAGCGCAGCTTCGCGCGCCTGGTCCAGTGCCACGTGGTACGGCAGGATCAGCGGGCAGCCTTCAGCAATCTTCAGGCGGGCCGAAGCGTTGACGCCAGCGGCTTCCAGTTCGTCGATTTCCTTCAGCAGCGCTTCCGGCGACAGCACCACACCGTTGCCGATGAAGCATTCCACGCCTTCGCGCAGGATGCCGGACGGTACCAGGCGTAGAACGGTTTTCTTGCCGTTCACCCACAGGGTGTGGCCAGCGTTGTGGCCGCCCTGGAAGCGCACCACGGCACGCGCGTGGTCGGTCAGCCAGTCAACAATCTTGCCCTTGCCTTCGTCACCCCACTGGGTACCGATCACCACGACATTCTTGGACATTGGAAAAAACCTCTTCTGTTTCAAGTTCAAATTATTTGAAAGGGACCAGCTGCCACTCGCCGGCGACGAACTGCAGTTCGCGGTCGCAGTTGAGTGCATCGGCAGATTCGCCCAGGTAATCGATGATCACGCGCTCGCCGGCGGCACGCAGCTCGGCCACCCTGGCGGCAGCTTGCGGCAGCAGGCGCGCAGCCAGCTTGATGCCTTGCGCGCTGTCGCGCTGCGGCAGGATGCGTACCAGGTCGCGCAGATCCAGGCTGAAACCGGTAGCCGGACGGGCGCGGCCGAAGCGGCGGCCAACGTTGTCGTAGCGGCCGCCACGCGCCAGCGCCTCGGACCAGCCCGGTGCGTAGGCGGCAAACATCAGGCCGGTGTGGTAGGCATCGCCACGCAGCTCGGCCAGGTCGAAGCTCACCTGCACGCGGTCCCCCACGGCGGCGGCAATGGCGGACAGCTGCATCAGCGCCAGTTCGATTTCCGGCAGCGACGGCAGGCGGTTGCGCGCCTTTTCCAGCACGCTGGCCGGGCCATACAGCTCCGGCAGGGCCAGGAAGGCACTGCGATACGGCTCTGCCACGCCGGCTACCAGCTCAGCGGCAGTGGCCACATCCTTGGCCTGCAATGCGCTGAACAGCTCCTGGCGCACGTCGGCAGCCAGGCCGGCAGCGGCGGCCAGGCCGCGGAAGATGCCGATATGGCCCACGTCCAGGCGTACCTGCTGCACGCCAACCTGCTGCAGCGCATCCAGCATCAGGCCGATGATTTCCACGTCTGCCTCGATGCCGGCGTAACCGTACAGCTCGGCGCCAACCTGCAGTGGCTCGCGCGAGCTCATCAGGCCGCCGGGGCGGGCATGCACCACGCTGCCTGCGTAGCACAGGCGGGTAACACCGGTACGGGAAGACAGCAGATGGGCGTCGATACGCGCCACCTGCGGCGTGATGTCGGCCCGGAGGCCGAGCTGACGGCCGGACAGATGGTCGTCCAGCTTGTAGGTTTTCAGATCCAGCGTGGTGTCGTCATCGGACACCAGTGCATCGGCGTACTCCACCAGCGGTGGCAGCACGAGTTCGTAGCCGGACACTCGGAACAGCTCCAGCATCGCCGCCTTGGCGGTTTCCACCTGACGGGCGGTTGCCGGCAGGATGTCGGCGATATGTTCGGGTAACAGCCAGTTGCGCATTTTGCCTTACACACAAGAAAAGGCGGGATTCAGGATCCCGCCTTGTTATTCGGCAGCGCAGCCGTGCCAGCTACGCGCCAATGGTCAGACCAAATTGTATCAGCGTGCTCCGGGTTGCGCACGCTTGAAGTACTTGAAGAAATCCGAACTCGGATCCACCACCAGTACATCGCTCTTGTTGCGGAAGGTCTGCTTGTAGGCATCCATGCTGCGCCAGAAGGCGTAGAACTCGGGATTCTTGCCATAGGCCTGCGCGTAGATGGCCGCAGCCTTGGCATCGCCCTCGCCCTTCAGCTGCTGCGCCTTGCTATAGGCAGCCGCCAGCACCACTTCCTTCTGGCGGTCGGCGTCGGCACGGATGCGCTCGGCCTCGGCGGAACCTTCGCTGCGCAGCTGATTGGCCACGGTGCGACGCTCGGAGTTCATCCGCTCGTATACCGAATCACTGATCTTCTCCGGGAAGTCCACACGCTTTAGGCGCACATCGAGAATCGCCACGCCGATTTTCTGCGCCTCGCTGTCGGCACGCTTGCGCACGATCTCCATCACTTCGTCACGCTTGCCGGAAATCACGTCGGCTACGGTTTTCTGGCCGAATTCGGCGCGCAGGCCGTCATTGATGGTCTGGCGCAGGCGCTGTACCGCCACGGTTTCGTTGCCGCCCACGCTCTTGTAGAAGCGCTCCACATCCACTACCTGCCACTTCACGAAGCTGTCCACCAGCACGTTCTTCTTCTCGCGGGTGTTGAATTGCTCCGGAGCTTCCGGGTCGATGGTCTGGATGCGGCGGTCAAAGAAGCGAACGTTCTGCATCAGCGGCACTTTGAAGTGAATGCCCGGCTCCTTGACGATGCTGACTACCTCGCCAAACTGGAACACCATGGCGAACTGGCGCTGGTCTACGGTAAACAGCGAACCGGCTGCCACCAGCAGGCCGGCCGCCACGGCGATTACGACGGGAAACATGCGTTCCATCTGGGTATCCTCTTAGCGGCCGCGAATGACTTCGCGTTCGGTGTGCGCACGCGGCGCCGACTCAGGCTGGGTTTCTGCGGCTGGCGGCACCACCGGTGCACGGGTCTCCGCTTTGTCATTGCCGGCCTGCTGCATCAGCTTGTCCAGCGGCAGGTACAGCAGATTGTTGCCGGCCTTCTGATCCACGTACACCTTGCTGCTGTTGCTGAGCACCTGCTGCATCATGTCCAGGTACAGGCGATCACGCATCACCTTGGGCGACTTGCTGTATTCGGCCAGCACGCTCTGGAAGCGCGCGGCATCACCCTCGGCGGTGGAGACTACCCGCTGCTTGTAGCCTTCGGCTTCCTGCAGCAGTCGCGATGCCAGGCCCTGGGCCTTGGGCACCACGTCATTGGCGTAGGCCAGGCCTTCGTTGCGCAGTTTTTCCTTGTCCTGACCGGCTTTCACCGCGTCGTCAAAGGCGGCGATCACCGGTTCCGGCGGTTGCACATCGTTGATGTTGACCTTGGCTACCCGCACACCCAGCCGGTAGCGGTCCAGGATGCCCTGCATGATGCCCTGGGTTTCCGCTGCCACCTGGCCACGGCCCTCGTTCAGCACGAAGTCCACCCGATTGCGGCCAACCACTTCGCGGATGGCGGTTTCCGCCGCCTGCTTCACCACGTCCTGGGCGTCTTCTTCCAGCGCCAGGTTGTTGAACAGGAAGTCGCGCGCGTCTTTCACGTCGTACTGCACCGACAGCTGTACATCGATGATGTTCTGGTCTTCGGTGAGCATCAGCGACTCTTCCTGCACCCGGTTCTTGGCATTGCTGCGATAGCCGATTTCCACGCTGCGCAGCTGGGTCAGGTTGACGATTTCCACGGTCTCGAACGGCCATGGCGCATGCCACTGCAGGCCGGAATCGCTGGTGCGATCGTAACTGCCCAGTCGCAGCACCACGCCCTCTTCACGGGCATCCACCACGTAGAAACCGCTGGCCAGCCACAGGCCGCCCAGCACCAGCAGCAGGCCGGCGGCACCAAAGCGCATGCCGCTGCTGCCCAGGCGCGGGCCGCCACCATTGCCGCCGCCATCTGGTTGTTGCGGCTGCTGCGGCTGTCGTGGCTTGCCGCCCAGCAGGCGGGACAGTTTTTCGTTGAGTTGACGGAATACTTCGTCCAGATCCGGCGGGCCGTCGTTAGGTCCGCGATTGTTGTCATTCTGTGCCATGGCTATCTTCTTGTTGAGAATGCGTTGCTGTCGTTGAGGACACGCGTTCGGCAATCGCCTCCCGCAGGAGTTCCAGCCCGGCACCGGTCAGTGCCGACACCCGTACACCACTGATCTGGCCATGCTCGTCGCGGATACTCTCCGGCGGCAGCTCGCGCAGATCGGTCTTGTTCCACACCAGCAGCTGCGGAACGTCATCGGCGCCGATTTCCTGCAGCACCTTGTTCACTTCCTCGATCTGGCGGTCGCGGGTGTCGCTGGCGGAGTCCACCACGTGCAGCAGCAGGTCGGCGGAGATGGTTTCTTCCAGCGTGGCGCGGAATGCCGCCACCAGCGAGTGTGGCAGGTCGCGGATGAAGCCCACGGTATCCGATAGCACGATGGATACCTCAGGGTTGATGTACAAGCGGCGACTGGTGGTATCCAGCGTAGCGAACAACTGGTTGGCCGCATAGATATTGGCCTTGGTCAGCGCATTGAACAGCGTGGACTTGCCGGCGTTGGTATAGCCGACGATGGATACCGATGCCACGCCGGAACGCGCGCGCCCCTTGCGCTGGGTCTTGCGCTGCTTCTGCACCGTGGCCAGCCGCTCTTTCAGCGCCTTGACGCGGATGCCCAGCAGGCGGCGGTCGGTTTCCAGCTGGGTTTCCCCCGGGCCGCGCAGGCCGATACCGCCCTTCTGCCGCTCCAGGTGGGTCCAGCCGCGCACCAGGCGGGTGGCCATGTGCGACAGCTGCGCCAGCTCCACCTGCAGCTTGCCTTCGTGGCTACGGGCGCGCTGGGCAAAGATATCCAGGATCAGGCTGACGCGATCCACCACCCGGCACTGCATCTCGCGCTCCAGGTTACGCTCCTGGATAGGCTTGAGGTCGTGATTGAAGATCACCACATTGGCGCCGGTGGCGCGCACCATGGCGGCAATCTCCTCTACCTTGCCCTTGCCGGCGTACAGCGCCGCATCCGGGCGCTGGCGCTTGCCGCGCACGATGCCGCAGACGCCAACGCCGGCGCCCTTCACCAGTTCCACACATTCGGCCACGCCGTCTTCATAGTCGGCTTCGCCAAAATCCAGACATACCAGTACTGCCTGGTCACCCAGGTCGGGACGGTCAAACACGGGGAGGACTTTCAAGAAATGGGGGCTGGCCGATCAGCGATGATCGACCAGCCCCCGAGATGATGCGAAGGTCAGGCGTCCTGCGATTCCGACTTGGCAGTGTGATGCTCGTGCGGAATGTTTACCGGGCGGGCCGGTACCACAGTGGAGATGGCATGCTTGTACACCATCTGGGTCACGGTGTTTTTCAGCAGGACGACATACTGGTCAAAGGACTCGATCTGCCCTTGCAGCTTGATACCGTTTACCAGGTAGATGGATACCGGTACGTGTTCCTTGCGCAGGATGTTCAGAAACGGGTCTTGTAACATTTGCCCTTTGGCGCTCATTTTTTTGCTCCGATTTCTAAAGAGTTTTTGTAATTCAGTTCAAGCGGGCTGGTGCTAGCAGTCTTTTTAGCATAAAAAATTCCAGCCGACTATTTGAGGCCCTTGTGACGCATCAATCCGGGCTTGCCGCCTGTGGCTTCGACCTCAAACGGGTTGTCACTCGATTTGTACTGCACCCGCAGCGGCGTGCCCTGCAGATGGAACGCCTTGCGGAACATGCCTTCCAGGTAACGGGTATAGCTTTCCGGCACCCGGTCCAGCGCATTGCCGTGAATCACGATGATCGGCGGGTTCATGCCGCCCTGGTGCGCATAGCGCAGTTTGGGACGCACGGTACCGGCACGCGGCGGCTGCTGACGCTCGGTAGCCACCTGCAGGATGCGGGTCAGCTTGGGCGTTGGCAGCTTGCTCATCGCCGCCTTGTAGGCCGCATCGATGGACTTGAACAGATCGCCCACGCCGCGGCCTTCCAGCGCCGAGATGTAATGGAACTTGGCAAAATCCAGAAAGCCCAGCTTGCGCAGGATATCTCGCTTGATGGTGTCTTTCTGCTGAAGTTCCAGGTCTTCCCATTTATTTACCGCTACCACCAGCGCGCGGCCGGCTTCCAGCGCGAAACCGGCGATGGTGGCGTCCTGCTCGGAAATATCCAGCTGCGCATCCAGCACCAGTACCGCCACGTTGGCATCCTCGATCGCCTTCATGGTCTTGATCACCGAGAATTTCTCGATGGTTTCGTTGACCTTGCCACGACGACGCACGCCGGCGGTATCGATAATGGTGTATTTGCGGCCTTCGCGCTCGAAATCAATGTAGATACTGTCGCGCGTGGTGCCGGCCTGGTCGAAGGCAATCACGCGCTCCTCACCCAGGATCGCGTTCACCAGCGTGGATTTGCCCACGTTGGGACGACCGATGATGGCGAATTTCGGGTGATGGGTCTTGTCCTCTTCCTCGGCATCCGGGAAGAACTCCAGCACCATTTCCACCATTTCGCGCACGCCGTCGCCATGCGAGGCGGAAATGGCATACGGCTCGCCCAGCGCCAGCTCGTGGAATTCGGCGGTAGCCATGGCATGGCTGACCCCCTCGGCCTTGTTCACCGCCAGGAATACCGGCTGCTTGGCCTGGCGCAGACGATTGGCGATGATCTTGTCCTGCGGGGTGATGCCGGTACGGCCATCCACCAGGAACACGATGGCATCGGCCTCGTCCACTGCCTGCAGGGTCTGCTTGGCCATCTCGAACAGGATGCCCTCGTCCACCACCGGCTCGAAACCGCCGGTATCCACTACCAGGTACGGCTTGCTGCCGACCCGGCCGTGGCCGTAGTGGCGGTCGCGGGTAAGACCCGGCTGGTCCGCCACCAGCGCATCGCGCGAGCGGGTCAGCCGGTTGAACAGGGTTGATTTGCCCACATTGGGGCGGCCCACCAGGGCAATAGTTGGTTTCATCTTTTACAGCTTAGAGGGTCAGCGCAGCCAGGGTACCGTTATTACCGAATACGTAGGCGGTATCACCCAGCACCAGCGGACGGCTCATGGTGCCGCTGACATCGAGCCGGCTGCGGCCAACCATGTGTCCATCAAGCGGCGAAAGCAGGTGTGCATAGCCTTCGCCATCCAGCACCAGCAGCTGGTTACCCAGCTTCACCGGTGCGGTGACATTGCGATAGCGGAAGCCATCCTGCTTCCACAGGTTGCGACCGGACTCAATGTCGAATGCCCAGATCGCGCCATCTTCAGCGGTAACGTATACCGCGCCGGCATCCAGCGACAGGCCACGACTGCTGCCTACCTCACGTGCCCAGGCCAGTTGGCCGCCACGTGCCTCGAAGCAGGCGGTACGGCCCTGGAAGGCCACGGCGCACACGCGGCGGCCGTCGAATACCGGCTGGCTCACTACGTCGGTAACGCGTTCCAGCTCGCTGGCGCCACGCGGGTTGGCCACGGTTGCCTGCCACAGCTGGCGCCCCTGCTCCACCGCGTAGACGGCGATCTTGCCACCGGTTTCACCGGACAACAGCACATCGTCACCTTCGGTCTTGATCTGCGGCGAGGTGGCGCGCACGGTCAGCGACGGCAACGGCTGCCACTGGGTCCACAGCTGGCGGCCAGTGGCGCGGTCGAAGGCGGTGAGGCGGCCATCGCCGCTGCGGGTCACCAGCAGCTTGCCCGCCAGTTGCGGCGGCTCGGCCAGCTTGCTGGTCAGCGTCTGGCGCCATACTTCCTTGCCGCTTTGCGCATTCAGCGCCAGCAGTTCGCCGCCGACGGTACCGACAAACAGCAGGCCGTCCGCCACTGCCGGACCGGCGCTGAGCTCCTGCTTGAGGGCGAGACGGGAAACCGTGCGCCCGCTGAGCGCGTCCACTGCCTGCACCTGACCTTCGTCATTGGCCAGCCAGAAGTTGCCGGCGTCGTAGAACGGCTGGAACATGCCGGCCTTCACCGCCGGCACCGATGCCTGCCATTTCACCCGCAGCGACTGCTCCGGCTTGATGGAGACCAGGGCGGTCGGTTCGTTGGCATCCTCACCGGCAAACCAGGAGGCGCAGCCCGACAGCATGGGCAGGGCGATGGCGGTAGCAAGCAAGTAACGTTTCATGTCAGTTCCCCACTGAATCCAGCTTGGTCTGGATGAAGTCGCGAGCCGGAGCATCCGGCGCCGCCTTGGCCAGGGCAGCCTTATAGCTTTCGCGCGCCCCGTTATTGTCGCCACGCGCCACCAGCACATCCCCCTTCAGATCGAGGAACAGGCTGTCGAACGCGGCCGGATGCGGCGAATCCAGCTCGGCCAGAGCCGCATCATACTGTTTTTCGTCCAGCAGCACGGTAGCCAGACGCAGGCGCGCTACGGCCATCAGCGCCTCGTCACCCTGCTGCGCCAGCACCCACTTGAGCTGGGCGCGGGCAAAGCCAAGATCGTTCTGCTCGAAAGCCAGCTTGGCGGCCAGCAGTGCGCCATTGGCCGCCAGGATGGCCGACGGGTAATCGCGCTGCAGCAGTGCCACGGTGGATTTCACCTCGCCAAGCTTGCCGCCCTGCAGCTGGGTTTCCAGCTGGCTGTAGATCACCGCGGCGGCTTCGGCCTGGCTGCGCTGGTAGTACTGCCAGCCTTTGAAGCCGATAAAGCCCAGCGATACCGCCAGTACGGCGCCACCGATCAGCTTGCCCCACTGCGACCAGAACGCTTTCAGCGTGTCGATCTGTTCCTGTTCCTGCAAATCGTAGGCCATGGCCTTCCCCTTATTCAGCCTTGAAGCGGGCAACCGTGGCGGCCAGGTTGGCCGCAGACACGGTTTCCTGCGGCAGTTCGGCACGCAGCGGTTTAACCACCACCTGGCCGGCTGCCACTTCGTTTTCACCGATGATCAGCGCCACCACGGCGCCGCTGCCATCGGCCTTTTTCATCTGCGACTTGAAGCTGGCTTCGCCCATGTGCTGCACCACGCTCAGGCCAGCCTGGCGCAGCTGTTGCGCCAGCTGCATGCCATAGGCAGTGGCACCCTCGCCCTGGTTGACGATGAAGGCGTCCACGCTGCGGCGTGCCGGCAGCAGGTTCTTCTCGGCCAGCAACAGCAGCACGCGCTCCATGCCCATGCCAAAACCGATGCCCGGCGCCGGCTTGCCCCCCAGCTGCTCGATCAGGCCGTCGTAGCGGCCGCCGGCACACACGGTACCTTGCGAGCCCAGCTCGGTGGTTACCCACTCGAATACCGACTGGTTGTAGTAGTCGAGGCCGCGCACCAGGCGCGGGTTTTCCACGAATTCGATACCCAGCGCGGCGATCAGCGCCTTCCAGCCGTCGTAGTGGCGACGCGATTCCTCGCCCAGATAGTCGGTCAGCCGCGGCGCGGCGTTGGCCATTGCCTGCAGCGCCGGGTTCTTGGTGTCCAGCACGCGCAGCGGGTTGCTGTACAGGCGGCGCTTGCCGTCTTCATCCAGGATGTCGACATGGCCTTCCAGGTACTGGATCAGCGCTTCGCGGTGCGCGGCGCGCTCTTCCTTGTTGCCCAGGGTGTTGATTTCCAGGCGCACGCTGTCTGCCAGGCCGAGACGACGCCACAGCTCGGCGGTCATGGCAATGATTTCGGCATCGATATCCGGGCCGTTCATGCCCAGCGCTTCCACGCCGATCTGGTGGAACTGGCGATAGCGCCCCTTCTGCGGACGCTCGTGGCGGAACATCGGCCCGGTGTACCACAGCTTCTGCGTGGTGTTGTACAGCAGGTTGTGCTCCACCACCGCGCGCAGGGTGCCCGCAGTTCCTTCCGGGCGCAGGGTCAGCGAGTCGCCGTTCAGACTGTCGGTAAAGGAGTACATCTCCTTTTCGACGATGTCGGTCACTTCGCCGATGGAGCGCACGAACAGCGGCGTGGACTCGACGATGGGGGTGCGGATGTTCTGGTAGCCGTAATCGTGCAGCCAGCCGCGCAGCACGTTCTCGAAGTATTCCCACTGGTGCGACTCGGCGGGCAGCACGTCGTTCATGCCGCGAATCGCTTGTATTTTTTGTGCC
The DNA here is from genome assembly GCF_042648905.1 of Vogesella amnigena. NCBI lineage: Bacteria > Pseudomonadati > Pseudomonadota > Betaproteobacteria > Neisseriales > Chromobacteriaceae > Vogesella > Vogesella amnigena. The sequence goes on along the minus strand of NZ_JBHRYH010000012.1, from coordinate 147,197 downwards.
ATTGCTTGTTCCGGAACAGTCAGTTTCTTTACAGGTTGGCCGCCTTACAGCGACTTGATCGGGATGGTGCGGCTAAGCGGCTCGCGGCGCTTGGCACCACCCTCGCCGTAGCGGCTCTGCACGTAGTGGTCGACGATGGCCTTGAATTCGGCGGCGATGTTGTCGCCTTTCAGCGTGACATCCTTCTGGCCATCCACATATACCGGCGCCACCGGCACTTCACCGGTGCCCGGCAGGCTGATGCCGATGTCGGCGAGCTTGGATTCGCCGGGGCCATTCACCACACAGCCCATCACCGCCACCTTCATGTCCTCCACGCCCGGGTATTGCAGGCGCCATATCGGCATCTGCTCGCGCAGATACAGCTGGATGCTGTCGGCCAGTTCCTGGAAGAAGGTGCTGGTGGTACGGCCACAGCCGGGGCAGGCGGTGACCAGCGGAGTGAACGAGCGCAAACCCATGGTCTGCAGCAACTCCTGCGCCACGATCACTTCCCTGGTGCGCGCTTCGCCCGGCTGCGGGGTCAGCGAGATGCGGATGGTGTCGCCGATACCTTCCTGCAGCAGGATCGCCAGCGCGGCACTGGAGGCCACGATGCCCTTGCTGCCCATGCCGGCCTCGGTCAGGCCCAGGTGCAGCGGGAACTGGCAGCGGCTGCCCAGGTCGCGGTAGACGGTGATCAGGTCCTGCACGTTGCTGACCTTGCAGGACAGCAGGATGTGGTCAGGCGGCAGGCCAAGCTCCATTGCCTTGTCAGCGGATTCCAGCGCCGAGACGATCAGCGCCTCGCGCATCACCACTTCCAGCGCCTTGGGGTTGGCCGCACGGTTGTTGGCATCCAGCATGCGCGCCAGCAGTGCCTGATCCAGGCTGCCCCAGTTGACGCCGATACGCACCGGCTTGTCGTACTCGATCGCGGTGCGGATCATGTAGGCGAACTTTTCGTCGCCCTTGGCGCCCTTGCCGACATTGCCCGGGTTGATGCGGTACTTGGCCAGCGCGCGGGCGCAGTCGGGGAATTCCTTCAACAGGCGCTCGCCATTGAAATGGAAGTCGCCTACCAGCGGCACATTGCTGCCCATGTCGTCCAGCCGCTGGCGGATCTCGGCCACCCTGGCGGCGGCTTCCGGGCTGTTGACGGTGATGCGCACCACCTCGGAGCCGGCTTGCGCCAGCTCGTATACCTGCTGCGCGGTAGCTGCGGCATCGGCGGTATCGGTATTGGTCATCGACTGCACCATTACCGGCTGCGCGGAGCCAACCAGTACGTGACCAATGGCGACCTGGTGGGTCTGACGGCGTTTGATTATTGCGTCCATCACTTGCTTCAGTTCAGTTCCAGTTTGGCCGTGGTGCCACGAATCTTGTCTTTCAGTTCCACCGCGGCGCCCTGGTAAGCCAGTTCCACCTGGGCGGCATTGCCGATCACCAGCTTGAACGGCGGCTGGCCGCTTACCTGCTTGCTGCTGCCAGCCGGCAGCAGGCCATAGATCAGGCGCTTACCCTTGGCATCGGTGACATTCACCCAGGTTTCACCACGGGCAGTCAGTTGTACGGTTTTCTCGCCTTCCGCCGCCACGGGTGCCGATGCCGGCTGCGGCGCTACCGCCTGCGGCGCACTGGCCACGCTGGCGGTGGCCAACGGGGCACTGGCCACGACCGGAGCAGCAGCCACCGGCGCGGATGCCAGCTGTGCCGGCGCGCTGGCTTCCACCAGCGGCACGCTCGCTTCTATTGCCAGCGGCTCGCTCTGGCTGCTAGCGGCACCATTCTGCCCCTGCAACCAGGCCACTACACCACCGGCGGCCAGCAGCGGCAGCAACCACAGCCACAGCTTGCCGCCCTTGCCGCTGGCGACGGCAGCCGCCTGCGGCTCGCGTTGCGGCTGCACGCTGGGTTCGACCTTGACTGCCGGGTAATGCACATCCAGCAACGACATCAGCTCGCCACTGTCCAGTTCCAGGAAGCGGGCGTAGTTACGCACAAAACCACGCACAAAGGTGGCGCCGGGCAGGCGATCAAAATCGCCGGCCTCGATGGCATCCAGCTGGCGGGGAGATAATTTGAGGCGGTCCACCACATCCAGCAGGCTCAGGCCGCGGGCTTCGCGGGCGCTGCGCAGTTGCTGTCCAACCTGTTGGGCGGGGGAGAGAGTCGAATCCTGAGGCTGCATGCTGTCTTCAGTTTCCACTTAGTAGCTGTTGGGTTTCGGGACTGTCGGGAAAGCGGTTCTTCAGCAGGGACGCCAGTTGCGTGGCGGTGGCCTCGTCATGCTTGAGGCGGGCCAGACGTACGCCCAGCCATAGCTCCGGCGCGTTATTGCGGCGCTGGTCCTTGCTGATGCGCTGGAAATAGAAATCGGCCATTTCCGCATTGTTGCGGTCCAGCGCCATGCGGGTCAGTTCCCGCAGTGCCGCCGGGTCATTCGGTGCGCGGCGCAGCGCGGCCAGCAGCAGCTGACTGGCCTCCTCGCCACGCTTCATGCGTTCCAGGCACAAGGCCTTGTTGACCATGGCGCTCTGCGGGGCATCGAAAAACGGGTCGGCCAGCGCTTGATCAAAACGCTGCAGCGCGTCGTCGAAACGGTTTCGGCTACACAGAAAGTAGCCGAAGTTGTTGTTGACTTCCGGGTTGCGACCATCGATGCGCAGCGCCTGCTGGAAGGCCTGCTCGGCCTCTTTGTCCACATTCAGCTGCATCAGGATCAGCGCCTTGGCCAGGTAGCCATGCTGATATCCGGGATCGAAGGCAATCGCCTGCTCGGCGTTTTCCATGGCAACACGCATGTTGCCGAACTTCATGTACTCGATGGCAAGCAAGGCACGCGTCTGCGCCAGTTCGCGCGGCGTGGCAGCGATGGCTACGGCCGGCACGGCGGCAAGCAGGCCGGCCAGCAACAGGGCAACAACGCGTGTCTTGAGCATCAGGTCCTTTCCTCGTTGATACGTATCCACTTTTCCTGGCGCCGGGTCTTGTCCTGCACCTGGCCGGCAAGCTGGCCGCAAGCGGCATCGATATCGTCGCCACGGGTCTTGCGCACCGTCACCACGAAGCCGGCTTCCTGCAGTATCTCGCGGAAGGCACGAATGGCGTTGTTGCTGGAGCGGTCGTAACCGGAATTCGGGAACGGGTTGAACGGAATCAGGTTGAACTTGCACGGTACGTCACGCACCAGCGCAATAAGTTCACGCGCATGTTCCGGTCTGTCGTTGACCCCGTCAAGCATCACGTATTCAAAGGTAATGAAATCGCGCGGCGCCTTTACCAGGTAGCGCTGGCAGGCCGCCATCAGCTCCTTGAGCGGGTATTTCTTGTTCAGCGGCACGATTTCGTCGCGGATGCGGTCGTTGGAAGCATGCAGGCTTACCGCCAGCGCCACCGGGCACGCCTCCTTCAGGCGGTCCATCTGCGGCACCATGCCGGAGGTGGATACCGTCACACGGCGGCGGCTCAGGCCGTAGCCGTGGTCGTCGAGCATGATCTGCAGCGCCGACACCACGTTGTCAAAGTTGGCCAGCGGCTCGCCCATACCCATCATCACCACGTTGGAGATGACGCGCTCGTTGCGCGGCGTAACGCCCATGGCCTTGTTGGCCCACCACAGCTGGCCGATGATCTCGGCGGTGCTGAGGTTGCGGTTGAAGCCCTGGCGACCGGTGGAGCAGAAGGTGCACTCCAGCGCACAGCCCACCTGAGATGATATGCACAAAGTGCCGCGGTCATCCTCGGGGATGAACACGGTTTCGACACCGTTGCCGGTGCCCACGTCCAGCAGCCACTTGCGGGTACCATCTTCGGACTCCTGCGACACCATCAGGTCCGGCACGCCCACGATGGCGGTATCGTGCAGCTTGGCACGCAGCCCCTTGGCAATGTCGGTCATGGCGTCGAAATCGGCTTCGCCCATCTGGTGCATCCAGCGCATGATCTGCTTGGCACGAAACGGCTTCTCGCCCATGGCGGCAAAGTGTTCGGTGAGCTGGGGCAGGTTGAAGTCGAGCAGGTTGGTCTTCATGGCAATACTCAAATAATGGCGGCCGCCAGTGGCGGCCGCCGGATACAGCTTAGCGTGCAGCGATTTCGGTAGCAGCGAAGAAGTAGGCTACTTCGATAGCAGCGTTTTCCAGGCTGTCGGAACCGTGTACGGCGTTGGCGTCGATGGAATCGGCGAAGTCGGCGCGGATGGTGCCGGCTTCTGCTTTCTTCGGATCGGTAGCGCCCATCAGTTCGCGGTTCTTCAGTACGGCGTTTTCACCTTCCAGCGCCTGGATCATTACCGGGCCGGAGATCATGAAGGACACCAGATCGTTGAAGAACGGGCGTTCCTTGTGCACGGCGTAGAAGCCTTCGGCTTCAGCGCGAGACAGTTGCTTCAGCTTGGCAGCCACAATCTTCAGGCCTGCGGATTCGAAGCGGTCGTAGATTTTGCCGATTACGTTCTTGGCAACTGCGTCCGGTTTGATGATGGACAGAGTACGTTCGATAGCCATATAAATCTCCCTGTTTACAAGCGAAATGGTTACACTTGACAGGCTCATAAACGAGCCTGCGGGTCACCCAATTTTGAGGAACCCGGTATCTTACCAGTGTTCACCAGCCTTTGCTGCACTGAATTCGAGCCGATGAAACCCACACAACAAGAACCGCATCGCAACACCGATCTCCCCGCCACCGGCCTGTCGCCGGAAATGCGCAAACGCTTGGCTATCGCCGGCGGCCTGGTAGCAGTGGCGCTGGCCGCCATCCCGCTGCTGGAATCATTCAGCGCCAGCGACAAGACCATCCCGGCCAGCAACGTCGGCAGCTCCGGCCGCATTGTCAGCAAGGAAGAACCGCTCGCCGCCTCGGCCCCCAGCCTGGTCATCGCCCAGCTGCCAGACAGCAGTGCCGCAGCCAGCAGTGCGCCAGTAGCCAGCCCGGCAACGGACAGCCGCCCGGCCGCACCGTCTCCCGGCAGCCCACTACCCGCCACACCGGCTCCCGGCACCATGACGCCCCCCGCCGGCACCACTGCGCCGCCTGCCGCCAAACCAGCACTTGCGGCCAACCCCAGGCCGGCAGCCACCACCGCAGCTACCCCGCCCGTAGCCACCAGCCCTGCCCCCAAACCGGCACCAGCGCCACTGGCAATGCGCAAGGCCGCCCCTGCCCTCCAGGAAGACGCCGCCGCGGCGATCGCCCCCAGCGCCCCCCAGGTGGCACCACGGGTGATGCCCACCCTGCCGGGCAGCAAGAGCAGCTCGCCATCGCTGGGCTACCAGGTACAACTGGGGCTATTCAGCAGTTCGACGAACGCAGAGAAACTGGTTGCCGACCTGAAAAAGCAAGGCCTGGCCGCCCGTACCGAGACCCGGGTACAACTGGGCCCGTTCCGCACCCGCGCCGAAGCCGAAGAGGCAATGCAGCGCCTGCGTGAACTGGGCTACCAGCCGATGCTGATACCCATCGGCACCCACTGAGCCGACGAGCACCACAAAAGACACAAGGCCGCAGCAAGCTGCGGCCTTGTTGCATCCTGTGATCCCGGATCAGGTCTCCACCACGCCATCGCCAATCTTGAAGTTGTCCACCAGATGCGGCAGCTGCAGATAGCTCTGCGACTGCATCTCGGTAAGCCGGCTGGCAGTGCGGAAAAACTCGCTGGCCTGCACGCCATCGGTATACACCTGCTCCGCCGGCACCGCGCTGGAGGCCACCAGCTTGACACGATGGTCGTAAAACACGTCCACCAGCCAGGTCAGGCGGCGGGCAATGGCGGCATCGCGCGCCTCCAGTTTCGGAATGTCGGACACGAACACGGTGTGATATTCACTGGCGATTTCCAGGTAGTCGGTCTGCGCCCGCGGCCCGTCGCAAATGGCGCGAAAATCAAACCAGATCACCCCCGGCGCATGGCGCCTGAGCGGGATCTCCCGCCCCAGCACCGTCAGCACATGCGGCAGCTCGGTCGCCGCCCCGGCCAGGCGATCGAACATCAGCTCCATGCGTGCCGCAGCATCATCGCCGGCCGGCACCAGGAACAGCGGCTCGCGGGTAAGCTCGCGCAGCCGGTAGTCGTTGCCACCATCGACATTGATCACATCCAGGTTAGCCTGCAACAGCGCAATGGTCGGCAGGAAGTTGCTGCGCATCAGACCATTGGGGTACAGCCCTTCCGGCGGGTAGTTGGAGGTCATCACACAGATCACACCATGCTCGAACAGCGCGGAAAACAGCCGCCCCAGGATCATGGCGTCGGCAATGTCGCTGACGTGGAATTCGTCGAAACACAACAGGCGCACATCATGGGCAATGCGCTCCGCCACTGTCTTCAGCGGGTCCGCTTCGCTGGACAGGGTGCGCAGCTGCTTGTGAATCTCGGCCATGAAATGGTGGAAATGCACCCGCCGCTTGCGACGATAGCCAACGCAGCCATAGAAGGCATCCATCAGGAAGCTCTTGCCGCGCCCCACCCCACCCCACAGGTACAGGCCACGCGGTACCGGCGGCTTGCGCAAGCTACGCCCCAGGAAGCGATTGCGCTTGCCCTTGAAATCCAGCAGCGACTCCCACAGCGTTTCCAGCTGCTCGATGGCAGCAGCCTGAGCGTCGTCGTGAATGAAGCCCGGCTGCCGGCTGGCAGCCTGGTACCAGGAACGGGGGCTGAGCGAGCCGTCGTCGGGCGGCGAAAATACGTGTTGGGACATGATTGGTGCTGATCAGGGTTGGCCGCACACTGCGACCAACATGGCTTCAGGAAAACAGACCGGTGGACAGATAGCGGTCACCGCGGTCACATACAATGGAGACGATTACGGCATTCTGCAATTGTTCGTTCAGCCGCAGCGCCACTGCCAGCGCACCACCGGACGACGGACCAGCCAGGATACCCTCCTCGCGCGCCAGGCGGCGGGCGGTGTCCTCGGCAGTGTGCTGATCCACCAGCTCCAGTTGATCGATACGCGAGAAATCGCAGATGCTGGGCAGGTATTCGTCCTCCCACTTGCGGATGCCCGGGATCTGGCTACCTGCCTGCGGCTGCACGCCAATTATCTGAATGGCAGGATTCTGCTGTTTGAGGTAGCTACTGGTACCCATGATGGTGCCGGTGGTACCCATGCTGGATACAAAGTGCGTCACCGTGCCGGCGGTGTCGCGCCAGATTTCCGGCCCGGTCCCTTCGATATGCGCCAGCGGATTATCCGGATTGCCGAACTGGTCGAGGATGCGGCCAACCCCGGCAGCTTCCAGCCGGCGCGCCTCATCGATGGCGCCAGGCATGGATTGCTCTTTCGGCGTCAGCAGCACCTCGGCGCCATAGGCACGCATGGTATCCACCCGCTCCTGGCTGGAGTTCTCCGGCATCACCAGGATCATCTTGTAACCCATCATGGTGGCAGCCATCGCCAGCGCGATGCCGGTATTGCCACTGGTAGGCTCGATCAGGGTATCGCCCGGTTTGATCTCGCCGCGCGCCTCGGCATGACGGATCATCGACAGCGCCGGCCTATCCTTCACCGAGCCGGCCGGGTTATTGCCTTCCAGCTTGAGCAGCACCACGTTGCTGCTGTTGCCGGGCATGCGCTTGAGGCGCACCAGCGGGGTATTGCCGACAAAGTCTTCCAGGTACTTGAATTGAGGCAGGGTCATCACGCATCTCCTTGATGCGGCGCATTATACCGGCTTGCCGCCACCCCGTTTCAGCACCACAGGAACGACAGCGGCAAGCAAAGCGTTTTTTTACAAAAATTCAGCCACTTAGCACATAGCCGCGCCTTGGAATTTTGTGGCACTTGAATATAACCGCACGGCAAGACCGCCGAGGCCCCGCCTGCGCCGGCCTGGCAGCCAAGAAAAAAGCGGCCACGCGGGCCGCTTTCTCAGTCCTATGGAAGCGACTTACTTCTGGTACACCGGGAAGCGGTGGCACAGCTCGGTGGCTTCCTTGGCCACGCGCGCCAGCACGGCTTCGTCGTTCGGATTGTCCAGCACGTCGGCAACCAGGTTGGCCACGATGCGGGCTTCGTCTTCCTTGAAGCCGCGGGTGGTGATGGCCGGGGAGCCGATACGGATGCCGGAGGTCACGAACGGGCTTTCCGGGTCGTTCGGAATGGCGTTCTTGTTCACGGTGATGTGCGCCTTGCCCAGTGCAGCGTCGGCAGCCTTGCCGGTGAGCCCCTTGGCACGCAGGTCAACCAGGAACACATGGCTTTCGGTGCGGCCGGACACGATGCGCAGACCGCGCTCGGCCAGGGTACGCGCCATCACGTCGGCGTTCTTGATTACCTGAGCCTGGTATTCCTTGAATTCCGGGGTCAGCGCTTCCTTGAACGCCACCGCCTTGGCGGCGATCACGTGCATCAGCGGGCCGCCCTGCAGGGTCGGGAACACGTTGCTGTTCAGCGATTTCTCGAACTCAGCCTTGGCCAGGATGATGCCGCCACGCGGACCACGCAGGGTCTTGTGGGTGGTGGAGGTCACGAAGTCGGCGTGCGGCACCGGGTTCGGGTACAGGCCGGCAGCTACCAGACCGGCGTAGTGCGCCATGTCCACCATGAAGTAGGCGCCACATTTCTTGGCGATCTGACCCATGCGCTCGAAGTCGAAACGCAGCGCGAAGGCGGAAGCGCCACCGATGATCAGCTTCGGCTTGGTTTCCATCGCTACGCGCTCCATGTCGTCGTAGTCGATTTCTTCCTTGTCGTTCAGACCGTAGGCCACGATGTTGAACATCTTGCCGGACAGGTTGGCCGGGGAACCGTGGGTCAGGTGACCACCGTGGCCCAGGTTCATGCCCATCACGGTGTCACCCGGCTTCAGGATGGAGAAGTACACCGCCTGGTTGGCCTGCGAGCCGGAGTGCGGCTGCACGTTGGCGTACTCGGCGCCGAACAGCTGCTTCACGCGGTCGATGGCCAGCTGCTCCACCACGTCAACGTATTCGCAACCACCGTAGAAGCGCTTGCCCGGGTAGCCTTCGGCGTACTTGTTGGTCAGCTGGGAGCCCTGGGCTTCCATCACCGCGCGGCTAGTGTAGTTTTCGGAAGCGATCAGCTCGATGTGATCTTCCTGGCGCTGTACCTCGCCGGCGATGGCGGCGGCGAGTTCCGGGTCGTACTGGGCGATTTTGATATCAGCAAACATCGTTGACTTTCCATCAATGGGTTATGGATCGGGAAATTCTACTGCATTCCGGAGACAGCCCGAAATGAACAAATGGCAAACCAAGCATGAATACGTTTCATCTTGATCTGCCATTTCAAATACTTACTGCAGGGTGCGCTGTACCGGCCAGTCATCGGCGGTGAAGAACAGCGGAATACCATTCTGCTGTTCCGGCTGCAATTGCGGCACCACGCGCACATCGCTTACCTGGCATTCCGCCATCAGCATGCGGAAGCTGGTTTCGATCTGCGCCACCACGTCCTGCGCCGCCAGCGGCCACACAAAACCACCCCAGTCTTTTTCATTACCCGTAGCAGAGACAGTGAAATGCAGCTCGCCGTTGTCGTGTGCCGACACGATAGCCACCGGCTCTTCGCCCTGGTCGCGCAGCTTGCGGATCTGCGTGCTGGCAAACACCTGCAGCGCCACTTCCAGCCGCGCCTGGTTGGCCGCAACAATCGCCTGCATCAGCGGCATTGGCACGCGCGGAATCGGGAACAGCGTCACGCCGTCGGTTTTCAGCTCTTCGCCGAGGAACTTCATCAGCGGCACACCCCAGGCGCCCACGCTGCCACCCAGCTTCACCGGCGGCTCGGCGCCCTCTTCGCGGATCGCCACGCCCAGCAGGTAACGCAGGAACACGCCTTCGTCTTTCGCCGTGATGGCAGCCGGCTGCAACTCCAGCGGCAGCCCGCGCGCGGCATCGGCCAGCTGGCGGGTGTAACGGTAAATCTGCGCGGAGGAAATACCCACCACCGCATCCGGATGCAGCAGCTTGCCGGACAGGAACACCTCGGCCCCTGCGGCAAATACGCCGTGCTCGCGGAAAATGGCGTTCAGGCCATCCACATCGGCAATGCGCTCCGGCAGGGTTGCCTTGCTCTTGCTGCCGATCACCAGCACCACCGGCACGGCAAAGATCACCGCGTGGCGGCCGCTCTCCGGCCGTTCGGCGGCATCGCGCAGCGCATCCCACAGTATCTGGTAGATCTGCTGCGAGGTCACCATGGCCAGCGCCACTGATAAGGACAACAGTTCCTCACGCTCCAGCAGCTCTACCAGACTGGCGCGCAGATTATTGCGCCACAGCTCGCGCTCGTCCTCGCTCACCGCCTTGGCAATCAGCTCGGCGTGATGAATCAGCATATTGGAAGGGGAAGACTCGGGATACTGACGCGGATCGGGCAAAACCGGAGTGAAATCGCTCATGACTGGACCAGTGACAAATGGCGTATGCGGCAAAGACGCCATTGTCGCACAGCTTACCTGCGGACGGGAGGCCAACACGGCTCCCTGAGTCACAAGCAAGCGCTCGATTTTCGCTTTCAAACAAATTTGTGTTCACGGCGCGACAAAATGTTATGTTTTTTGCGCTTTTGCAAATTGTATACATTGACACCATGCACCATCATCGGGATAATCCCACCTCGTTGAGATGCAGCAATTGCTTCTTGATAGTTTCTCCTCTATTTCTCCTTTGTAGACTTGGCGCGGGCATCAAACCCCGCGCATTTTTTTTGCCCGCCGTCCGGCAACCCATCCATATCAAGCACTTAGCCAACAGCACTTCCTGCTGCCGCTACCGTATTCCTCGACCTTTTTTCCGCATCGACATCCGCAATCCAGTCGGCATGCACCGCAATCGCGCCGCAGCATGCGACATGCACCATGACGATGCATTACTTCTTTTCCGCAAACAAATTTTCTAAAACGAACAAAAAAGAAAGCCGAATCCGCATTGCGGACTCGGCAAAGTGCATGAACGATCAGGGGAGGAAACGTCTGAGTGACGTTCAACACTTTGGTCAGCCCTATGGCGGCAAAGTTCCGGCCATTTGGCTGATGCTATGACGTTGGCCGCAAGCCATGGCAATGCGACAATCCGGTCTTTGCCCTGCCTGCTGCCATCCAGATGACCTCAGCCACCTTTTTCTGGCACGACTACGAGACCTTCGGCGCCGTGCCGCGCAGCGACCGCCCATCGCAGTTTGCCGGCATCCGCACCGACGCCGAGCTGAACGAGATCGGCGAACCGGTAATGCTGTATTGCCAGCAAGCACCGGACTACCTGCCAGCGCCGGAAGCCTGCCTGCTCACCGGCATCACCCCGCAGCAATGCCAGCAGCTGGGTGTGCCGGAGCAGCAGTTTGCCGCCGCCATCGAAGCCGAGCTGGCCACCCCGGGCACCATAGGCGTGGGCTACAACTCGATCCGCTTCGATGACGAAGTCACCCGCTTCCTGTTCTGGCGCAACCTGATCGACCCCTACGCGCGCGAGTGGCAACACGGCTGCGGGCGCTGGGATCTGCTGGACGTGGTACGCGCCACTTATGCGCTGCGCCCGGACGGCATCGAGTGGCCGCGGCATGAGGACGGCCAGGTCAGTTTCAAGCTGGAGCATCTGTCCGCGGCCAACGGCCTGCTGCATGAGGCGGCACACGATGCGCTGTCCGACGTGCGCGCCACCATTGGCCTGGCCCGGCTGATCCGCAGCCGCCAGCCGCGGCTGTTCGACTTCTGCCTGTCACTGCGGCAGAAGGATGCCGTGCGTCACCAGCTGTCGCTGCACGCACCGCGCCCGCTGATCCACATATCCGGCATGTTCGGCACCGCGCGCGGCAATCTGGCCATCGTCTGGCCGCTCGCGGAACACCCCACCAATAAAAACGAGGTGCTGGTCTGGGATCTGCAGCACGATCCTTCCGAATTGCCGCAGCTATCGGCAGAAGACATTCGCCTGCGAATGTTCAGCCGCAGCGCCGACCTGCCGGAAGGTGTAAGCCGCCTGCCGATCAAGGGCCTGCACATCAACAAGTCGCCCATCGTGGTACAGGACTTGCGCGTGCTCTCCCCCGGCCGTGCCGCCGAACTGGGCATCGACATGGCACTGATCGAACGCCACGCAGCCCGCGCGGCGACGTTGCCGAAACTGGATGCGCTGTGGCGCCTGGTATACCAGCGCGAGGCTGGCGAAATACCGGACGTGGACGAGAATTTGTACGGCGGTTTTGTCAGCCCGCACGACCGCCGGCTGCTGAGCCGGCTGCGCCAGCTATCCGCCGCGCAGTTGGCCGCAGAACGCCCGCAGTTCGATGACAGCCAGCTCGGCCGCCTGCTGTGGCGCTACCGGGCCCGCAACTTTCCGCACAGCCTGTCGCCGCAGGAGCAGCGCCACTGGCATGACTGGTGCGCGCAAAAGCTCAGCAGCGGCCAACCCGGCAACCGCAGCCACGCCAGTTTCCGGCAGGAGCTGGCACAGCTGGCAATCGATGCCACGCCGGCACAGCAGGGCATTCTGCAGGCGCTGGGCGCATGGGCGGCCAGCCTGCCGGGAGGCGGCAACTGAGCGGCACCGCCGGCCGGTCCACTTATTCAAAATGCAGATAAGCAATCTCTAAATTCGTCTAAAGAGGAATAACACCATCAGTTAGCATGGCTGCCAATCAATGATTCAGGCAGAAAGCACGGCATGGAGCTGGGATTCGTAATTGCGGGGCTGGTGGTGGGTTTCATCGTGGGCCTCACCGGCGTGGGCGGCGGTTCGCTGATGACCCCGATTCTGCTGTGGTTCGGCATCAACCCGGCTACCGCCGTGGGTACCGACCTGCTGTATGCCTGCATCACCAAGATGGGTGGCGTGGCCGTACACCACAAGCAGAAGCACATCGACTGGCGCATCACCGGCTATCTGGCTGCGGGCAGCCTGCCGGCAGCCATGCTCACCCTACTGGTGCTGCACTTCGTCAAGCTGGACACCCAGGCCGTCAACAGCCTGATCAAGGTGATGCTGGGCTTTGCGCTGATGCTTACCGCCTTCGCCATCCTGTTCAAGCCATTCATCCTGCGCCAGCTGGCGCGACTGCTGCCGGTGCGCCCGGAAGGTTATATGCCGGTGCAGGCTACCGTGATCACCGGCGTGGTACTGGGCGTGATCGTTACCCTCAGCTCGATTGGCGCCGGTGCACTGGGCACCCTGGCCATCTTCGCGCTGTACCCGCTGCTGCCTACCGCCCGCCTGGTAGGCACCGAGATCGCCCACGCGGTACCGCTGACGCTGGTGGCTGGCCTGGGCCATGCCAGCATGGGCAATATGGACTACGGCCTGCTGGGCCAGCTGCTGGTGGGTTCGCTGCCAGGCATCTGGCTGGGCAGCCACATGACCCGCCGCGTGGCCGAGCAATGGCTGCGCCCGGCACTGGCCATCATGATGGCGCTGATCGGTGCCAAACTGGTGATGTAACAGACATCAGCAACAGGCATGAAAATCGGCAGCGGGGTTTCCCTCGCTGCCGATTGCTTTTGCGGCCTAGCCAGGCGGCTTAATCCGCCATCATGCTTTGCAGGTAGTTCTGCAGGCCGACCTTCTCGATCAGGCCAAGCTGGGTTTCCAGCCAGTCCACGTGTTCTTCCTCGCTCTCCAGAATGCTCTCCAGCAAGTCGCGGCTCACGTAGTCCTTTACCGATTCACAGTAGTGGATGGCATCGCGCAGCAGCGGAATGGCTTCCAGCTCCAGCTTGAGATCGCACTCCAGCATTTCCTTGGTGTTTTCGCCAATGTACAGCTTGCCCAGATCCTGCAGATTGGGCAGGCCCTCCAGAAACAGGATGCGCTCGATCAGGCGATCGGCATGCTTCATCTCGTCGATGGATTCGTGGTACTCGTGCTCGTTCAGCTCTTTCAGGCCCCAGTTCTTGTACATGCGGGCATGCAGGAAGTACTGGTTGATGGCGGTGAGTTCGTTGCGCAGAATCTGGTTGAGGAATTTGATGACCTTCTTGTCGCCTTGCATGGACGCCGCTCCTGAGGGGGATTAAGTGCGTGGATTATGGCACATCGTCATGTCAGTACAAGGCGAGCGGGGCGTAGCCGAAGTGCGGTAATGCAGGGAGAGTGAGCCGGCAGGATGCTCAGGCGGCGGCCAGTTCCGGCTCGCTGATCTGCAGCAGGGTGTCCTTGCGCAGCTGGTTGGCCGCACAGGCGCAGCGGCCACAATCGGTGGCAACACCAAGCTCCTTTGCCAGATCGCGCATGCGGGTGGCACCATTGCAGACGGCGGCGCGGATGTCGCGGTCGGTAACACCGTGGCAGAGGCAGACGTACATGGATGACACCCGTATCAAGAATTAGTCTCAGTACGGAAATAATAAATATTGATGATAACGATTGTCAATTAGAATCAGGATCAGTGCCATGCAATGGAAACCAAATACCACAGTCGCCGCCATCATCGAGCGCAACGGCCGTTTTCTGATGGTGCATGAACACACCCCGCAGGGCGTGCGGCTGAACCAGCCGGCCGGCCACCTGGAATACGGCGAAACCCTGGCCGCTGCCGTGGCGCGCGAAGCACTGGAAGAAACCGGCTACCGCGCAGAGGCCACCGCGCTGGTGGGCATCTACCTGGCCGACAAGGAAGGCAGCGACGATATCACCTACCTGCGTTTTGCCTTTGCCTGCCAGGCGGCGGCACAAGCGGAACGCAGCCAGCTGGACGACGGCATCATTGAAGCGATCTGGCTGAGCGCCGACGAGATCCACGCCCGCCAGGCCAGTTGGCGCAGCCCGCTGGTGGGGCGCTGCCTGGACGACTACCTGGCCGGGCAGCGGCTGCCGCTGGCCGCCATTCATCACCACGGGCGCTGAACATGCGTCGCGCTGCCTGGCTTTGCTGGCTGGCCCTGCTGCCGCTGCCGGCCGGTGCGGCCGAGTTAACCCTCTGTTACCATTACGGTTGCGATCAGCAACGCCGGCTTGAACTGGGCGAGGATGCCCTCAGCTGGATGCAGCAGCGACTGCTGGCAGCCGACTCCGCGGCCGCCGAGCGGCTGGCACTGCAGGACGTGGTGCTGGCCTTCTACCAGCTGGCAGCCCAGCAGACTCCCGTCGCCACCGACCGTGGCGGCAATAATGAAGATGCCCGCCTGGCGGGCCGCATGGACTGCATCGACCACAGCCACAATATCGCGCAGTTGCTGCAGCTGCTGCAGCAGCGACAATGGCTGCGCTACCACCATAGCGCCGGTACCGTGTACCGCGCGCCGCTGCTGTTCAATCAGCACTACGCCGTTGGCCTGGATGCCATCGACAGCCCCGAGCGCTGGGTGATCGATGGCTGGCCACGAGATTTCGGGGCACCACCGCTGGTGGTGCCTCTTGCACTCTGGAAGGAAGGATTTTCCCCGTGACGGGTAAGAAACGTATTGTCGTCGGCATGTCCGGCGGTGTGGATTCGTCGGTAACCGCCTGGCTGCTGAAGCAGCAGGGGCACGAGGTGATCGGCGTGTTCATGCAGAACTGGGAAGACGACAACGACGATGAATACTGCTCCATCAAGCAGGACGCGCTGGACGCCATGAGCGTGGCCGACATCGTCGGCATCGACATGGAGATCGTCAACTTCGCCAAGGAATACAAGGACCGCGTGTTCTCGTACTTCCTCAAGGAATACTCGGCCGGCCGCACCCCGAACCCGGACGTGCTGTGCAATGCCGAGATCAAGTTCAAGGCCTTCCTCGACTACGCGCTGGAGCTGGGTGCCGACTGCATCGCCACCGGCCACTACGCGCGCAAGCTGGAACGCGACGGCGTGCACTACCTGATGAAGGGCGTGGACCCGGGCAAGGACCAGAGCTACTTTCTGTACCGCCTGCAGCAGCACCAGCTGGCCCGCGCACTGTTCCCGCTGGGCGATATCCACAAGAGCGAGGTGCGCCGCCTGGCCGAGGAAGCCGGCCTGCCCACCGCCGCCAAGAAGGACTCCACCGGCATCTGCTTCATCGGCGAGCGCCCGTTCCGCGAGTTCCTGCAGCGCTACCTTCCCACCAAGCCGGGCGAGATGATCACCCCGGACGGCAAGGTGGTTGGCGAGCACATCGGCCTGATGTACTACACCCTGGGCCAGCGCAAGGGCCTGAACATCGGCGGCAGCAAGGATGGCAGCGGCGAGCCGTGGTTCGTCGGCGGCAAGGATATTCCCGGTAACAAGCTGATCGTGGTGCAGGGCCATGACCACCCGCTGCTGCTGAAACCCGCGCTGCAGATGGACGACCTGTCGTGGACGCTGCCGCAGCCGCCGGCCGCCGGCGACTACGCCGCCAAGAACCGCTACCGCATGGCCGATGCCGCCTGCAGCCTGTCGCCCATCGTCGACGGCAAGGCCACGCTGACCTTCCGCGACAAGCAGTGGGCGGTCACCCCCGGCCAGTCCGCGGTGCTGTACGACGGCGATATCTGCCTGGGCGGCGGCATCATCCAGTAAGCCTGCATTTGCGGCCAACGTTGGCCGCAGCGCATGCCGACAAGGCCCCGCCACGCGGTAATGGTGTTCACTTAAGAAATTACACGCACTGCCAGGTAGTAAAACCGCCACGACTTGCCCCAAGCCCGTTGGCGCGAGCCGGGCAAAATGGTGCGCCCCAGGTATTAAGACGCCGATCTGTTTGAGTCCCGAGCCGTTAGCGAGGGACGAGTTCGGCGGCGCCTGGGGCGTGCCGTTTTGCCCGGGGTTTCGAGCAGCCCCGGGGAGCAGGGGATTGTTAAGGGGGCCGCGGTGGCCCCCTTAACCTGTCCGCCGGACGGAACCGGCACCAAAATCATCATCCGCATAGCGGATTCCACACCACACGAAACATCACAGTAAGTGCTGGCCGCACGCCGGCGGATCGCCCTGTGGGCATCCGCCCTACAGACAAGGCATGACCGCAGCAAAAACGGTGTTCACTCGCTTAAGTGAACACCATTGCCGCTACGCGGGGCCTTGTGCCTTACCGCACCAGCGCCGCCCGCAGCGGCAGGCTAAGCAGCGCGGCGCTCATCGCCTCGGCCAGGTAATACAGCGAGAAGATGCCGCCATAACTCCAGGTGGAACGCACCGCGGCAAAGCGCTGCTGTGCCACGAAGGGCATGGCGCGCCACAGCGGGGTGCCGAACAGCTTGCCTGCCTGCGCGAACGGCTGCTGGTACAACACCACGCTATGTCGCAGCTGCCCCAGCTGCGCCACCTTCAGCTGGCTTACCCCCCACACCGAGGCAGCCGGCTGCGGCGTGCTGCCCAGCCCCAGCCGTTGCAGCGCATGCACCGGCATGGAGTTGCTGCCATACAGGTACACCACCGCCGGGCTGGCAAAACGCACCACGTCCACCCGCGGCAGCTGCGCGCCGAAATGCTGCCGCAGCCGGCCGCGCAGCCGGGCAAAGCCCTGCTCCATCGCCGCCAGCCGCTGCTGCGCCAGCGCGCTGCGGCCAAACAAGCCGGCCAGCTGCAGGTAGATGTCGCGCGCCACCTGCGCATTGTCGTGATCATGACGATAGGCATCGAAGTACAGCACCGGCGCAATGCGCACCAGCTGCGGTCCCATGTCCAGCAGGCTGGGACTGATGATGATCAGGTCCGGCTTGAGGCTGGCCAGCAACTCCAGATTCGGCTCCAGCCTGCCACCCGCCGACAGCGTGGCGGCAGGAAGAGCCGGGCGCACCACCCATTGCCGGTAATCGTCGGCATCCGCCACCGCCAGCGGCGTGATGCCCAGCTCCAGCAGTTGCTCGGCGGCCTCCCAGCTCAGCGCCACCACCCGCTGCGGCGAACGGGCAAAGTGCTGCACCCCGCTGCTGTCCCGCACGCTCAACGCCGTAGCGACACCGGACCACAGCAGCAATGCTGCCGCCAGCATGATTGTCATCCCGCGCATCATCATGCCCTCCCCCGGCGCAGCCGCTGCAGCAGCAGCAAGCCAATGAAATACGCCCCGCACAGCACCGAGGCCAGGATGCCAACCGGCACCTGCAACGGGAAGATCAGCACCCGCCCCAGCCAGTCGGCCACCAGCAGCAGCACACTTCCCAGCAAGGCGGCCAGCAGCAGTTGCGGCAGCACCCGGCGCGCGCCCAGCATGGCGGCAATATGTGGTGCCAGCAGGCCGAGAAACGCTACCGGCCCCAGCACGCTGGTAACCAGCGCGGTAAGCAGCGCCACCAGCGTCAGCCAGAACAGGCGACTGCGCGCCAGATGCAGGCCACGCCCCTGCGCGACACCGTCGCCGATGGACAGCAAGCTGAGCGCACGCTGGCCGCACAACACCGGCAGCGCCAGCAGCAGCGTGCCGCCGCTCAACAACAGCGCCTGGCTGCCGGATACGCGATAGGTGGAACCGGCCAGCCAGCCAAGAATGGCAAAGCTGTCCGCCGTGCCACGCGCCAGCGAAAACTGCAGCACCGCCTCCAGCAAGGCCGCCAGCGAAATGCCCACCAGCACCATCATGCCCGGCGCGTACTGCTGGCGGCGGCCCAGCCACAGCAACAGGCCCAGCACCAGCATGCTGCCGCCAAATGCCAGCGGCGCACCGTACTGCTGCAGCGGACGGCCCAGCCACAGGCTGGCGGCCAGCAGTGCCAGTGTGGCGCCGGCCGACAGGCCCAGCAGGTCGGGGCTGGCCAGCGGATTGCGCAGCAGCCGCTGCAACACCACCCCGGCCAGCGCCAGCGCGGCCCCACCGGCTACGGCAGCCAGTGTGCGTGGCCAGCGGAACGACCAGATCAGCTCATCCGGCCATGCCAGCCGCCAGCCGTGGACACCCGGCGCCAGGGTCAGGCTGAGCAGCGCCACCGCCAGCAGCCCGGCCAGCAACAGCCCCCAGCCACGCCATGACAACGGCCGCGCCTGCGGCTGCAGCGACAGGTTCTGCTGCCCGCTGCCTGCCGGCTGGCGGCGGGTGAACCACAGCAGCGCCGGCGCGCCGATCAGTGCCGCCGCCGCGCCGCTGGGTACCAGCTCCATGGTGTAACTGCTGGCAAGCAGCGCCAGCGCATCGGTGGCCAGCAACAGCAGCGCCCCCAGCAGCGCGCTGCACAGCAGTTCATCACGCGCGCCACGCGCCCCCAGCATGCCGGCCAGATTGGGTGTCAGCAGGCCGATAAAGCCGATCAGGCCCACCGCGGTGATCGCCACCGAGCTGAGCCACAATGCGGCCAACAGCAGCAACAGCATGGCCGGCCACAGGCCAAGGCCCCGCCCCTGCGCACCACTGGCGCCCAGACGCAGCAGGGTAAGCGGCCGTGGCGCCAGCCACAGTAACAAGAGCACGGGCGCCAGGCGCGGCAGCAGCCACTGCACCCACTGCCAGTCATGCTGGGTCAGGTCACCGGCGCCCCAGATGAACAGGTTGCGGCTGTACTGGTCATGCAGCATCACCAGCAGCGAAGCCAGCGCGCCCAGCAGCAGATTCAGTGCCATGCCACCCAGCACCAGCGGCAGGCCGTTGATGCCGCGCACACCGGCAATCGCCAATGCCAGCAGCACCGCCAGCATGGCGCCGGCCAGCGCCGGCCACTCGCCATGGTTGGCCGCAAGCTGCGGCAGCCAGATGCCGGTGGCCACCAGGCCCAGCCAGGCGCCGGCACTGGCGCCCAGCGTCATCGGCGACACCAGCCGGTTCTGGGTCAGCTGCTGCAGCAGGCTGCCGGAAAAACCCAGCGCCGCGCCCACCAGCAGCGCCATCACCAGGCGCGGCAGGCTGGCATGCCACCATTGCAGCTCGGCGAAATCCAGCGGCGCGCGCGTCAACAGCGCCCACTGCGTGGCCGCTGGCAACGGGTTGCCGATCCGGTTATGCCACAGCGCCATCAGCAGCATGCACAGCAACAGCAGCGGGTAGCGCCAGGAACGGGCCGACTGGCGGCCAAGCGTCATCACCAGCTGCATCTCAGGCCACCACCGCCACAGGATGGGCGCCCGGTTCCCGCGACAGCAGGCGGATATCGATATCAAACAGCGCGCTGAGCCGCGGCGAGTGCAGCAGCGCCTGCGGCGTACCGTCGAAGAACAGCTCGCCACGCTTCAGCGCCACGATGCGGTCGGCGTAGCGCGCCGCCAGATTGATGTCGTGCAGGATGGCGACAATGCCGCGCCCCTGTTCGCGGTTGAGCGTGCGCAGCAAGGCCATCAGCTCGTACTGGTGTGCCAGGTCCAGTGCCGAGGTTGGCTCGTCCAGCAGCAGCAATGGCGCCTGCTGCGCCAGCAGCATGGCGATCCACGCGCGCTGACGCTCGCCGCCGGACAATTGGTCGGCGAGGTGGCCGGCATGGTGGCCGATATCGGTAGCCGCCATCGCCTGCTGCACGATGGCGGCGTCGTCCGCCTGCCAGCGCCCCAGCAGCCCGCGCCACGGGTAGCGCCCCAGGCGCACCAGCTCGGCCACGGTCAGGCCGGCGGCCTCTGGCAGCCGCTGCGGCAGAAAGGCCACGCGCCGGGCAAAGGCGCGACTGGCGTACGCCGCCAGCGGCCGGCCATCCAGGCTGATGTGGCCTTGATCCGGCAGCAACTGCCTGGCCAGCAGATGCATCAGGGTGGATTTTCCCGAGCCGTTATGGCCCAGGATCACGGTGAACTGGCTCGGGTCCAGCGTCAGCGCCGGCAGCGCCAGTATGTTTCGGCCATCGCGACAGACGCGGATGTCACGCAGAGACAGCATCGGCAGACAACTCCTGTTTCAGCAGCGCCAGACGCGCTGCGGGTTTCAGTTTCGGGCAGGTGCTGCACAGCTCGCCGTCGCAACGGCGAAAATGCTGGCAACACACCTTGCGCTCCAGCGCCAGACGCTGGCGGCCATCGTCCAGCGTTACCGCCAACAGGCCGCTGGCCCCCGGCTGCGCCAGCGCGGCCAGCCACTGCGGCGCCAGCGCCTGCAAGCGCGCGTTGTCGAAACGCGCATCGCAGCGCTGCACATGCAGCAATGCCGCCAGCAGGCAGTCGGCCTGCAGCCGGCCGGCCATCTTCGGGTGCAGCGTCAGCTGCTGGTTGATCAGTGCCAGGTAGGGCTGGCAGGCCGCCTGCAGCGCCTGGCCGGCACTGGCGATCAACGCGGCTTCGCTGTCGTGCTGCAGGGTGTGCTGCGCCAGGCGGAAGCCGGCGACGAAACCACCCTGCTGCCGCTGCGCCATGCCGGCCAGCCGCGGCAGGCAGCCGGCCAGGTGCACCGCCAGCACCGCCAGATACACCGGCTGCCACAGCAGCAGTGTCCACACCCGGCTGCCCCAGTAGTGCGGGCCGGCCTCCGGGTGCGCCTGGCGCCAGTGCTGCAGCAGCGCGGCCACCGGGTCGGGGTTGGCCGCATCGGCGGTCAGCTCGCCCGTGGCGGCGGCGGCCGGGGTAGACAGGGAAACGCCGTCCAGCCCCGGCAGGCAGCGGCTGATGGCCGCCAGCAGGCTGGTGGTGTCGGTAACGGAAAGCAGTGGTGACATGCAGGATTCCGGCAGCGCCGCCACCACGCCGCCCCGGCCTTCCCCTGCAACACGGCAGGGGGTTGGCCGGGGCGGCGTGGCGGCAGCCGGGGTTAACGCGGCGCGTAAGCGGCTATCGGGTTGTGCAGCGTGCCGGCGAACTTGAGGTTCTTTGCCGGATCGGCCAGGTCGATCATCTGCTGGTTGTTCCCCAGCTGCAGCCGGTTCAGGCACGAGCGGGTGAACTCGGGCGCAAACAGGTCGTAGCGGGCGAACTTGTCCGCCAGCTGCGGCTGGCTGGCCTGGTAGTCCAGCACGCACTGCGCCACTGCGCGCCAGAACCCGGCCTCCGGCAGCGTGCCGCTGTGGTCGAGAATGGCGCCGATGAAGCGGAAGATGCAGTCGAACACATCGGTAAACAGCGACAGGATCTTCAGCTCCTCCGGCACATCCACCGCCAGGCGCTGCACGCCGGCCGGCAGCACCGCGTGCGGGTTGAGAATGGCGCACTCCTCGGCGATGTCCTTCATGATGGCGCGCAGCGGCACATTGTTTTCCAGCTGCAGGATCAGGTTCTCCCCGTGCGGCATGAACACCAGGTCATGCGCGTAGAAGCAATGCAGCAGCGGGGTGAGATAGGCGGTGAGATAACGGCGCAGCCAGCTGGCCGCATCCAGCCCGGAGCTGCGGATCAGCGCCGGCAGCAGCGCGTTGCCGTCGGCATCGACATGCAACAGCGAAGCCATGGTCATCAGCCGCTGACCGGGCGCCAGCAGCGGCAGCGGGCTCTCGCGCCACAGCGCCGAAAACATCTTCTTGTACGGCGTGTCCTTGACGATGCCCTGCTCATAGTAGTGGTTGCGGAAACCGATGGCCGCCACCTCGCGCAGGATGGTGAAGCCGTTGGCCGCCAGCAGCGGGTCGCTGGCCACATGGTTCTTGATCCACTCGTTGATGGCCGGGGTGGCCAGCATGTAATACGGCGACAGCCCGCGCATGAAGCCCATGTTGAGAATGGACAGCGCAGTCTTCACATAGCGGCGCTCGGGGTGGCTGATGTTGAAGAAGGTCCGGATCGACTGCTGCGCGAGGTAGCCATCGCGGCCATAGCCCAGGCATACGATGTTCTGCTGTGCCACGTCGGCGGCAAACGACAGGGCCAGCTTGTTGAACCACTGCCACGGGTGCGCCGGCATCAGCAGGTAGTCGTCGCCGTTCAGGCCGCGCGCCGCCAGCTGACGGGCAAAGTCGGCCAGGGTTTCTGCCCCCAGCTCCTCTTCCAGCAGGCGCTGGTAGGAAAGATCGCTGATGCTGCTGAAGGTGGCCTTGCTGCGATGCACCGCCAGCCAGATCAGCTGGATCGGCGCCGCAGCCTCCGGCGCGTAGTTGCCGTAATCGGCGGCATCGAAGCCGATGCGGCCGTTGTTGGCCACGAAGCACGGATGGCCTTCCATCATCGAGGTTTCCACCGACTGGAAGTCGGCGCGAGTCAGCTGCTCGGCACTCAGCCCGGCACGGCTGTGCTTGAAGGCGCTGCCATACAGCGTGCTGCTGATCTCGTCGAGATACACCGGCATCATGTCGTCGCCGATATTCAGCTGCGCCTTGAATTCGATGATGAAGGCCAGCGCATCCAGCGTGCTGTCGGCGCCCGCCTCCAGGCGCTGCAGCGAGTCGGCGTCGATATCCCAGTGCTCCAGCGCCAGCAGCCTGGCACGGAAACGGTACTCGGCATCGCGACCAGGCACCGGCAGCCGGTAGTCGCCCCAGTCGCCATTGCGGCCCAGCAGCTGCGGTTGCAGCAACAGCTCGTGGGAAAACTCGGCAATGGCCTTCCTCAGCAGCAGGCGGTTGACCTTGGCCCAGACCGCCGGTTGCAGGTGGGAGACGGCCTGTTGCGGTTGTTCAAATACGGTGGTGTTCATGCGGATTCCTTTATTGGCCGCGCTGCCAGCAGCGCGGCCTGATGTTGTTCACGGGTGCAGAAAGCCAGCTGGGCACGCTTGTGCGGCAGCGCGATCTCGCCCTGGCAGACAAAACCGGCATGGCGGTTGATGGCGTGGATCTTGTCGTTACGCACATCCGGCTCCACCACCACGCGGCGGTTGGCCGGGTCGCGGAACAGGAAGGCCAGGATCACGCGCATCACCGCGCGGGTGAAACCGGCAATGCGCTGCGTGGCTGGCGCCACCAGGAAATGCATGCCGATATCGCCGGCAGCCACCGGGTAGTGCTGGCCCAGCACGTCGTGCTCGGGCCGGTAGCACTCCAGCAGGAAGGCAGGTTGATCGTGGTACAGCCCCAGGTAGCAGGCGGTGTGCTCGCCCTGCTGCAGCGCGCGGTAGGTAGCCTCCACCTCGGCAGGCGTGGCCTGCTGCATGCCCCAGAAGCTGGCATGTGGCTGCGTTACCCAGCCATGCAGCAGCGGGATGTCGGCAGGCACGGCCAGCGGCCGCAGGGCGAACTCACCCACGCCGGGCACCTGCTGCGTGAACAGCGTGGCCGTGGTGGGAGCGGACAGGAATACGTTCATCGGGTCTCCTCAGGCGGCAAGCAGCTTGCGCTGCCGTGCGGCCAACAGGGGGTAGGCCAGCGCGGTCAGCACGAAGCCGCCGGCGGCCACCAGAAAAGGCGTGGCCAGCCCCTGCCCCGCCACCAGCAAGCCGGCAGCGTAGGAGGCGGCCAGCACACCCAGGTTCTGGCAGAAGTTGATCTTGCTGTAGTCGGCGGCGTAGCTGGCCGGCGTACCCAGGCGGAACAGCTGCACGTCCAGCTGCACGGTGAGCTGGAACAGCGCCCAGCCGAACAGGCAGCGCCCGGCCAGCAGCGACAACATGTCCGGCAGAGCCTGCAGCAGCAGGCCGGCGCAACCCAGCAGCAGCATGGACGGCAGGCTGCCCAGCGGCTCCTGCCCTGCCCGTGCACGGCGACGGTTGTGCCACAGGCCGCCCAGCGCCAGCAGTGCCGGCAGCGCGAACACAGCCGCCGCCAGCCGGCTGTCGGCGATGCCGCTCACCGCCTGCCAGTGCAGCGCAAAGAAGGCGCGCACCAGGTAGGCGCTGAAGTAGAACAGCAGCATCAGCAGCCCCAGCCGGTATACCCCTGACAAGCGTTCGCCATCGTCCACCAGCGGCGGCAACGCAGGGTTGGCCACCTGCGGCGCCGGCAGCGGCTGCCACCACAGCAGGTACAGGCAGATGCCGATCTGCAGGGCATCCCCCGCCGCCATCAGCAGGAACACCTGGCCGCCATCCATGTGCTGCAGCGCCAGCCCGCCCAGCAAGGCACCGGCAATACCGCCGAAGTGCACGATCACCGACAGCAGCCCCACGGTGGCGGTGTGCTCGTCTTTACCGGCCAGCGCCATCAGCTGCGGGTACACCAGCAGGTAGCTGCCCTTGCAGGCGATCATCGCCAGCGACAGCAGCCAGAACCCGGCCAGCGAGCTGCTCCAGTAGCAGTACAGGCACAGCAGGCCGGCGGCCAGCTGGGTAAATACCAGCAGCTGCAGTAGCGGCATGTGGCGCACTACCCGCGCCCACAGTGGCAGCGCCAGCATCACCGTCAGGCACATGGCCGCCAGATAGGCGCCCACATGCTGCGGGTCGTGCACGCCAAAACGGGCGGCAAAGAACTGCGGGTAGAACGGCAGCAGCATGGCATCGCTTACCACCGCCACGGCGGTGAGGCCCATCAGCAAGGACTTCTGCTTCATGCGCTGAGCCTCTCCGGCACGCTGGCAGCCTGTAGCGGTGCGGCAAACTGCTGGAAGGCAATGCGCTGCTCGATCGGGTAGTGCTCCACCCCGCTGATGGCGCGGATCAACCACGCGTTGCGATAGCACGCCATGCCCAGGTCCGGCGTTGCCAGGCCGTGGCTGTGCAGCTCGGCGTTCTGCACGAAGATCTCGCTGCCGGCGTGGTCGATGCTGTAGTTGCGGCCAACCTCGAAGCGGCCGCGCGCGTCACGGCGGATGCGTGCGGCGATGGGCTGCAGGAAGGCCGGCTCGCGGTAGCGGTAGCCGGTGGCCAGCACCAGTGCCTCGCTGTCCAGTTCGAAGCTGGCATCCTGCTCCTGCTGGTACAGCCCCAGGCGGAAGCTGCCGCTGGCCTCGTCGTAGCGGCAGCTCTGCAGCGCGGTAT
Source organism: Vogesella amnigena (assembly GCF_042648905.1). Taxonomy (NCBI): domain Bacteria; kingdom Pseudomonadati; phylum Pseudomonadota; class Betaproteobacteria; order Neisseriales; family Chromobacteriaceae; genus Vogesella; species Vogesella amnigena. The sequence continues at coordinate 121,697 of NZ_JBHRYH010000012.1, read as the reverse complement.
TGGTCATCAGCCGGCTATCCACCTCGCCCAGCAGCCGCTTGTTGTACAGCGTGTCGTAGATGGCGTTGATCAGCGACAGGTTGATGCCCTTGTACAGGCCCTTCTGCTGCTGCATCAGCTCGTCGCGACGCGCCATCGGCAGGCGGTGGAAGTAGTCGATGTACTCCGGCGAGGTCATCTCCAGCGTGAGCTTGCTGTACTCCAGCGGGAAGAAGCGCGGCGAGCGGGTGAACCAGTTCAGCCGGTAGCCGTGGTGTTCGATGTCCTGCAGCAGGTCGTAGTAGATCTCCGCCGCGCTCTGGCCGCTGCCGATGATGGTGATGCTGCGCTTCTGCTGCAGCTCGGCCTTGTCGGCGAGGTAGCTGGCGGAGTGCCCGACGCGGTCGGCCACGTCGTGGCAGCATGCCGGCAGCCACGGCACGGTGCCGGTACCCAGCACCAGGTGGCGGCCGCGATACACCTCGCGCTCGCCGCTGCGGGTATGCACGCAGTGCACTGCGTACACGCCGTCCTCGTGGCTCACCCGCTCCACGTAGCGCTGCCAGCGCAGCGCCGGCAGCTGCGCCGCCACCCACTGGCAGTACTGGTTGTACTCGTGGCGCATCATGAAAAAGTCTTCCTTGATGTAGAAGCCGTAGATGCGCCCGGTGGTCTTCAGGTAGTTGAGGAAGCTGAAGCGGCTGGTAGGGTCGGCCAGCGTCACCAGGTCGGCCAGAAACGGGGTCTGCAGCGTGGCACTGTCCAGCAGCATGCCCGGGTGCCAGTTGAAGCCCTCGGCCTTGTCCAGGAATACTCCGTCCATGCCTGGCAGCGGCGCAGCCAGGCAAGCCAGCCCAAGGTTGAACGGGCCGATGCCGATGGCGACGAAATCGTGAATCTTGCTGTGCATCTGCGTGCTCCTCATGCCGACAGTGCATACGGCGGCAATGCCGCGTCTGCCAGGTACTGTTCGCCGTGGCGGCGAATCATGGCGGCCACCGCCGCCAGGTCGGCCAGCGTGGTTTCCGGGTTCAGCAAGGTGAGCTTCAGGTACTGGCGCCCGGCCACCCGGGTGCCGGCAATCACCGCCTCGCCGGAACGGAAGATGGCCTTGCGGATATGCAGGTTGGCCGCATCCACCACCGCCTCCGGCAGCGCTGCTGCCGGCTGGTAGCGCAAGACCAGGGTGGACAGCTCCGGGGCGGCGGCAAACTGCAGCCATGGCTCGGTGCGCAGCATGGTGTAGCCCTGCTGCGCCAGGTCGATGACGCGGTCGAACATGGCGCCGATGCCCGCCTCGCCGACACTGCGCAGACTCAGCCACAGCTTGAGCGCATCAAAGCGGCGGGTGGTCTGCAGGCTCTTGTTGACCAGGTTGGGGGTACCCTCCTGCGCCGCGCTGAGTGGATTCAGGTAATCGGCATGCCAGGTGAGATGGGCGAAATCCCGGCGCTCACGCGCAAAGAAGGCGCTGCAGCTCACCGGCTGGAAGAAAGACTTGTGGTAGTCCACGGTGACGGAGTCGGCGAATGCGATGCCGTTCAGCCAGTGACGACGCGTCGGCGACAGCAGCAGTGCGCCGCCGTAGGCCGCATCGACATGCAGCCAGATACCCTGTGCCCGGCACTGGGCGGCAATTTCCGGCAGCGGGTCAATACTGCCGAAATCGGTAGTACCGGCGGTAGCCACTACCGCCAGCGGCAGCTGCCCCTCGGCCTGGCAGCGCGCCAGTGCGGCGGCCAACGCCGCGGTATCCATGCGCTGGCGCGCATCGCACGGCACGGCGATTACCGCGTCGTAGCCCAGGCCCAGCAACGCGGCAGATTTCTGCACGCTGAACTGGCTGGCGCTGGAGCACAGAATGCGCAGCCGCCCGGCATCCGCAGGCAGCCCGGACTGCTTCACGCTGTGGCCACGGCGCGCGTAGTAGCTGTCCCGCGCCAGCAGCAGTGCCATCAGGTTTGACTGGGTACCGCCACTGGTGAACACGCCGTCGGCATCTTCGCCCAGGCCCAGATGGCCCAGCGTCCAGTCGATCAGCTTCTGCTCGATCAGGGTGGCGCCAGCACTTTGATCCCAGGTATCCAGCGACGAATTGAACGCCGACAGGATCAGCTCGCCCATCAGCGCGGGCAGCAACAGCGGGCAGTTCAGATGTGCCACATAGCGCGGGTGGTGGAAATACACCGCATCGTCCAGATACAGCGCAGCAAGCTCATCCAGCATGGCGGCGTGATCTGCCGCCGGCTGCGCCAGATCGATGCCGGCGAAGGCAGGCGCCAGCTCCTGCGGCAATACGCCGCTGAATGGCCGCTGCACGCTCTGCAGGCGCTCGGCAACCAGCTGCAGGCTCTGCTGCATCGCCTGCCGGTAGGCCGCCACGTTGTGGCGATGGAAAAGTTGTCGTCTGCCCGGCAGCTCGCCGCTGCCCGGGTGCACGAAGGTTTCAGCTGACATAGTCGAATCTCGCATGGTCTGTCATGACGACAGGGGGTGGACCATGCCTGCAGCGGTGCCGCCGGCCGCAGCCGCAACACCGACACAAGCTGTAGCAAGCGGCTACGCGCCGCAGCTACAGGAATACGACTGGCGCGACTGGGGATGGCAGGCGCAATGCGCCACGTTGGCGTGCAGCGTCATGAGGCGGGCTCTCTCGTTTGGCATGAGGCCATCATATTGCAATTGATAACGATTATCAATATGATTCTTTCTCACAAAACGGCAGCACATGGTCTGCCTGCCAGCTTTCACACCCGGATCGCCCGCCGATCCCCACCCTTGGACAACACACCCATGCAGAAAACACACCAGGCCAGAGGCCAACGGCAGCGTCATTCGCTCGGCAATGCCCTGTGCATCGCCACCCTCACCCTTGCCGTCAGCCAGGCATTTGCCGCCGACAGCACCACGCTGGATACCGTGGTGGTAAGCGGCAACCAGGACAGCAGCGCCACCGCGCCCACCCGCGGCTACACGGTGAAATCCAGCAAGAGCGCCACCAAGACCGATACCGCGCTCACGGAGATCGCGCAGTCGGTCAGCGTGGTTACCCGGCAACAGATCGAGGATCAGGGAGCGCAAACGGTAGGCGAGGCGTTGGGCTACAGTGCCGGCACCTTCAATGGCGGCCGCGGCGCCTACGGCCAGTTCGATAACATCGTGCTGCGTGGTTTCAATGACGGCATGACCAGCAACCAGTATCTGGATGGCTTGCGCCTGGTATCGGACGGCTCCACGCTGGCACAGATCCAGCTGGACCCGTACTTCATGGAACGGGTGGAGGTATTGAAAGGGCCAAGCTCGGTAGCGTATGGCACCACCGCCCCGGGCGGGCTGGTGTCCTCCAGCAGCAAGCTGCCGCTGGACAGCAGCTACCATGAAATCGAAGCGACAGCAGGCAGCCACGGCAAGCGCGCCCTGGCATTCGACTACGCCGACAGCCTGAGCGACAACGTCAGCTACCGCCTGGTAGGCAAGGCCTACGCGTCGGACACGCAGCAGGATTACGGCCGTGTCGAGCAGTACACGCTGGCACCGTCGCTGCAATGGAAGATAGACGGCAGCAACCGCCTGCTGCTGCAGGCCTACCTGTCGCATGCGCCGGACAGCGGCACCAACGGCTCGCTGCCATACGAGGGCACCGTTACCGCCCGCAACGGCAAGAAGCTATCGCGCAGCTTCTACGACGGTGCGGCCAACGATGGCGTGATGCGCGAGCAGATGTTCTACGGCTACCAGTTCGAGCACGACTTCAACGACAGCTGGCAGTTCCGCCAGCATGCCCGCTATCAGGAAGTCTCGGTGGATGGCACCTACGCCTACCAGTACGGCTGGAGCGGCAACAGCAATGAGCTGATCCGCTATGCCACCGCCGAAGACGCCAAGACCAAAACCCTGCTGCTCGATAACCAGCTGAGCGGCAAGTTCGGCACCGGGCCGCTGCGCCACAGCCTGCTAGCCGGCATCGACTACCAGCACATGGACAGCAGCGACAATATCGGCTCCGGCGCGCTCAGCAACCTGGATACCGACAACCCGAACTACAACGTTGCCTACGGCAATATCAGCAAGGGCCATTACCAGCGCAGCAACCAGCAGCTGGGTGCCTATCTGCAGGATCAACTGGCGTGGCAGGACTGGCGCATCACCCTGGGCCTGCGCCACGACCAGGCCGAGGTATCGCCCTACAGCGAGAGCAACAACGGCCACAATGGCTGGAAAGGCAGCAAGCTCAGCAAACAGCTGGGCATCGGCTACCTGCTGAGCGAGGCGCTGGTGCCGTACTACAGCTATAGCGAAGGCTTCAAGGTGAGCGGTGCCGGCAATGCCGACCAGAACGGCAAGATCCTCAGCCCGTCCACCACCAGCCAGCACGAGCTGGGCATCAAGTACCAGCCGGATGCCGACACCCTGCTCACCGCCGCCATCTACCAGCTGGAGCAGAGCAACGTGGCCTACTACGACTCCAGCGCGTTCTACTACAAGCAGGTGGGCGATGTCCGCTCCCGCGGCCTGGAACTGGAAGCCAAGACCAGGCTCACCCCCAGGCTGAGCGTACTGGCCAGCTACACCCGTAGCGACATGGAAATCGTCAACGGTCTGAGCAGCGCCACTACCGGCAACACCCCGGTGATGGCACCGGAGCACATGGCCACGCTGTGGGCGGACTACAACTTCGGCAACGGCCTGGGGCTGGGTGGTGGCGTGCGCTACGTCGGCAGCATGTGGGCTGACAATGAAAACACCGCCAAGCTGCCGTCCTACACCCTGCTGGACATGGCGCTGCGCATGGACCTGGCCCGCTTCGATGCCCGGCTGAAGGGCGCCTCGCTGCGCCTGAACGTCAGCAACCTGCTGGACAAGGAATACGTAGCCTCATGCTATGACCTGAGCGGCTGCTACTACGGCGCCGGCCGCGGCATCAGCGCTACCGCCAGCTACAAGTGGTAAGTAGCGCAGCCAGCGTTGGCCGCATGCCCGGCGGGTAAGCGCCGGCATGCCAGAGAGTACTGACAAAGTCCTTTTGCCCCGCAAAAGGACTTTGTCTTGTAACCGGGAAGGCTGCCGATGCAAAGACCTGGCAGGACGGCCCGGCTTTACGGTATCCGCAGACGGGTAAGCGGGTAGTTTGTCAGCAGCCTGCGGCCCGCGACTCACTGCGCGAACGGCAGCGGCTGCGACAACACCAGCTCCACCTCGCAGTCCAGCGCCACGCCGTAGGTAGGCATGGTCAGCACCACATTCTCCAGCCCGATGCTGGCCAGGCTGCGCCGCAGCCGGTACAGCAGGTTGTAATAACTGGAATCGCTGACCTGCAGCGCCCGCACGCCCCACACCATGCTGATCAATGCCTCCTTCTGTATGCCCTGGCGCGATATGCCGCGCAGCAAGGTGTATTCGTTGGTACTGACCCTGGCACGCTGGCCGGTGTGGGGGTTGATGATTTCACGCTGGGTGGATAGCTGGATACGCTTTGGCATGATGCAGACCTGTATTGCTTTCGTGCTGCCGGCAGCTGAAAACGCGCCGACCGGCAGAGGGATGAGCGCATCTTCAGCCGGTAAAAATGTGTGGTCAATACATTTTGAATGATTTTGCGATTTTGAATGAATTGAATGTTTTACTGCATAAAATGCACATTTATTGCCAGCCGCCGCGCTTGCCAGTAGCATGACGGCTTCTTCAGGCAGAGCAGCCATGTCCGAACAAGAATTCGTTACCACGCGCCAGGCCGCCGAAGTGATCGGCGTCAGCTACACCACCATCCAGCGCATGGTGGAACAGGGCTTGCTGAAAGCCTGGAAGACCAGCGGCGGCCACCGCCGCATCAGCCGCGCCTCGCTGAATGCCTATATCACCGGCAAGGCCGCCCGCAAGCTGCGCTCGCAGCTGCTGATCTATCACGTGGAAAAGCAGGAACAAAAACGCCAGCAACTGGCGCAGATGCTGGCCGGCTGGGCACTACCGCTACAGGTGCGCGCCTTTGACGAAGGCATCAGCGCGCTGGTTGCCATCGGCCAGGAGCGGCCGGACGTGCTGATCATCGACCTGCTGATGCCCGGTGTCAGCGCCTTCGACCTGCTGCAATTGCTGCAGCAGCCGGAACACCCGCTGGAAGGCATCGATATCGTGCTCACCAGCGATATGGACAACACCGCGGTACAGCAATGGGCCAGCCTGCCGGCCAACGTGGTGTTCTACGGCTACCCGCTGCCGCAGCAGCAGATGCAGGGCTACTTCCAGGCCAAGGCGCAGATGCTGTAACCGTTACCGGCATGAAAAAACCCGCCAGCGGCGGGTTATCGAACAGACTTGCGGCCAACCTTACACTGGCGCGCGCTTGGCCAGCTTGAGCTTGCCGGACAGCCAGGTATGATCGTAGCTGACGATCTCGAACGGGTTGCCGAACGGGTCCACGAAGGACAGCGAGCAGAAGAAGCTCTGGTCACGCACGCTGTCGCGGGCAATGGTCTGGCCTTCGCTGTTGAGCACGCGCTCGCCGGCCAGCTGATCGATCCACTCCAGGAAATCCTGCCCGTTCACCACGAAGGCGATGGCGCCGGAAATCGCGCCGGCACCGTCTTCCTGGCTGATGGCAAGCCGCACCGTGCCGCTCGGGTTCGCCATCATGATGACGCCGTGCGGGCCATCCTGCATGTGGCGGTAGCGCGCATCCGGCGACAGGCCCAGCACGCGGCTGTACCAGTCTGTGGCGCGTGCACTGTCACTGACGCGGATATGGATGTGATCGATCTTGCCCAGACTACGCATGCTGTCCCCTAAGCCGGCCGCCAGCAGTACGCGGCGGCCAATATCTGAATTCTAACCGGTTTTATCGATAACACCGCAACGACTATGCCCGTGGCGCCAGCAGCGGCGCCAGATAATGGCCGGTATGGCTGGCCGGGTTGACCGCCACCTGTTCCGGCGTTCCGCTGGCGATGATCATCCCGCCGCCGGCACCGCCTTCCGGCCCCAGGTCGATCAGCCAGTCGGCGGTCTTGATCACGTCCAGGTTGTGCTCGATCACCACCACGGTGTTGCCGTTCTCGCGCAGGCGGTGCAGCACCTGCAGCAGCAGGTCGATATCGTGGAAGTGCAGGCCGGTGGTCGGCTCGTCCAGGATGTACAGCGTGCGGCCGGTATCGCGCTTGGACAGCTCCAGCCCCAGCTTCACCCGCTGCGCCTCACCGCCGGACAGCGTGGTGGCGCTCTGCCCCAGGCGGATATAGCCCAGGCCCACGTCCATCAGCGTTTTCAGCTTGCGCGCCACGGTGGGCACCGCACTGAAGAACTCCAGCGCCTGCTCCACCGTCATCTCCAGCACTTCGGTAATGTTCTTGCCCTTGTACTGCACTTCCAGCGTTTCGCGGTTGTAGCGCTTGCCGTGGCACACGTCGCACGGTACGTACACGTCGGGCAGGAAGTGCATTTCCACCTTGATGACGCCATCGCCCTGGCAGGCCTCGCAGCGGCCACCCTTGACGTTGAAGGAGAAGCGCCCCGGGCCGTAGCCGCGCTCGCGCGACAGCGGCACGCCGGCAAACAGCTCGCGGATCGGCGTGAACAGGCCGGTGTAGGTAGCCGGGTTGGAACGCGGCGTGCGGCCGATCGGGCTCTGATCGACGTTGATCACCTTGTCCAGTTGCTCCAGCCCCTTCACCGCACGGTACGGCGACGGCTCCTCGCTGGCACCGTTCAAATCACGGGCGGCAATCTTGTACAGCGTATCGTTGATCAGTGTGGATTTGCCGGAGCCGGACACACCGGTAATGCACACCAGCATGCCCAGCGGCAGCTCCAGCGTGACATCCTTCAGGTTGTTGCCGCTGGCCCCTTCCAGGCGCAGCAAGCGCTCCGGATTCACCGCGCGGCGTTCGGCCGGCAGCGCGATGCTGCGGCGGCCGGACAGAAAATCGCCAGTAATGGAATCGGTGCAGGCCGCCACTTCCTCCGGCTTGCCCGCCACCAGCACATTGCCACCGTGTTCGCCGGCGCCCGGCCCCATGTCCACCAGGTAGTCGGCGGCACGGATGGCGTCTTCGTCGTGCTCCACCACGATCACGCTGTTACCCAGGTCGCGCAGCCGCATCAGCGTGGCCAGCAGGCGGTCGTTGTCGCGCTGGTGCAGGCCGATGGACGGTTCATCCAGCACATACATCACGCCGGTAAGGCCGGAGCCGATCTGGCTGGCCAGGCGGATGCGCTGCGCCTCGCCGCCGGACAGCGTGTCGGCGGAGCGTGCCAGGCACAGGTAATCCAGGCCGACGTTATTCAGGAACGACACCCGCTCGCTGATTTCCTTGACGATCTTCTCCGCCACCGCCTGCTTGTGGCCGCTGAACTCCAGCCCGGCAAAGAAGTTGGCCGCATCTTTCAGCGACAGCTGGTTGATCTGGTGCAGGGTCTTGCGGCCAACAAAGATATGCCGCGCTTCCTTGCGCAGCCGCGAACCGGCGCAGGACGGGCAGCACTGGTTGTTCTGGTACTTGGCCAGCTCCTCGCGCACCGCGCTGGAGTCGGTTTCGCGGTAGCGGCGCTCCAGATTGGGGATGATGCCCTCGAAGCTGTGCGCGCGCTGGAACCTGGTGCCGCGCTCGGACTGGTAGGTAAAGTTGATTTCCTCGTTGCCGGAGCCATGCAGCACCACGTGCTGCACGCGCTGCGGCAGGTCCTCGAACGCCAGGTCCAGCGAGAAATCGTAATGCTCGGCCAGCGCCTGCAGCATCTGGTAGTAGAACTGGTTGCGGCGATCCCAACCCTTGATGGCGCCGGCGGCCAGCGTCAGCTCCGGGTGCGCCACCACGCGCTTGGGGTCGAAGAAGGTGATCTCGCCCAGGCCGTCGCACTTGGGGCAGGCCCCCATCGGGTTGTTGAAGGAGAACAGCCGCGGCTCCAGCTCCGGCAGGCTGTAGCTGCACACCGGGCAGGCGAACTTGGCGGAAAACCAGTGCTCCTGCTTGCTGTCCATCTCCACCGCGATGGCGCGGCCGTCGGCATGGCGCAGCGCGGTCTCGAAGCTTTCCGCCAGCCGCTGCTGCATGTCCTCGCGCACCTTGAGGCGGTCGATCACCACCTCCACGGTGTGCTTCTTGTTCTTGTCGAGCTTGGGCACCGCCTCAAGCTCGTATACCTCGCCGTCCACCCGTACACGCACGAAGCCCTGCGCGCGCAGATCTTCGAACAGGTCGAGGTTCTCGCCCTTGCGGCCAACGATGACCGGCGCCAGGATCATCACCCGCGTCTCGGCCGGCAGCGCCAGCACGTGATCTACCATCTGGCTTACTGTCTGCGAAGCCAGCGGCACGTCGTGGTCCGGGCAATGCGGATCGCCAACGCGGGCGTACAGCAGGCGCAGGTAGTCGTGGATCTCGGTAACGGTACCCACTGTGGAGCGCGGGTTGTGGCTGGTGGCCTTCTGCTCGATGGAAATCGCCGGCGACAGGCCCTCGATCAGGTCCACGTCCGGCTTTTCCATCAGCTGCAGGAACTGCCGCGCATAGGCGGACAGGCTTTCCACGTAGCGGCGCTGCCCTTCGGCGTACAGCGTATCGAATGCCAGCGACGACTTGCCGGAGCCGGACAGGCCGGTAATCACCACCAGCTGGTGCCGTGGCAGGTCGAGGTTGACGTTCTTGAGATTGTGGGTGCGCGCACCGCGGATGCGGATGGATTCCATGCCTGTCTCACCGTGATTCGGGGAACCTGCTACTATACCGGACTTGGCATACCCTGCTCCACACGACTGGCAACGCAGGTATCGCCAGCCGCGTTACCTGTTGAAACAGCAAGCGCCACCGCGCCACGCTACACTGCCGCCGGCAGCCTGACCTGCGTTGCTGCCCGCTTAAGCCCGAACCCGTTCCTGATGACTGCTCTCGAATTGCGCGCCAGCCTTGGCCTGGCCGGTATCTACGCCCTGCGCATGCTGGGCATGTTCCTGATTCTGCCGGTATTCGCCCTGTACGCCTCCACGCTGCAAGGCGCCGGCAACCACACCCTGATCGGCCTGGCGCTTGGCAGCTACGGCCTGGTACAGGCCCTGCTGCAGCTGCCACTGGGCATGTTGTCCGACAAGGTTGGCCGCAAGAAGGTGATCTACTTCGGCCTGCTGCTGTTCGCCATCGGCAGCTTTGTCGCCGCCAGCGCCCACGACATCGGCTGGCTGATCGTCGGCCGGGTAATACAAGGCTCCGGCGCCATCTCCGCCGTGATCACCGCGCTGCTGGCCGACCTTACCCGCGAGGAAAACCGCACCCGAGCCATGGCCATGATAGGCATGAGCATCGGCACCACCTTCGCCGTCAGCCTGGTGCTGGGCCCGCTGCTGGCCAAGCATATCGGCGTCAACGGCATCTTCGCGCTCACCGGCGTGCTGTCGCTGATGGCGCTGGTGGGGGTGTGGAAGATCATTCCGGACCCGGTGGTATCGCGCTTTCATTCCGACGCCGAGGCCAATACCAAGCGCCTGCCGGCGGTACTGCGCAACCCGCAGCTGCTGCGCCTGAACTACGGCATCTTCGCGCTGCACGCGGCGCAGATGGCAATGTTCGTCACCATCCCGTTCGCGCTGACCAGCACCGGCGGCCTGGACAAGGCAGATCACTGGCAGGTGTACCTGCCGGTGGTGGTGGCCGGCTTCTTCCTGATGGTGCCGGCCATCATCTACGGCGAGAAAAAAGCCCGCCTCAAGCAGGTATTCGTGGCCGCGGTGGCGCTGATGACCGCCGCGCAGCTGGGTATGGCGCTGGCGCTGTCCAGCTTCTGGATGATCGTCACCTGGCTGACGCTGTACTTCATCGCCTTCAATATCCTGGAAGCCACCCTGCCCTCGCTGATCTCCAAGATCGCGCCAGCCGATGCCAAGGGCACCGCCATCGGCGTGTATAATACCGCCCAATCCATCGGCCTGTTCCTGGGCGCCGCCCTGGGTGGCTGGCTGTACAGCCATTTCGGCGCCGCCGGCGTGTTTGGCTTTACCAGCGTACTGATGGCCAGCTGGCTGCTGCTGGCAGCCACCATGACCCCGCCCAAGGCAGTGAAGACTCAGATGATTCACCTGGACGACGACTGGCAGGGTGACCGTGCCACGCTGTCGCAACAGTTGCTGGCGCTGGACGGCGTCAGCGAGGTAGTGATCATGCCGGACGAAGGCGTGGCCTACCTGAAGGTATCGCAACAAGGCTGGGACGAAACAGGCGTGCGCCGCCTGCTGTCCGCCAAGCCATAGTCATCGACAGGCCGGCACGCTACACTGCGCAGGCTGCGCCAGACGCAACCATGCGCAAGACTGAATTTTCCGGAGAACTGCATGAACAGCATTACTTTTGATGGCCGCCTGGCCGCCGACGCCGAACTGCGTTACACCCCCAGCGGCGAACCGGTACTGAGCTTCCGCGTGGCCAGCGACATCGGCTTTGGCGAGCGCAAGACCACCAACTGGTTCAGCTGCCAGGTATGGGGCAAGCGTGGCGAATCGCTGAAGAACTACCTGGCCAAGGGCCAGCAGGTTACCGTGTACGGCCAGCTTACCCTGCGCGAGTGGACCGACAAGGAAGGCGTAAAGCGCACCTCGCCGGACGTACGCGTGAACGAGCTGAGCCTGCAGGGCGGCCGCCGCGACGACATGCCGCCGATGGATGACGGCTACAGCGCCCCGGCTCCGCGCATGGAGGCACCGTCCGCCCCGCCGGCAGCCCCGCGCCGCATGGACCCGAAGCCGGCACCACGCATGGACGATATGGACGACGACATTCCGTTCTAATTTACACCTACGACATCAAGTGTAAAGTTTCACCCTAGAGCCCTGCAGTAGCAGGGCTCTTTTCATTTGTCTTGTCAATCAACACTCAGCTTAGGTAGCGGATTAGGGCTGCGAAAGTCATAGTGGGCTGCAGTACGGCCAAAGTAGACGACAGCGTGACCGATGACAATGACCGAACTCCTATTGGAAGCGGCCGAAAATGCATCTAATCAAAGAGGTGCAATTCAGTGGGTTGCGGCATGAAGCTGGAAACAGCTCCTTTGATTTTTCTCAGTTCACACGGTTGCGGCACTCAATAAAATCAGAACATACGACCCACCGTGCAATCATGCTGTCATGGGGCGTTGTGTAGATACAAAAATAAATCATCACGAAAGCATCCCCACCATGAAACGCACGCTCCTGAGCCTACTAGCCGCCACCAGTCTGCTGCAACTACCCGCCGCCTACGCTGGCCGCCTAGAAAAGATCCAGACCGCCAATGAACTGAAAGTCTGTATCTGGCCGGATTATTACGGCATTTCCTACCGCAACCCTAAAACGCTGCAGCTCTCAGGTATCGATATCGACATGGCCCATGCGCTTGGGCAGGAGCTGCGGGTACCGGTGCGCTTCATCGACAGCTCGTTTGCTAACCTGATCAATGACATCGAGCAGGACAAGTGCGACATCGCCATGTTTGCCATCGGCATCACGCCACAGCGTAGCGAACACTTGCGCTTCACCCGCCCACACCTGATGAGCGACATCTACGCTATCACCTCTCGCAGCAACCGCCGCATCCAGGGCTGGGCCGATATTGACAAGCCGGGCACCGTGGTAGCGGTGGCCAAGGGCACGCTGCACGAATCGGTGATGCGCGAAAAACTGAAGCAAGCCACTTTGCTGGTAACCGCTACCCCGCAGGGGCGAGAGCAGGAAGTGGAAGCCGGTCGCGCCGATGCATTCATGACTGACTACCCATTCAGCCGCCGCATGCTGGAAACTACCGATTGGGCCCGCCTGGTGTCACCACCGAGTACCTATCACCTGACACACTACGCCTATGCCATGCAGAAGGGCGACGATGCCTGGTATCAGCGGGTATCATCCTTCCTGGATAAGGTACGGGCCGATGGTCGCCTGCAGGCAGCCATCAAGCGCAATAAACTGGCTCCGATCGCGGAGTATTGAGACGGGTTAACATTTTGTACAGTTTGGCATTCCAGGCTCCTGCGGAGGCACGCCGCCGGCGCCGCAACGTCTTTCTGACGGCGATCGCGCTTGTGCTGCTGGCCGCGGCCATTGCCACCGGTTCGGTATTATGGCGGCTGCACAACGACACTCTGGAGCGGCAGTTTGCGCTGGCCGGCCTGACCGCGCGCGCCATGGAAGACCAGCTGACACAGAGCCTCACCGTGGTGGAGCGCACGCTTACCCTGGCCGGCAGTGATCCACAGGCCCACCAGCGACTGTCGTTCTACCTGCAGCAGGCGCCGTATCTGCGCTCGATTGCCCTTGCCGATGCCACTGACCACATCCGCCACAGCTCCAATGCGGCCAACCTTGGCATCGCGCTGGATCGTCGCATGTTCATGCCGCAAAGTACGGCGCCGGTGGCGGTGCTGCGCAGCGGACCGCTGTTTGCCGGCCGCGATTTCGCCGATCTGCGGGCCACTGCCCGACAGCCAGATGACACCCTCAGTTTCATTCCGCTATTGCTGGATGCCGCCCAGCCGGATGGCAGCTGGCGCACTACCGTCGCGGCACTCAATACCGACTATTTCCTGAACTTCTACAACTCGCACCTCGCCGCCGAACAAGGTCAAGTCGCCCTGCTGCGTTACGATGGCAGCCTGCTGATCAGCAGCAACCTCCAGCCGGCGGCCACGGTATATAGCCCGGCCCTGCGCATTCAACTGGCGCAGAGCGAAGCCGGCAGCTTTACTGAACAGCTGGCGGACGGCAGACAGCTAATCAGTGCCTACCGGGCATCGCGTGTGTATCCGTTCATTATCGTGGTACGACTGGACCGCCAGCAGGTATTGGCCAACTGGCGCCACGAGGCGCGCTTCGCCGTTGCGCTGGTCAGCGGCATCCTGCTGCTGTTGATCGGCATGGCCAGCGTGTACTACCTACGTTTCGAGAAGCTGGAAGCCCGCCGCCAGCGAGATGAAGAACAGCTGCGCATTGCCGCCGCTGCGTTCGAATCGCAGGAGGGCATTTTCGTTACCGATGCCAACAACAACATCCTGCGGGTCAACCGCGCCTTTAGTACCATAACAGGTTACAACGAGGCAGAAGCCGTCGGCCAAACACCGCACCTGCTGAGTTCAGGTAAACATCCACAAGCGTTTTACGACGAGATGTGGCGACAGTTACAAAGTTGTCGCTTCTGGAGCGGTGAAATCTGGAACCGCCGCAAGAGCGGCGACATTTACCCGGAGTGGCTCACTATCACCGCGGTGAGCGATGCCCAGGACCACATCAGCCACTACGTTGCCACCCTGACGGATATCACCCAGCGCAAACGTGCCGAGGAGGAAATCCGTAATCTGGCGTATTACGACCCGCTGACCCGGCTGCCAAACCGCCGCCTGTTGCTGGAACGCCTGCAGCAGGCAGTCGGCAGTGCCGGGCGACGCGGAAATGAAGGCGCGCTGCTGTTCATCGATTTGGACAACTTCAAGACCCTGAACGACACCCTTGGCCATGACATGGGCGACTTGCTGCTGCAAGATGTTGCCCAACGCCTGAACCACTGCGTACGCGAGGACGACACCGTGGCCCGTCTGGGCGGCGATGAATTCGTGGTGCTATTGCCCAATCTGAGCAAGAACTGCGACGAAGCGGCGAAGCTTGCTCTCCGCCTGGGTGAACGCATCCGGCTGGCACTGAATGCGCCCTACGACCTGGCCGGACATGACTACCACTCCACCCCCAGCATTGGCATTGCCATGTTTGCCGATGGCCAGCATAACGGCGACGAACTGATGAAACGGGCCGATCTGGCCCTATACAGTGCGAAGGCAGCTGGCCGCAATGCGGTGCATTTCTTTGAACCGCAGATGCAAAAGACGTTGAGCGAGCGCGCCAGTCTGGAAACAGCTCTGCGCCAGGCCGTGGCTGACGGCCAGCTACGGCTGATGTACCAGCCACAAGTTGACCAGGCTGGCAACATTCATGGTGCGGAAGTGCTGCTGCGCTGGTTGCATCCTAGTCTTGGCCTATTGAGCCCGGACCGCTTTATTGCGCTGGCAGAAGAAACCGGGCTGATCATACCCATCGGTCAATGGGTGTTGGAACAGGCCTGCTTCCAGCTACAACAGTTCAGTCAACAGCCAGCCATGGCCGACATCAGCCTGTCGGTGAACATCAGTATTAAGCAGCTGCGGCACCCAGACTTCACCCGCCAGGTTCAAACCATTCTCTCCGCCACCAGAGCCCCGCCACAGCGGCTAGTACTGGAACTGACGGAAAGCGACCTCGTGGATGACATCGAAGGCTGCAGCCACAAAATGGCACCACTGAGACAAACCGGCGTACAGTTTGCGCTGGATGATTTCGGTACCGGCTATTCGTCACTTGCCTACCTAAAAAAACTGCCACTGGACCAGCTGAAAGTTGATCAGTCCTTCGTGCGCAATGTTATGCACGACCAGCACGATGCCGCCATTGTGCGTACCGTCATAGTGCTGGCCAGGGCGCTAAATCTGAATGTGTTGGCTGAAGGGGTAGAAACGGCGGAGCAGCTGGCGTTTCTACAGCAACAAGGCTGTCATAATTATCAAGGTTATCTGTTTGCTCAACCTCTGCCTCTGACCGACTTAATAGCTATGAAACAGAATCAGATGCATACACTAAACAGATTCACGTTATCGGCATAACAAACTAAGAAAAGTTGGTTAATACTGCTATCCAGAACCTTAATCTGTACCGTTCTACGTGGACAGAGAGTTAAGCACTATGGACTGCCCCGGCTCCTGTAGGGGCGCATGTCCAAAACTCTGAGTGAACCGGTCGTTCCTTTCTTCTATGCGGAAAGACGGCATTGGCCGAGAACTGGTCATCAACGATAGATGCCACCAGATGGCAAAATCGCCCGCCGGGGATACCGGCGGGCGATTTGCATGTTGGCCGTGCAGCTTACAGCGCTACCAGCTGCCCGTTCTTGAAGGTGTAGACGCTGATCGGCGAGTTTTTCAGGTCATGCTTGTCGTCAAACTCGTAGCTACCTGCCACGCCCTGGTATTTGATGGAAGCCAGTGCCGGCTTGTACTTCTTGGGATCAATGGAATTGGCCTTCTGCATGGCCTTGGCCAGCAGAATCACGCCATCGTACATGGATGCCGCATAGGTCAGCGGTTCGGAGTTGAAGCGCTTCCTGTAGGCCGCCTTGAAGCTCTTGCCGGCATTGCTCTGCTCCAGCACCGGGCCGCCCTGCGGACAGAACACCTTGTCGTCTACCGTCTTGCCACCCAGCTTGAACATTTCCTCGTTACAGATGCCGTCACCGCCTAGCAGGTAAGCGTTCAGCCCCAGCTGGGACATTTGCTTGCGCAGCGGGCCACCCTGCGCGTGGTAGCCGGCATAAAACACGCCATCCACTTTCATGCCCTTGATCCGGGTAAGGATCGCGGTGAAATCGGTAGCCTTGTCGTTGGTGTATTCACGAGTGGCAATCTGCACCCCGCTGCCTTTTGCCGCGCGCTCAAACTCATCGGCCAGGCCCTGGCCATAAGCCGTGCGGTCGTCGATCACCGCGAATTTCTTCGCCTTGATATTCTTGGCCGCAAACACTGCCATGCGCGTGCCGGACTGGCTGTCGGTGCTGCCGATGCGGAACACATACTGGTAGCCGCCCTGCGTTACCTTGGGGTTGGAGGCCACGGTTGCCATCACGATTTCCGCATCGTTCAGTAGCTTGGAGATAGGAATGGCCACGCCGGAGTTATACGGGCCGAGCACGGCGTTGACACCGGCATCGACAAAGCGCTGTGCCACCAGCATGCCGGTGCGCGGGTCGGCCGAATCATCTTCCGATACCAGTTCGAAACGGGTTTTCTTGCCGCCAATCACCAGCCCCTGCGCGTTGATGTAATCCAGCGCCATGCGGGCGCCGTTTTCATCGTCCTTGCCAGTGGCTGCCTGCGGGCCGGTAAGCGGGCCGGTCAGGCCGATTTTCACTACCTGATCGGCGGCAAATATCGCGCCGGAAACCGAGCAGCCAAAGGCCACTGCGATACAGCCAGCCAGCACTTTCTTGGAAGTTTGCATTGCTATTCTCCTGATTGATTTTTTTTTGGTGGGGGGGAATGTGTGCAGTCACCGGCCACAAAATGTAAATACATTTTTGCTGGCTGATATTTTTGTTTTATTGACTATTGAAGAATCAGCAGTGCGATCCTTTGTCATTCGCGACAAGAATGGGGATGGATACGACATAAACAGGCAAGCCGAAAGCACGAATGCCCCGGAATCTCCGCATGCGGAAATTCCGGGGCATGGTTACTGCCTGATGTTGGCCGCAAGCGGCGCGCAAATTACTGGAAGGTAAGCAGCAGGTCCTTGTTGGCGATGCGCTTGCCGGAGGCCACCAGCACCTGCTGGATCACGCCATCGCGCTCCGCCTTGATTGCCACTTCCATCTTCATCGCCTCGATGGTGAGCAGGGTGTCGCCCTGCACCACCGCCTGCCCCGGCGCCACCAGCACGGTGCTGACCATGCCCGGCATCGGCGCGCCCACGTGGTGCGGGTTGTCCTCTTCCGCCTTCGGCTGCGCGCTGGCCGCCACGGCACCGGCCTTGGCCACTTTGACCACCCGCGCCTGGCCGTTCAGTTCGAAGAACAGTTTGACGTGACCATCGTCGGTGTCGGCGCGGCCCAGCAGCTGCAGCAGCAGCGTCTTGCCGCGTTCCAGTTCGATGCAGACTTCCTCGCCCTCCTTCAGGCCGTAGAAGAAAGCACTGGTCGGCAGGATCGACACGTCGCCAAAACGGGCACTGTGAGCAGCGAAGTCCTTGAACACCTTGGGGTACATCAGGTGCGAGGCCAGTTCCTGTTCGGTGCAGTCGCGGCCCAGGCTGGCGGCCAGCTTCTGCTGTTCCGCCGCCAGGTCTACCGGCGGCAGCAGCGCGCCGGCACGCTTTGTGAGTGCGGCTTCGCCCTTGAGCACCTTGCGCTGCAGCGCTTCCGGGAAGCCGTGCGCCGGGTAGCCCAGCTCGCCCTTGAACAGCGATACCACCGAATCCGGGAAGTCGATGGCCCGTTGCGGGTCGGCCACCTGCGCCGGGGTGAGTCCGTTGGAGACCATGAACAGCGCCATATCGCCCACCACCTTGGAGGTGGGGGTGACCTTGACGATGTCGCCGAACAGCAGGTTGACCTGGGCGTAGGCTTCGGCCACTTCCGGCCAGCGCGCCTCCAGCCCCATCGAACGGGCCTGTTCGCGCAGGTTGGTCACCTGCCCGCCCGGCATTTCGTGGTGGTACACCGCGGCGGTGCCGGCGCGCATGTCGGCTTCGAACGGCGCGTAGCTGCGGCGCACCTGTTCCCAGTAGTCCGACAGTTGCTGCAGCCCCTGCGGGTCCAGCCCGCTATCGCGCGGCCCGCCGGCCAGCGCGGCCACGATCGAGCCCATGTTGGGCTGCGAGGTCAGCCCGCTCATGGCGTCCAGCGCCGCATCCACCGCGTCGACGCCGGCATCGATGGCGGCCAGCACGCTGGCGGCGGCAATGCCGGAGGTGTCGTGGGTGTGGAAGTGGATCGGCAGGCCGACCTCCTGCTTCAGCGCCGTCACCAGTGCCGATACCGCGCGCGGCTTGCAGATGCCGGCCATGTCCTTGATGGCGATGATGTGGGCACCGGCCTGCTCCAGCTGTTTGGCCATGTCCACGTAGTAGCGCAGGTTGTAGCGCGGGCGGCTGCTGTCGAACAGGTCGCCGGTGTAGCAGATGGCGGCTTCGCACAGCGCGCCGGATTCGCGCACCGCGTCCATTGCCACGCGCATGTTCTCTACCCAGTTCAGCGAATCGAACACGCGGAACAGGTCCACACCGCCGGCGGCGGCCTGCTGGATGAACTGGCGGACGACGTTGTCCGGATAGTTGGTGTAGCCCACCGCATTGGAGGCGCGCAGCAGCATCTGCAGCAGCGTGCCGGGCACCGCCTCGCGCAATGCGGCCAACCGTTGCCACGGGTCTTCCTTCAGGAAGCGCATCGCCACGTCAAAGGTGGCACCGCCCCAGCATTCCAGCGACAGCAGCTGCGGCGCCAGTTTGGCGTAGTACGGCGCAATTGCCAGCATGTCGGTGCTGCGCATGCGGGTGGCAAACAGCGACTGGTGCGCGTCGCGCATGGTGGTGTCGGTGATCAGCACCTGCGGCTGCTCGCGCATCCACTGCGCGAAGCGCTCGGCGCCGAGCTCCTTGAAGATGTCGCGGCTGCCTTTGACGCTGGGCGCCGGAGTCGTCACCAGCGGCAGCCGTGGCTGCGCCGGCAGCGGGTTGGGGTGCTGGCGGCCGGCCATTTCCGGGTTGCCGTTGACGATCACCTCGCCAAGGAAGTTCAGCAGCTTGGTGGCGCGGTCGCGGCGGGCCGAGAAGCGGAACAGCTCCGGGCTGGTATCGATGAAGCGGGTGGTGCACTGCCCGGATACGAACAGCGGGTGAGTGATGACGTTTTCCAGGAACGGCAGGTTGGTGGACACGCCGCGGATGCGGAACTCGCGCAGCGCGCGGTGCATGCGGGCGTTGGCCTCGGATGCACTGTGGCCCCACACCGTTACCTTCACCAGCAGCGAGTCGTAGAACGGGGTGATCACCGCGCCGCCGTAGGCGGTGCCGCCATCCAGCCGCACGCCGAAACCGGCGGCACTGCGGTAGGCGGTGAGGCGGCCGTAGTCGGGGGTAAAGCCGTTCTCCGGGTCTTCGGTGGTGACGCGGCATTGCAGCGCGTGGCCGCTGAGTCGGATATCGGCCTGCGCCGGCACGAAGCTCTCTTCGCTACCGATACGCGCGCCTTCCGAGATGCGGATCTGCGCCTTGACGATGTCCACCCCGGTTACCGCCTCGGTAACGGTGTGCTCCACCTGGATGCGCGGGTTGACTTCGATAAAGTAGAACTGGCCGCTATCGGCATCCTGCAGGAATTCCACCGTGCCGGCGTGGGTGTAGCCCACTTGCCGCGCCAGTTTCAGGGCCGCCGCGCACAGCTCGGCGCGCTGTGCCTCGCTCAGATACGGCGCCGGGGCGCGCTCCACCACTTTCTGGTTGCGGCGCTGCACCGAGCAGTCACGCTCGAACAGGTGCACCAGGTTGCCGTGCTGGTCGCCAAGCACCTGCACCTCGACGTGGTGCGCGCGGCGCACCAGCTTTTCCAGGTACACCTCATCGTTGCCGAAGGCAGCCAGCGCCTCGCGCCGCGCCACGTCCATGGCATCGGCCAGCTCGCCCTCGTGTTCCACCACGCGCATGCCACGCCCGCCACCGCCCCAGCTGGCCTTCAGCATCAGCGGGTAGCCAACGTTGGCCGCAAGCTGCTTGGCCTCGGCCACGTCATACGGCAGAGCGCCGGTAGCCGGCACCACCGGCACACCGGCAGCCTGCGCCAGCTCGCGCGCCGCCACCTTGTTGCCCAGCTGGCGCATCACTTGCGGCTTGGGGCCGATGAAGGTGATGCCGGCGGCAGCACAGGCTTCGGCGAACTCCGGGTTCTCGGACAGGAAGCCGTAGCCGGGGTGAATGGCATCCACCTTGGCTTCCTTGGCGATGCGGATGATGTCCGGGATATCGAGGTAGGCGGCGATGGGTTTCTTGCCGGCACCCACCTGGTAAGCCTCGTCGGCCTTGGTGCGGTGCAGGGCGAGCTTGTCTTCCTCCGCATAGATGGCGACGGTGCGAATGTTCATTTCGCTGGCGGCGCGCATCACGCGGATGGCGATTTCGCTGCGGTTGGCGATCAGGATGCTGCGGATAGCGTTCATATAAGAGCCACACAAAACCAGAGTCGGAAAAGGGAACAGCGCCAGGCAGCCTGAACGTAGGGGCACCTCGAAAAACTCCCGCTTGCGTTGCGATACTGCGTTGCTCGCTTAGAAATCCGTGCTTTTCGAGGCGCCCGTAGCAGACTCAAAAATGGCGAACGCAAAGCGTCCGCCATGAGCATCGACGTCTACAGGGCAAGCCCGTGGCGGCATGGATCGTCGTCATCGACGCACAGCCGCCCGGAGCCATATGCCCAGCCGCGCCCGGTGGGATGCGGCTGGTTGGCCGTGCGCCCACCTACCTCGGTCGTTGCCAGCACTTCTGCGATGATTCTCCACTGATGACCGACCGCGCTACCTGCCTGCCCCCGACATCAATCAGCCCACGAGCGAACATTGTTGCCAGCCTGGCCGGTCTGGTGGTGCCGCAGCGCAACTCAGCCCGGTCGCCCTTTCTGCTGGCGGTAGGCCACCACGGTCTGTACCAGGTCGGCAATCGAGCGGGCGCCCATCTTGTCCATCATCTTGCCGCGGTGCGCCTCTACCGTCTTGATGCTGATGCCCAGGTCGTCGGCAATGATCTTGTTCATCTTGCCCTCGATCACCCGCTCCAGCACCTCGCGTTCGCGGCTGGTAAGCGTGGCCAGCCGCGCCTCGCACTGCTGCACACCGCTTTCGTTCTGCCGCGCGCTGGCCGCTGCGGCCAACGCGCCCTCTACCGCCGCCAGCAGCGCTTCCTGGTTGAACGGTTTTTCCAGGAAGTCATGCGCTCCGCGCTTTACCGCCTGCACCGCCATCGGCACATCGCCATGCCCGGTGATGAAGATCACCGGCCAGGCATTGCCGCGTGCCTGCAGTTCTTCGTATAGCTGCAGCCCGCTCATGCCCGGCATGCGGATATCCAGGATCAGGCAGCCACTGCCCTGCCCAGGCTGGAAACTGGCCAGAAAGCCTTCGGCGCTGTCGTGGCACAGCACACGGTATTCGTGGCTTTCCAGCAGCCACAGCAGCGAATCGCGGAAGGCTTCGTCGTCGTCAACGATATGGATGCGGATGTCGGTACGGTTCATGGTTCATACACCGGCAGGGTGAAGCGGAAAATGGTACCACCCAGCGGATGATCTTCCACTGAGAGTTGACCCTGATGGAACTCGACGATGGAGCGGCAGATGTTCAGCCCCATGCCCATGCCATCGCTCTTGGTGGTGAAGAAGGCATCGAACAGCTGGGTCTTGATGTCGTCCGGCACCCCGTGGCCGCGATCGACGATGGCCAGCTCAATGCGGCGGCCATTGTGACGCTGCACCGAGACTTCCAGCTGGCGCTCGGCCGGCGGCAGCTGCTGCATGGCTTCCATGCCGTTCTTGATCAGGTTCAGCAGCACCTGTTCGATCAGGATCGGGTCGACATGCACCAGCGGCAAACCGGGCGCCAGGTGCACATTGATGCTGCAAGCCAGCCGCCGCGCCTCGATATCGGCAATCGCCAGCGCGGCGTCGATCACCTCGCCGATCGCCACCGGCTTGCGCACCGGCTCGCTCTGCTTCACGAATTCGCGCACCCGGCGCACGATCTTGCCTGCGCGCTCGGCCTGGGCGGTGATCTTCTCCATCACCGGAATCAGCGTCTCGGCACTGGCCTTGCCCTGCCGCAGCCGTTCCACGCAGCCGGCCTGGTAGTTGGCGATGGCCGACAGCGGCTGGTTGAGTTCATGCGCCAGGGTGGAGGCCATCTCGCCCATGGTGATCAAGCGCGAGGTGGCCTGCAGCTTGAGCATCTGCTCCTCGTAACGCTGCTCCGCGGCGCGCTGCTCGGTAATGTCGGTAAGAATCAGCATCTGCGCCGCCTCGCCATCCACCCAGCGCAGCGGCCGGGTACGCAGCAGGCACCAGCGCGCCGGCTCGTCCAGCCAGATTTCCTGCTCGCTGCTGGCATGGCGCAACAGCCGGTACAGCCGCAGGTCGCAGTATTCGTTGCCGCTGTCGTCGCTGTCTGCGGCCAACCATTCGCGGTAGCGGTGGTTGCTGAACAGCAGCTGCTGGCTGCTGGGGCGCACCACCGCCACTGCCGCATCCAGCCCTTCGATCACCGCGATGAAGCGCTCGTTGGCCGCCTCCAGCAGCTGCTGCGCCTCGCGTTTTTCGGTCATGTCGCTCAGTGCCGCCATCCAGCCGGTTTGCTGGCCATCGGCATCGATCAGCGGCGATACCAGCAGCTGGCCGTAGAAGCGCTCGCCATTCTTGCGCTGCATCACCGATTCGAACAGCTGCTGGGTATGCTCGCCGGACAGCGTCTGGCGCAGCACTTCGTAGTTGTAGGGCGCCACGTCCGGCGCCCAGTACGGGTACGGCGGGCGCAGGCCTATCAGTTCGGCCTCGTCGTAACCGGTGATGCGGCAGAATGCCGGGTTCACGTAGCTGATGGTGCCTTCCAGGTCGATGGCGCGAATGCCCACCACCAGCGAATCCTCCATCGCCTTGCGGAACATGTATTCGTGGCGCAGCGCCAGCTCGGCCTGCTTTTGCGCGGTGATGTCGCGGCCGGAGAAATAGATCACCCCGGCATCCGGCAGCGGGCTCAGCGCCCAGGCCAGCAGCAAGGTATCGCCACTGCGGCTCAGCACGCGGGTTTCCAGGTAGTGGTCCACGCTGCCGGCCTGCAGCAGCTGCTGCAACATCTGCCGCGTAGCTTCGCGCTGCGCCGGGTGCAGATAACTCAGGAACGAGGTGCCCACCAGCTGCTCGGCCGGATAGCCCAGCCCGGCCACCACCGCCGGGTTGACGTGCAGCAGGGTGCTGTCGGCGCGCATCACACCCAGCCATTCCCGCGACAGGTTGTAGACGCGGTCGCGCTCGCGCTCGGCCGCCACCCGGCGGCGGATATGCCGCGACAGGCTGATCAGGCTCAGCAGGGTGAGCACCGACAAGCCGGTGACCAGCCCCAGCTGGATCAGCCGGTTCTTGTCCACACTGCTGCGCACCGGCCGCGCCAGCAGCTGCAGCGGCGTGCCGGCCAGCTGGATGCTCTGCACCACCCGGCTGGTAGTGGTGTTGTTGGCGTTGCTGGCCAGCAGCTGTTTACCGCTGCCCAGCTCCAGATAGTATTTTTCGGCAAACCACGATGGCGGCACCCGCCGCACGAAGGCATTGGCCTGGTAGATGGCGATCACCATGCCGCGAAACTGGGTGTCGCGGAACACCGGCACCATCAGATCAAAGCGCCAGTCTCCGTTATCCAGCCGATACGGCTGGCTGAACAGCGAGCGACCCTCGCTTTGCGCCTGCAGGTAGGCCGTGGCACTGGCGCCGGACAAACCGGCCCCTGCCACCAGCCCGGAATCCTCATATGGCGCGATCCAGCGCAGGGTAAAACTGGCATCCGCCCATACCACTGCCGTCATTTCCGGGGTATTGGCCAGGAACTGCGAGGCCTGCACCAGGAAGCCTTCCTCGTCCAGCTCCTCGCGGCCGATGTCGCGCGCCATCTGCGCCAGCTCGCTCTGCTGGCCGTCCAGCCGCAGGCGCATGGTCTGTTCCGCCCACAGCGTGTCCTTGGCCAGGTCGGTGCGCAGCTGCTCGCTTTCGCGCGCATCCAGCGTCCACAGCATCACCGCCATGGTCAGGAAGAACAGCACGATGGTGCTGTTGGGCATCAGCCAGTGAAAACGGCTGCGCTTGAGCGAGGTATAGAAACGGGGGGTACGCATGCAATGGCGGGTTGGCCGCAAGGGAATCGGGAATGCGATAATAGGCACTCCTTGCCAACACCGCCATCAGGAACAGCCCGTGCCACGCCTAGCCTGTCTTGCCCTGTTGCTCTGCTCCGCCCTTGCCAGTGCCATGCAGCCGATACGCATCGGCGTGTCCGGCCCGTTCAGCGGCGGCTCCTCCCCCATGGGCCTGAGCATGCGCGGCGGTATCCGCCTGGCGGCGGAAGACATCAATCGCCGTGGCGGCATCCTGGGGCGGCCGATCCAGCTGGTGGAGCGCGACGACCGTGGACAGCCCTCCTACGCCGTGCGCGTGGCCAGCGAGCTGATCGACCAGCAGCGGGTGGTGGCCACCGTCGGTTTTGCCAACAGCGGCGTGGCGCTGGCGTCGCAACAGCTGTACCAGCAGGCCCACATCCCGGCCATTACCGCGGTGGCCACCGCGCATGTGATTACCCAGCAGTTCCTGCCGCCCAGGCATGCGGCCAACTATGTGTTCCGCGTGGCGGCATCGGATGCGCTGCAGGCGCCGCTGATCGTGCGCGAGGCGCAGCGCCGTGGCTTTCGCCGCGTGGCGGTGCTGAGCGACAACAGCAATTATGGCCGCCTGGGGCAGCAGGACTTGCTGAAGGCGCTGCAGGCCAGCAATATCCGCGCCGTCAGCGTGCAGCAGTTCCGCAATGGCGAGCTGGACATGAGCCGGGCGCTGGAGGCGGCGCGCGCTGCCGGTGCGCAGTGCATCCTCACCTACACCATCGGCCCGGAACTGGCGCAAATCGCCAACACCCTGGCGCAGATGGAGTGGCGCATCCCGCTGATCGGCAGCTGGACGCTGTCGATGTCCAACTTCATCGACAATGCCGGGCCAAACGCGGAGGGCGCGCGCATGGTGCAGACCTTCATCGAGGACGGCAACACCCCGCTGCGTGCCAGCTTCATCCGCCGCTACCTGCAGCGCAATCCGGGCGAGCGCATCCCCTCGCCGCCCTCCGCCGCCCAGGGCTACGACAGCCTGCTGCTGCTGGCGGCCGCCATGCAACAGGCCGGCAGCAGCGACGGCCCCAGGGTGCGTGCCGCGCTGGAGAACCTGCGCACACCGGTAGCCGGCCTGATCGCCACCTATCGGCGCCCGTTTTCCGCCAGTGATCACGAGGCCATCGAACTGGACATTCCGGTGATCGGCGAAGTGCGTCAGCGCAAGGTGATCTACGCCTACCCGCAGGACCGGCTGCGCCACCCGTAACATCGCGGCCCGGAATGCAAAAAAGCACCTCGAGAGGTGCTTTTTGTTTGCCACTACGTTAACAACCGCGCTTAGCGGCGCACTTCCTTGTCCTTCAGGTGTGCTTCCAGCGCATGGCCGGCGGACAGAATGTGGAAGCGCAGGAACTCGGCAGCCTCGTCGGCCGCGCCCTTGCGGCACAGGTCGAGCAGCTTGGTGTGCTCCTCGTGCGCGCGCTCCATGGTGCGGGTCAGCAGGATCTGCATGCGGGTGTAGCGGTCGGTCTTGTTGTGCAGCTGTTCCAGCAACGCCAGCGTGTTGGGGCGCTTGGCGGCACGGTACAGCGCCAGGTGAAAGCGCGAGTTCAGCTCGCCCCAGTGGCGGATATCATTGCTGGACAGCGCCAGTTCGAATTCTTTCAGCGTGGCCTCGGCAGCTTCCAGATCTGCCGCCTCCTGGCGCGGAATGGAGGCGCGCAGCAGCTCGCTTTCCAGCATGGCGCGAATCTCCACCAGCTCCAGCACATCGTCCAGCGACAGCTTGGACACCAGCGCGCCCTTGTGATCGATGATCTGGATCAGCCCTTCCGCCTCCAGCTGGCGCAGTGCCTCGCGCACCGGCACACGGCTGACGCCGTACTCGTTGGACAGCGCTTCCTGGCGCAGCTGCTGCCCGTCGGCAAACTCACCCGACAGGATGCGTTGACGCAAGGATTCGGTAACGGCACTGGTCAGGGTCTGGCGCTTGATGGGCTGCAAGGTGGTCATGGCGTGGCTCTGGCTATCGGATACATGCAAATGTATCCGATTTTACAGTGAATATCACTTCCTACAACCGGAGCAAAAGCGAAAACAATGAAAAACCGAGGCAGCAACCGGGATTCAGACTGCCGGGGTCAGTGCCCCGGCCAGCACTGCCAGAGCGCCACGCCAGTTGCCGGCAGCCAGGCGCAACAAAGCCCTTGCGCATGACGCAAGGGCTTTGAGGTGTACATATGGGGTGGATGATGGGACTCGAACCCACGACAGCCGGAATCACAATCCGGGACTCTACCAACTGAGCTACATCCACCGCTGAACGGTGTGCCGGCCAGTGAACACTGACAAGACAGATATTGTGGGGTGGATGATGGGACTCGAACCCACGACAGCCGGAATCACAATCCGGGACTCTACCAACTGAGCTACATCCACCACTGCAAATTTTTGGCGCGCCCGACAGGAATCGAACCTGTAACCCCCGACTTAGAAGGTCGGTGCTCTATCCAGTTGAGCTACGGGCACTCACATCGGGCTGACTAAATTAGGGCTGTTGGTCGGGGCGGTGGGATTCGAACTCACGACCCTCTGCTCCCAAAGCAGATGCGCTACCAGGCTGCGCTACGCCCCGACAACAGGCTGCGAACTATACTGACCTGCCTTTTCCGTGTCAACTGTGGATGCGCAATTTTTGCAATCACATGCTGTTTGATTATCGAAGTCGCGGTATGCATGCGACAGAGAGGCATAAAAAAATCTGCCGCCACAGCACGGCAAGCCCTTGAAGTGATTGAGCAGAACGGCCAAAAAATGCGAAAATCCGGCCTTTCCTTCCAACCAACCGATTTTTAGGTGGATAGCAGCATGGCGGCACAACTCATCGACGGCAAGGCCGTCGCCGAAACCCTGATCAACCGCGTACGCGAAGGTGTGGATGCCCGTGTGGCAGCCGGCAAGCGTGCCCCGGCCCTGGCCGTGATCCTGGTAGGCGATGACCCGGCCTCCGGCATCTACGTCAAGAACAAGAAACGTTCCTGCGAAAAGGCCGGCATCCGTTCCGTCGCCTACGACCTGCCTGGCAGCACCAGCCAGGAGGAACTGCTGGCCATCATCGACCAGCTCAATGCCGACGACAGCGTGGACGGCATCCTGGTGCAGCTGCCGCTGCCCAAGCAGATCGATCCGCAGCTGGTAATCGAACGCATCAACCCCAAGAAGGACGTTGACGGCTTCCACCCGTACAACATGGGCCGCCTGGCAGTGAAAATGCCGCTGCTGCGCCCGTGCACCCCGCGCGGCGTGATGACGCTGCTGGAAGAGTACGGCATCGATCCGAAAGGCAAGAACGTGGTGATCGTAGGCGCTTCCAACATCGTTGGCCGCCCGCAGGCGCTGGAAATGCTGCTGGCGCGCGCCACCGTTACCGTGTGCCACAGTGCCACCGCCGACCTGGCTGCCGAAGTTGGCCGCGCCGACATCGTGGTGGCCGCGGTGGGCAAGCCGAAGTTCGTGAAGGCCGAATGGCTGAAACCGGGCGCGGTAGTGATCGACGTGGGCATCAACCGCCTGGCTGATGGCAGCATCTGCGGCGACGTGGACTTTGCCCCGGCACGCGACATCGCCAGCTTCATTACCCCGGTACCGGGTGGTGTCGGCCCGATGACCGTGGCGACCCTATTGCAGAACACGCTGGATTCGGCCAACCTCAACGCCTGATAGCAGACTGCATGCACTTCGACGCCACCGTCTGCCCCGTGCCGGCGGTGGCGTTTGTCTTTACCGATAGCACGCCCCCGATAAAAACAGACAAAGAGCCAGAGCAATGAGTAACAAACACTCCGCCACGCTGCTGATCAGCTGCCCGGACAGCCAGGGCCTGGTTGCCGCCATCGCCAACTTTCTGCTGACCTACAACGCCAACATCCTGCACGCCGACCAGCACCAGGACCCGGTGGAAGGCCTGTTCCTGATGCGCGTGCAGTGGGACCTGCAAGGCTTTGCCCTGCCGATGGACAGCTTTGCCGCTGCCTTCGCGCCAATTGCCGCCAAGTACAACATGCAGTGGGAGGTATCGCTGTCGGTACGCAAGCCGCGCATGGCGATCTTCGTCTCCAAGTACGAACACTGCCTGGTGGACCTGCTGCACCGCTGGAGCATCGGCGAGCTGGATTGCGACATTCCGCTGATCATCTCCAACCACGAAGACTGCCGCCGGCTGGCCGAATACCACGGTATTCCCTACCACGTGATCAGCGTGAACAAGGACAACAAGGAACAGGCCGAGGCCGAGCAGTGGGCACTGCTGGAAGCCGCCGAGGTGGATCTGATCGTGCTGGCGCGCTACATGCAGGTGCTGTCGCACAAGTTCGTGGAGCGCTACCCGCACCGCGTCATTAACATCCACCACAGCTTCCTGCCGGCCTTCGACGGCGCCAAGCCCTACCACCGTGCCTTTGCCCGCGGCGTGAAGCTGATCGGCGCCACCAGCCACTACGTGACCGAGGTGCTGGACGACGGCCCGATCATCGAGCAGGAGGTCACCCGCATCTCGCACCGTGACGACGTGGAAGACCTGATCCAGAAAGGCCGCGACCTGGAACGCGTGGTATTGTCGCGGGCGGTGCGCTGGCACCTGGAAAACCGCATCCTCGCCTACAACAACAAAACCGTGATTTTTGACTGATGAGCTTGCCACTGCTGCACGACGCCATCGACCTGGTTCGCCTGCGCGTCGCCCCGCTGGAACACTACCGCTACTCCCCGCTGCAGCTGCTGCTGGTGCTGCTGTTGCTGGGCACCCTGGCCGCCGCCAGCGCCATTGCTGCCGGCGCCCAGGGCGATAGCGCCGGGCTGGTGGCACTGTTCACCGCCTACATCACGCTGGAGACGCTGGGTTTCAGCCTGTTCATGCGCTGGTGGCTGCAGCGGGCCGGTAGCGGGCTGCAGGGCTCGCTGTTCGGCCTGATCCTGGCAGCCAGCGGCCTGCAACTGCTGGATCCGCTCACCTACTGGCTGCCCACTGACGTGGGCCAGGGGCTGTCCATGGTGCTGGGGGTGGGCAATGTACTGGTGCTGGTGAATGCACTGGCAGCCTGCAGCGGTGCCAGCCGCAGCCGCGTATTGCTCGGTACGCTGTTGTTTGCACCCATGGCGCTGGCGCTGCTGCTGGGCATGCTCAGCCTCGGCAACGATCTGGGCATCGCCAGTGTGCCGGAGCTGGTCGTGCCGGTCGGGCAATAAGCTTACCCGGCAGAAACGCACAAGCCCTTGCAGTCGCTGCAAGGGCTTGCTCATTTTGTCACGCCATGGGGGGCGTCAGGGTTCTTCCTGCGCCGGCACCTGCAAGGCGGCCTGCAGGCTGCGGCCAAGCTCTTGCCGCTCGAAGGCGCTGCGCCACATGGCATGGAAAGCGCCGTCTCGATACAGGGCGAAATCCGGCAGGTGGAACAAGCCGAAACGCCGTGCCAATGCTGTCGCCACGGCGACATCGACGTAATACAGGCCGATATCCTCTGCCAGCCAGTGCGGCAGCTGCTGCCGCCAGCCGCGGCAGGCCCCGCAGTGGGGCTGGCCGAACATCACCACGCTGATACCGGGCCGGGCCGCCAGCCGGGAGTCGAAATCGAATTCGTCCAGCGGCTGCCAGCGCATGGCCGCTGCCGACATGGCGTTCAATCCACCTTGGCGATGTAGCGGGCCAGCTGCAGCATGGCGCGCACCGCCTCGCTCTTCGGCCCCTGCTCGCCGCGTACCTTGGCATAGCGGCGCAGAATCGCGCGCGACTCCACATGCACATCCATTTCGGTGTCCGGCGAGGTCACCAGCGTCATGCGGCTGCCGGCCTCCTGCAGGCGCGGTGCGCCCTGGGCAATGGCCAGGTACACCTTGTGCGCGTTGTGCTGGGTGACATGATCAAACAGGTACAGCATGGAGTTGATGCGCAAGCCGGTCTGCTCGCGGATGTGGCGCAACAAGGCCTGGGAGCGCAGCTCCCCACGCTGCGACACCCCACCGGGAAGACTGAAGCGACCGGTTGGGCTGGCAGTCATCAGCACCCCGTCCGGCAATTCGATAATGGCAGTCGCCAAGCGCGGCATGGTGGGGGTCAAACGGGATTCGTAACTACTTCTTTCCGATACCAAGGACATATTTATATGTAGCTCTCGTGGCTAGATACTATTTTTTATTTGAAAATCATACTCTTCGCTGCCGGCTAAGCAGTCAGGCATTTTAAACAGCGACTTGGAACCAGGGCAAACGCCGTGGGCATGAAATGCAGCCATGCGGCGCTACGCACCACCCTTTCCGACAAACCCCCAATCTGTGCATCGGGCGGTCACCTGCAGCACGAAAAACCGTGCTTGCCAGCGGCACCCGGGCGTGCCGATTCGGTACAATCGCCGCCTTGCCCCTGCGGCCAACCTGATAAGCCAGTTTGCACATGTCCCCTACCCCTGCTTCACGCGCCATCGTCATCGGCGGCGGCCCGGCCGGCCTGATGGCAGCCGAAGTCCTGCTGCAGCAAGGTCTGCAGGTAGAACTGTTCGATGCCATGCCCTCGGTTGGCCGCAAGTTCCTGCTGGCTGGCGTGGGCGGCATGAACATTACCCACAGCGAGCCACGGGCGCCGTTCCTGTCACGCTACGGCCTGCGTGAGCGCGAACTGACGCCGCTGATTGATGCCTTCGATGCCGATGCGCTGCGCGCCTGGGTGCATGGCCTGGGTATCGACACCTTTGTCGGCAGCTCCGGCAAGGTGTTTCCCACCGCCATGAAGGCCGCGCCGCTGTTACGCGCCTGGCTGGTGCGGTTGCGCGAGGCCGGGCTGCAGCTGCATGTGCGCCACCGCTGGCTGGGTTGGGATGCGACAGGCCGGCTGCGCTTTGCCACCCCGGATGGCGAGGTGCTGCGCGACGCTGCTCCCACCGTGCTGGCGCTGGGCGGCGGCAGCTGGGCCAAGCTGGGCTCGGATGGCAAGTGGCTGCCACTGCTGACGGCCAAGGGCGTGGATAGCGCGCCACTGCAGGCGGCCAACTGCGGCTTTGTCTGCGGCTGGAGCGAGCACTTCGCCGCCAAGTTTGCCGGCAGCCCGCTGAAGAATGTGGCACTGCAGTTCGAGGATGTGCACGGCAAGGCGCTGAGCCGCCGTGGCGAAATGGTGCTGACCGCGGACGGCATCGAAGGCAATCTGGTGTACGCCTTTGCCGCCGCCATCCGCGAGCGCATCAACCGCGACGGCAGCGCCAGCATCCAGCTGGATCTGGCGCCGGACCGTGACCTGCAGCGGCTCACCACCGAGCTGCAACGTGGCCGAGGCGCCGCCTCGCTGGCCAACCATCTGCGCAAGCAATGTGGCATCGATGGCGCCCGCGCCGGCCTGCTGCGCGAGTTGCTGGACAAGGAAACGTTCAACGATATGGCGCGTCTGGCCGCTGCCATCAAGGCGCTACCGCTGACGCTGCATGCCACGCGCCCCATCGACGAGGCAATCAGCACCGCCGGTGGAGTGCGCTTCGAAGCCATGGATGACCAGCTGATGCTGACGGCGCTGCCCGGCGTGTTCTGCGCCGGCGAGATGCTGGACTGGGAAGCGCCAACCGGCGGCTACCTGCTGACGGCATGCCTTGCCAGCGGCCGTGCCGCCGCCAACGGCCTGCTGCACTGGCTGGCACGGCAAGCCTGAGCCGCAAACGCTCAATGCGGTGCGTTGCGCACCTGTTCCCAGCTGATGCGGAAGTTCTGCAGGTAGAAATGATTCAGCGCGCCAGTTTCGGCCAGGTGTAGCGCCTCGCGGTCAACCCCTTCGCGCAGCCAGCCCAGCCCCGGGCGGTAGCTGAACTGCTCCAGATAGCTGCCAACCAGGCCATCCAGCCGTTTCACCCGCCCGCTGACCTGGCGCGCAATATCCAGGGTTGCCTGGTAGTCATCGAACACCACATCCACCCGGCCACCGGCCAGCATGGTCAGCGATGCCTGGCTATCCGGTGCGCTTACCCGCCGCCAGTGGGTTTGCTGTGCCAGCAGCTGCGGGTAATCGTAAGACGGCACCCACGCCACCCGCAGGCCGGCAAAACGCTGCAGATCGTGGTAGCGCTGCTCGGCAATTCCGCTTTGCACCCAGGCATACAGCGGCCAGAACACCAAGGGTTGCTGGCTCTGCTGCCAGCCGCCCGGGCTTTCGCGCGCGGTGGCAAATGCCACTACATCTGCCTGCCCGCTTGCGGCCAGCTTGTAGCAGCCGCTTATCGACAGGAACTGGAAACGCAGTGCCACATCACGCTGCGCCGCCACCCGCTGCAGCACCTCGGCCGCCAGGCCCTGTACCTCGCCGTTGTCGGCACGATAGATGAACGGCAGCCAGCGCTCGGCGCATACCGTCAGCGTTTGTGCCTGCAAGGTGCAGGCCAGAAATAGCGCCGCCCAAGCCCAGTTCTTGCATCCGCCTGCCTTCATTGTGCGCACTCGCAAGTTCGATATATTGATTATCGAACTGACGCATGGGGAAACTCAATGCCTAATCGCCAGCTGCCGCAACAGATGGCGATAACACCTGCCCGCCTGCCCCCCATATCTCACGCCGGCGCGCCAGCCAGCAGCCAGTCCACCGCTGCCGCCGCGTGCAGCGCGGTGGTGTCGAACAGCGGCAGCGGGCTGTCATCCGCTCCCAGCAGCATGCCGATCTCGGTACAGCCCAGAATCACCGCTTCGGCCCCCGCCGCCTGCATGGCGGCAATCACCTGCTGATAAGCCGTGCGCGAGGCCGCTAACACCTTGCCCTGGCACAGCTCATCAAAAATCACCCGGTGCACCTCGGCACGGCCGGCTTTGTCCGGCAGCAGCACCTGCAGCCCGGCTGCGGCCAACCTGTCGCGATAAAACGCCTCATCCATGGTGAAGCGGGTGCCGAGCAGGCCCACGCGTTGCACGCCGGCTGCCTGCAAGGCGGCTATGGTGGGGTCGGCAATATGCAGCAGCGGCAGATCGACCGCCGCCTCGATGGCCGGCGCCAGCTTGTGCATGGTATTGGTACACAGCAGCAGGCCGGCGGCACCGGCCCGTTGCAGCCCCTGCGCGGCGGCGGCCAGCTGCGCCCCCAGCGCGTCCCAGTCGCCGGCGCGCTGCCGTGCGGCCACCGGGGCAAAGTCCACGCTGTGCAGCAGCAGCGGCGCCGAGTGCAGCCCGCCGAGACGCTCTCGCACGCCTTCGTTAATCTGCTGGTAGTAGTGCAATGTCGATTCCCAGCTCATGCCGCCCAACAGCCCCAGATAACGCATCACCACACTCCCGCGATCAACAGTTCATCCCACAGCAGATAGCCGGCTGTCGCCGCCATCGCCGTGGCCATCACGCCATTGAACCACAGCCGCACCCGCTCGCGCGCCAGCTGGTGGCGCAAGGCATCGCCCATCCCGGCCCACAGTGCGATACACGGCAGGTTCACCATGGCGCAGATCAGCGCCAGCAGCAGCGAGTGGCCGGCATGGGCACCCGTCGGCAGGAACAGCACGCTGGTATTGATCACCATCACCCAGGCCTTGGGGTTCACCCACTGGAACGCCGCCGCACCGATGAAGCCTAGCGGCCTGGCTGCCTGCCGCCCCTGCGGCGCGCCGGCACGCCACACCTGCCACGACAGCCAGAACAAATAGCTACAGCCGGCCAGCGCCAGCCACAGCCGGCCGTGCTGCAACAGCGTCAGCACCCAGCCCAGCAGCAGCGATACCAGCAGGATCTGCAGGCCGTGGCCGCCGGAAATGCCCAGCATGTGCGGCACGGTGCGGCGCCAGCCGAAATTGACCCCGGATGCGGCCAACATCAGGTTGTTGGGGCCGGGGGTGACGGACATCAGCGCGACATAACTCAGTAATGGCCAGCTCAGCATGGCTTGCTCCTCTTGAACGGATAGCGATACGAGCATGCTAATGCCGTGGCGCCACTGGTTACAGCCGCACGGATTTGTTATTGTCACGGTGACAGTTACCCACTACCGGCAACTGTCACCATCACTTTCCCACCCCGCTGTCACGAGACACCGATGAGCACCGCCACCCTGTACCAGCAGCTTGCCGACGACCTGTCCTCCGCCATCAATCTGGGCACCCTGCCGCCCGGCTCGCGCCTGCCGTCGGTGCGCAAGACCGCCAGCAGCCGCCAGCTGTCGCTCAACACCGTGGTGGCCGCCTACCGCGTGCTGGAAGACCGCGGCCTGATCGAGGCGCGGCCGCAGAGCGGCTACTACGTGCGCTCGCGGCTGCCGTCGCCGGCCCGTGGCGCCAGTCACCGCCCCGGCCCGGCGCGCGGCACCGACGGCGCGGTACTGGACCTGATCGGCGCAGCGCTGAAGGCGCAGCAAACGCCGGGCTACATCGACATGGCGCTGGCCTGCCCGCGCGGCGGCGACTTCTACCCCTCGGCCAAGCTGGCGCGGCTGATGGGCCAGGTGCTGCGCAAGCAGCCAGGGCTGGTGGGCAATTATGCGCTGCCGCCGGGCTCGGAACGGCTGCGCACCCAGATCGCCCGCCGCGGACTGGAGCTGGGCATGGCGCTGCAGGCCGACAACATCATCCTCACCCACGGCGCCATGGAGGCGCTGCAGCTGGCGCTGCGCGCCATCACCCGCCCCGGCGACACCGTGGGCATCGAATCACCCACCTACTTCAACCTGCTGCCGTTGTTCAACAGCCTGGGGCTGAAGGCGGTGGAGATCCCCACCGACCCGCAGCATGGCCTGGCGCTGGACGCGCTGGAGCTGCTACTGCAGGAAAAACGCCTCAACGCCATCATCGCCATGCCCAATGTGCACAACCCGCTGGGCTGCAGCATGAGCACCGACAACAAGAGAAGGTTGGCCGCACTGGTGAACCGCCACCGCGTGCCGCTGATCGAGGACGCGCTGTACGCCGAGCTGCAGTTCGGCGACGCGCTGCAGCCGGCGGTGAAGGCCTTCGACCAGGACGGCTGGGTGCTGGTCTGCGCCAGCTACACCAAGACGCTGGCACCGGACTTCCGCGTCGGCTGGCTGGAAGGCGGCCGCTTTGGCGAGGAGATCAAGAAGCTGAAGTTCGCCAGTTCCATCGCCGAGCCGCTGGTGCTGTGCGAAACGCTGGGTACCTTCCTGGAATCCGGCGGCTACGACCACCACCTGCGCGCACTCAAGCGCCGCTACGCGCTGCACGTGGACAAGGTACGCGCGCTGATCGCCGAATACTTCCCGCCCGGCACCCACGCCACCACCCCCAGTGGCGGCTTTCTGATCTGGGTGGAGCTGCCGGAAGACTACGACACCGTGGCGCTGTTCCACGCTGCCATCGCCGAGCGCATCAGCATCTCGCCCGGCCCGCTGTACTCACCCAGCGGCCGCTACCGCAACGCGCTGCGCCTGTCCTGCTGCCAACCGCTGGACGAGCGCTACGTTGGCGCGCTGCAACGGCTGGGGGAGCTGGCACGCGGTGTACGCATGCCAAGCTCAACACAAGTCATTGATTTGATTAACAATATCTAAAACCATAGGGTTTCCCCGCAAGGGGCAGCCCCAACAGACAGCCCACTTTCCAGGCGCTAGAGTCCGCCGCGAACGCGGTAAAACCCGCTTGCCAGCAAGGACAAGCACCGCGACATCGACACAACCTGGAGAGAACAAGCATGTGGTCACACGTTTATGACCCGCTTGGCAACCCGTGGCTATCCACGCTGGCTGCCAGCATTCCCGTTATCGTGCTGCTGGGCGCACTCGGCATTTTCCACGTCAAGGCACACAAGGCCGCACTGCTGGGCCTGGCTACCTCGCTGCTGGTGGCGGTAGCCGTGTTCGGCATGCCGGCGGACATGGCCGCCAGCGCCACCTTGCTGGGTGCGGCCAACGGCCTGCTGCCCATTGGCTGGATCATCCTCAACGTGATCTTTCTGTACCAGCTCACCGAGCGCAAAGGTCAGTTCGCCATCCTGCGCGAATCGATTTCCGGCATCACCACCGACCGCCGCCTGCAGCTGCTGCTGATCGCCTTCTGCTTTGGTGCCTTCTTTGAAGGCGCCGGCGGCTTCGGCACCCCGGTGGCGGTAACCGGCGCCATGCTGATCGGCCTGGGCTTTTCGCCGCTGGCGGCTTCCGGCCTGTCGCTGATCGCCAATACCGCACCGGTGGCCTATGGCGCGCTGGGCACGCCGATCACCACCCTGGCCAAGGTTACCGGCCTGGACGTGCTGCAGATTTCGTCCATGGTTGGCCGCCAGATGACCATCTTCGCCATCCTGGTGCCGTTCTGGCTGCTGATCGCCTTCTGCGGCTGGCGCAACACCATGCGCATCTGGCCGGCGGTGCTGGTGGCCGGCTTGTCGTTCGCCATTCCGCAGCTGATCGTGTCCAACACCATGGGGCCGGAACTGGTAGCCGTGATCGCCTCGGTGTGTTCCATTGCCGCGCTGGTGGGCTTCCTGAAAGTGTGGCAGCCGAAGGAGGTCTACACCTCCACTGCCGGCACCATGGGAGGCGAAGCCGCCAACGGCGCCAAGGCCATCGTGGCCGACAAGCATCATGGCTACAGCCGTGGCGAAGTGATCCGCGCCTGGCTGCCATGGCTGATCCTGTCGGTAGCGGTGTTCGCCTTTGGTTCGCCGTCGGTGAAAAAGCTGCTGGACAGCATCTTCACCCTGGAAATCCAGTGGCCGGGCCTGCACAACCTGATCTACAAGATGCCGCCGGTAGTGGCCGAACCGCACCTGGAGGCCGCCATCTACAAGTTCAACCTGCTGTCCACCACCGGCACCGGCATTCTGGTTGCCGCGCTGATTTCGGCCTTGATCATGGGCTACCGCCCGCTGCAGATGCTGAAGGTGTACAAGGAGACCTTCTGGTCGCTGCGCTACTCGCTGATCACCATCGTGGCCATGCTGGCGCTGGGCTATGTCACCCGCTTCTCCGGCGTGGACATCACCCTGGGCCTGGCGTTCTCGCACACCGGCGTGTTCTACCCCTTCTTCGGTACCCTGCTGGGCTGGCTGGGCGTTGCGCTTACCGGCTCCGACACTGCGGCCAACGTGCTGTTCGGCGGCCTGCAGAAAGCCTCGGCACAACAACTGGGCCTGTCGCCGGTACTGATGACCGCGGCCAACTCTTCCGGCGGCGTGATGGGCAAGATGATTGATGCACAGTCCATCGTGGTAGCGTCCACCGCCACCCAGTACTACGGCAAGGAAGGCGTGATCCTGCGCTATGTGTTCTTCCACTCGCTGGCACTGGCCTGCCTGGTGGGCCTGGTGGTCAGCGCCATGGCCTACCTGCCGCCGTTCACCGCGCTGGTGATTCACCCGTAAACACGGACTCACCACATGAAAAATCCCCGCTAGCAACTAGCGGGGATTTTTGCTTTGCAGTGCCGGGCTTGGCTGAGCTGGCTTACTCGGCTTTGAGCAGCTCGATTTCCGCCTGACACCAGTCGGCGCCCTTCTCCAGTACCCGCCCCAGGCGGATCTGGAAGCGCTTGCCGCGCGCGCGCATTTCCAGCTCGCGCCCGGCGGTGTAGGAACTGATGGACAGCAGCAGGGTATTCAGCTTCTTGTCCTCGCGCAGCAGCGGCACAAACAGGCCGATTTCGCCACGGTTCCAGATCAGCTCCGCCGGCAGTACCGCATCTGGCGGCACACCATCGGTACGGTGCAGCGATGCCGCCACCGGCCGGTTGGACAATACGTGAATCCCCAGGTAGACACGCTCCGGCTCCGGGCGCTGCAGGCGGCGCACCAGCCCTACCGACCAGGCCGACTCGCCCTTCTCGCGGAAGGTCATCAGTGCGCCCAGTACCACCCACTCGTTGCCATGCGAGGGCAAATTCACGCCGATACCGGTAGCGCTCTTGTTGTCCAGCTCCCAGAACGGAAACGGCGATGGAGCCTGCACCTCGGTATAGATGGATTTTTCCCGCCGCCGGCTGCTGACAAAGCCGTATACCCGGTAGCCTTCCTCCACATCGCCGTCATTCTTCCAGGCAGCGGCGGAGGCCTCATCCTGCTCCCGCACCAGACGATGGATAACCGGCAGACGATGCGCCACCTCCACCTGCTGGAACTCGGTACGCACCCGCTCTGCGCGCTGGTAGATAAAGGGGCGCTCCGCCCATTCCCGCATCAGGAAACGCAGCAGCGAGGTCTCGCTGGCGGTCATCATCAACGGCTTGAGCTCCACCGGCACCACGCCGGAATCGCATACCACTCCCCAGCGGTCCAGCTGCTCGGTAATCTCGGCGGTGTTCCACAAGCGCAGATTGCCATCTGGCAGCTGCTGCCGCACCCGTCCAGGTGCCCGCCCCTGATCCAGGTCCACGGCGAAGCTGGGGTAGCCCTCCGGCTGGCGCTGCAGGGCCGCGCGGTTGGACAGCATCAGGGCCAGCTGGTGCGCCAGTGATATCTGTCTTGCCGACAGGTTACCGCTGCTGACTACCGCCACCAGCAGCAGTGACAGGTAGAGGTCGTGCACCGTGGTAGCCGACTCGCCCTCGAACAGCACCACCGGGCGCGCATCCAGCCCCAGTTTTTCCGCAGCCAGGAACAGCTGATTCACCGACTCCCAGAACACCTTGTCCGGCTGGGCGTGGCGGTAGTACTGCCACAGCGCCAGTTCCGACAGGTAGTGCATGGTACGGGCAATGGCCACCAGCAGCAGCTCGCCCAGCGCCCGGGTTTCCGTTTC
Organism: Vogesella amnigena; assembly: GCF_042648905.1. NCBI lineage: Bacteria > Pseudomonadati > Pseudomonadota > Betaproteobacteria > Neisseriales > Chromobacteriaceae > Vogesella > Vogesella amnigena. The sequence continues at coordinate 82,620 of NZ_JBHRYH010000012.1, read as the reverse complement.
ATCCAGCGCCAGGAAGCGCCGGTAGGCGGCAATGATCTGGCGATCGTAGCCGGTGATACGCGTACGCAGCTGCTCTTCCATCAGCTTCGGCAGCCGGGCATTCAACAGGTATTGCGCACCAAGTTGCCGGTGCTGCTGCACATTCAGCTCGTCTAGCTTCAACAGCGCGGCCAGCGTGTCCGGGCTCAGGCTCTCACCATGCTGGTTGTATTGTGCAACCAGTTCCGACAGTTTCTGGTGCGTACCGGCACCATTTTCCTGCTGCATCTGCGCATGCCAAGTGGCCGCTGCTGCTGCATCATCCAGCGGCTGGCTTTTTTTCTTGCTGCCAAAAGACAAAAAATCGAGTTTAACCATTTAGCATTATCTCGAATTGCATTTGTAGTGCGCCGGAATGGCTGATTATTAGCTGCCAGTATAGTGCACACGCCTTGCCGTGGTATTCCAAAATAAAACCACCTGTACATATGGCAACCATTCTGCAGACCGGCTTGCCCACACAGGCGTTGCCTGTACTCCTGGCAAATGGCAGCGCCATCTACGAAAAAACCCCTTTCGCATAGCGAAAGGGGTTGCCAGACCAGCACGCCAGGTATGCCCTGACGTTATCGGGTAAATACCGATTTACTTGATCAGCAGGTCATCCAGATTGCGACCGGAGTCCAGCCAGGTTACCACCCACAGCGGCTTGCGGCCGCGACCGGTCCAGGACAGGGAAGCATCGTCCGGATGGCGATACTTGGCATCTACCGGCTTACGGGTACCAGCGGCAACGGTCTTGGTGGATTTGGTAGCCAGTTCCTGAATATCCAGGCCATGGGTGCGAATCAGATCCATAACCTGCTTGGCTGCCTTGGCTTTTTCTTCGCTTTCACGGCGACGAATTTCAGCATCAACGTCGGTGCGCAGCTGCAGCAGGGCTGCAAAATCGAAAGTGGAGAGATCCATTTTTTTCCCTTTGACATACATCAACAATTTAAGATGCTGGAAAATTAGCCAGAAATAACAGTGAAGTCAAGCCGGTTTTGAAACCCTTCACATTTAAATAGATTCTGCCAGAGTATAGGGTAATGGCAATTGCTCCAGCCTGGCGGCCGGATTAGCTGCCAGTTGTACGCCATCTTCCCAGGCGCTGGTCTGCATTACCAGCAGGCATTCATGGCTGCCATCGGGTTTTGCCACCGCCGCCACTACCTTGCCAATTGTCTGCTCGCCGGTACTGGCTGCCTGCAATGCATCCCCAGCAGCCACGCTGCCACCATATACGGCGGCACGATAAAGGCGACGTTTCACCTTGCCCAGATATTGGGTGCGCGCCACGATTTCCTGCCCTGGATAACAGCCTTTTTTGAAGCTGATGCCCCCCAGCAGATCCAGGTTGGCCATTTGCGGTACAAACTCTTCATAAGTTGCCTGCGATACCCACGGCAAGCCGGCCTGAATGAACACCAGTTCCCAGGCTTCGCTACCCACCGCATGCAGGGTTTGCTGCCACTGCTGCAGCCAGAGTGCCGGCTTGGCGCTGAGAATAATGCTGACCTGTGGAGTAATCGCTACGGCTATCTCGTCTGCATGCAGCGACTCGATAACAGGCAAAGTCGAATTACAGGCAGTTGGCCGCATTACCCCCAGCGCCAGCATGGACTCATCCAGGTTTTCAATGGTTACTTTTGCGCGCAGCACAAACATCGACAAACGTTTACGGAATGTTTCCGCAATATCCCGGCGCAGCAACAAATGGAAAATCCCACCGTTGCCACACAGCAGGAAACTGGCCTGCATGCGGCCTTTGGCCGTGGAGTAACTACCCCAGCTTGCCCCTTGCTCGGCTATTGCAGCGACATCGCAGGAAAACTGCCCTTGCAGAAAGGTAACGGCATCATCGCCACTGATGCACAGAATGGAATATTTGCTCAAGCAACTGTATGCCGTGCCTGCGGCAATTGCCGCCAGTTGTTCGGCATAATCCGGCAGATTCAACTCGCCTGCGTCGCTGATGGTGGCCTGATTTTGCGTCAGCCAGTCGGCAATTAATTGCTGCTGCATGTTTGAACCTCTTGCTTTGTCGCCGCTCGCGGCGAAATGTCATGTCGCAGCCGGGCATTCTCGGTACCACAATGCCCGGTACGACCAAATTGGTGTGGCCGCCTGCCACCTCCACGCCGGCAAAAATACCGCCGCACGTCTGTTTTGGCTACGCCTGCCATATTCCACGCCTGCCGTACCGCCAGCCCAGGCGCGAGTTGGCAATATCACCTGCACGGGGCACCTTGAAAAACCGGATTGCCAAGCGAGACAAGGCGCGAACGAAAAACTTGTACGCAGCATACGCTTGATGGGCAATCAGGCATTTTTCGTGAGCACCCTGTAGCGCAGCGAAAGCTGGCGCTGTTCGCGGCACTCCTCAGTCATGGCGCCTGACGGCAATACCGTACATCGGCCCAGCGGCAGCAACCTGGGCAGCCGCCAAATAACAGAGCCGGCACATGGCCGGCTCGTATTCTAGTGAGTCAGGGGCAGGACAAACAGCGGTAGGCAGCAGGGTTATTGCTGGCTTATTTATCGCCGCGCTGATAACTGCGCTGTGCACCGCGTATCGCCTGCAGCGGTGCATTCGATAATCTGGTGGAGGCAAAGTGATTGATCTGCCGGCCAGCACGGCTGGCAATCAGGCAGCCGGACATGCCGGCATCCAGTGGCAGCAGACAAGGGCCGAAGGGCTGTGGCAGCGTGGCCAGATACGCCTGCCACTGCTTTTGCTGCCGCCCCAGCCAGCGCTCGTTCAGCACCTGCAGATCATTGTGCAGATCCGCCGAGGCACGCAACAGCGAGGCGCCGGACGACAGCGAGTTTTCCACTTGCTGCGCCAGTTGCTGCCTATGGGTAGGCAGCATGGGCTGACGCCACAACTGGGTCAGGTAGTCGGAGTTGGCCTCCAGCCAGCGCTGTTGGGCGGCCTGGAACACATCCAGGTACTGCTGCATCACATTGGGCATGGCAACTCCGTGCCGGCTCCGGTCGCTGCGCAACCGGGGGCGGGTTGTGCTTACTGAAAACTGGGGATGCTGATATCCCATACCGGGGCCAGTTCACCTACCAGTGCCTGCAGTACCGGATCACTCACCTTGTCGGCGGCGAACACGAACTGCAGCTCTGCGGTCTTGACCAGGTCCGGCCAGATATCCAGCTCGCCGGCCGCCTGCGCGGCCAACGCTTCTGTTTCGGGCAACAAGGCCAGCCCGACACCGGCTTTTACCAGCTCCATCGAGGTCAGAAAATAGTCACTCTCTGATACTTTCTTCGGGGAGATGTTCAGCTCGCGCCACAATTCGCTGACGATCTTGGACAGGCTGGAAAACTGCGAGATGCCGACCCAGGGCAGCTTGCCCAGCTCCCGAGGCGTGAACTCGGCCACCCGCGCCAGCCAGCCACTAGGCAAGGCAATGCGCAAGCGCATATTGTCCAGCAGCACGGTGTGCACGTTCACGTACGGGTTCTTGCCCAGATAGAAGCCGCCATCCAGCTCTTTCTTGCGCACCGCATTCAGCACGTCGCCGGTCACCCCCTGGTGCAGACAGACTTCCAGCAGCGGGTAGCGCTCGCTCAGTCTTGCCACCCATGGCCCGACACGCAGCACCGATGGCATCAGGGTGATGCCCAGCTGAGCCTTGCCGGTGAGCTGTCCCTTCAGGCTGCGGGCATGGTTGAGCAGGTTCTTGGCCGAAGCCAGGATTTCCTGCGCCTGTGGCAGCAGCTCCTGTCCGGCCCGGGTCAGCACTACGCCGCCGGCGGTACGCTCGAACAAGGGCATGCCGACTTCTTCTTCCACCGCCTTGATCTGGGCGGTAACTGCCGGCTGTGACAAGTGCAATACTTCAGCGGCCTGAGTCAGGTGCCCCAGCTGGGCCACGGTGACAAAGGTTCTCAGCTGATAGATTTCCATCCCGCGTACACCCTCCCGAGTGTGGCCAGCCTGCTATGGCTGGTCGGCAAATTATTGCAGCACATTCTCTACAAGCCCCCGTGTCCCGACAAGGGCGTTGCAGCAATTATCTGGATAAAAATCACTTATGCCAGACATCAACAAAGCAAATGCTCTACTGCAGAATATTGATAAATAAAGAATTTTTCCTTCAGCCTCGCCAAAGCTTATCCGTCGTATCAAAAAAAACGATTAGCCCCTACCAGCAGTGCGCCTTAATTTTCCCAGCACGCGGACACGGTCTCCCGGCCGTTCCCGATGACAAAGGAGGAAACAATGAACGAGGACATCCTGCAACGGGTGCAAGCCAATCCGAAGTTCGCAGAACTGGTACAAAAGAAAACCAGCTTCGGATGGCTGCTCAGCATCATCATGCTGGCAATCTACTACGGCTTCATCCTGGTACTTGCCTTCTCCCCGGCCACTCTGGGTGCGTCGCTGTCTGGCGGCATCACCACTGTTGGCATCCCGGTTGGCGTTGCCATCATCCTGTCCGCCTTCGTGCTGACCGGCATCTATGTGCGTAGGGCCAACAGCGAGTTCGATGAACTCACCCAACAGATCGTTGAGGAGGCAAAGCAATGAACAAATGGCTGAAATTTACAGCTTATGCCGCGCTGGCCGCCCTGCCGGGTCTGGCCATGGCCGCCGGTGCGATTGATGGCGATGTGAAAAAGCAGGCCACCAACTGGACTGCCATCGTGATGTTCCTGATCTTCGTGGGCGCCACGCTGTACATCACCTACTGGGCGGCACGCCGCACCCAGTCCGCTTCCGACTTCTACACTGGCGGCGGTGGCATCACCGGCTTTCAGAACGGTCTGGCCATTGCCGGCGACTACATGTCCGCGGCTTCCTTCCTCGGGATTTCCGCCATGGTGTTCGAGAAGGGCTACGACGGCCTGATCTACTCCATGGGCTTCCTGGTGGGCTGGCCCATCATCCTGTTCCTGGTAGCAGAACGCCTGCGCAACCTCGGCAAGTTCACCTTCGCTGACGTAGCATCCTACCGCCTGCAGCAGGGCCCGGTGCGCACCTTTGCCGCCACCGGCACCCTGGTGGTGGTAGCGCTGTACCTGATCGCGCAGATGGTTGGTGCCGGCAAGCTGATCCAGCTGCTGTTCGGCCTGGACTACGGTGTGGCCGTGGTACTGGTAGGCGTGCTGATGGTGATGTACGTGATGTTCGGCGGCATGCTGGCCACCACCTGGGTACAGATCATCAAGGCGGTAATCCTGCTGTCCGGCGCATCCTTCATGGCCTTCATGGTGCTGGCATCGGTTGGTTTCAGCCCGGAAGTGATGTTCCAGAAAGCCACCGAGCTGCATGCCAAGGGCGCTGCCATCATGGCTCCGGGCAAGGCTGATCCGATCGACTCGATCTCCCTGGGCCTGGCGCTGATGTTCGGTACTGCCGGTCTGCCGCACATCCTGATGCGCTTCTTCACCGTGTCCAACGCCAAGGAAGCCCGCAAGTCGGTGTTCTTCGCCACCGGTTTCATCGGCTACTTCTACATCCTGACCTTCGTGATCGGCTTCGGCGCCATCATGCTGGTGCTGAACCAGCCGGGCCTGATGGAAACCATCACCAAGAACGGCAAGGAAGTCACCCAGCTGGTAGGCGGCAACAACATGGCTGCGATTCACCTGGCCCACGTGGTAGGCGGTGACGTGTTCTACGGCTTCATCTCCGCCGTGGCCTTCGCCACCATCCTGGCAGTGGTAGCTGGCCTGGCGCTGTCCGGCGCTTCCGCGGTATCGCACGACCTGTACGCTTCGGTAATCAAGAAGGGCAAGGCCGACGAGAAGAGCGAAATGCGCGTTTCCAAGATCACCACCCTGTGCCTGGGCGTGCTCGCCATCGTGCTGGGCCTGGTGTTCGAGAAGCAGAACATCGCCTTCATGGTAGGTCTGGCATTCTCCATCGCCGCCTCCGCCAACTTCCCGGTACTGTTCCTGTCCATGTTCTGGAAAGGTCTGACCACCCGTGGCGCGGTAATCGGTGGCTTCATCGGCCTGGCTTCCGCAGTAGGCCTGATCATCCTTGGCCCGACCGTGTGGGTGGATGTGCTGAAGCATGAAGCAGCCATCTTCCCGTACAAGAACCCGGCGCTGTTCTCCATGACCCTGGCCTTCTTCTTCACCTGGCTGTTCTCGGTACTGGATACCTCCAAGGCCGCAGCAGAAGAAAAAGCCAAATTCGAAGCACAGTTTGTTCGCTCCATGACCGGTATCGGTGCCACCGGCGCGTCCAAGCACTAAGCATCAAGCAAGACTCACGCAGCAAATGGCCGCACCGTGCGCGGTGCGGCCAACCAAGAAAGAAACAAAGGAGCCATGTATGTCTACCCTCGAATCGATCCTCAAGGAAACCCGCAGCTTCCCGCCTAGCGAAGAGTTCCGCCGCAAGGCCACCATCTCCGGCATGGACGCCTACAACGCGCTGTGCGAGCAGGCTGACGACCACTACCTGTCCTTCTGGGGTGACCTGGCTCGTGAACTGATTACCTGGAAAAAGCCGTTCAGCCGCGTGCTGGACGACAGCAATGCGCCGTTCTTCAAGTGGTTCGACGACGGTATGCTGAACGTGTCCTACAACTGCCTGGACCGCCACCTGGCGGAAAACGGCAACAAGATTGCACTGATTTTCGAAGCTGACGACGGTGAAGTCACCCGCGTAACCTACGCCGAGCTGCATCGCCGCGTATGCCAATTTGCCAACGGCCTGAAAGGCCTGGGCATCGAAAAAGGCGACCGCGTGGTGATCTACATGCCGATGGTGATCGAAGCCATCGTTGCCATGCAGGCCTGCGCCCGTATCGGCGCCATCCACTCGGTGGTATTCGGCGGCTTCTCCGCCGGCGCCGTGCGCGACCGTATCCAGGATGCCGGCGCCAAGCTGGTGATTACCGCCAATGAAGGCCTGCGCGGCGGCAAGCGTGTGGCGCTGAAGGCTACCGTGGATGAAGCGCTGGCACTGGAAGGCTGCGAATCGGTACAGAACGTGGTGGTTTACCAGCGCACCAATGGCGGCGCCGAATGGATCGAAGGCCGCGACATCTGGTGGCACAAACTGATCGAAGGCCAGGCCGAGTACTGCGAACCGGAATGGATGAATGCCGAAGATCCACTGTTCATCCTCTACACCTCCGGCTCCACCGGCAAGCCCAAGGGCATCCAGCACAGCACCGCAGGCTACCTGCTGGGTGCGGCCAACAGCTTCCGCTGGGTGTTCGACTACAAACCGAATGATGTGTACTGGTGCACCGCCGACGTGGGCTGGATCACCGGTCACTCCTATATCTGCTACGGCCCGCTGGCCAATGGCGCCACCCAGATCGTGTTCGAAGGCGTGCCGACCTACCCGGATGCCAGCCGTTTCTGGAGCATGATCGAGAAGCACAAGGTTTCCATCTTCTACACCGCGCCTACCGCCATCCGTTCGCTGATCAAGCTGGGCGCCGACCTGCCCAAGCAGTACGACCTGTCCAGCCTGCGCCTGCTTGGCACCGTGGGCGAGCCGATCAACCCGGAAGCCTGGATGTGGTACTACGAAGTGGTAGGCGGTGGCCGCTGCCCGATCGTGGATACCTGGTGGCAGACCGAAACCGGCTCCATCCAGATCTCCCCTACCCCGGGCGCGGTGGCAACCAAGCCGGGCTCCTGCACCCTGCCGCTGCCGGGCATCATGGCCGATATCGTGGATGAATCCGGCGCGCCGGTGGAACCGGGCCGCGGTGGTTTCCTGGTGATCAAGAAGCCGTTCCCGTCGCTGGTACGCACCATCTGGAACGATCCGGAACGCTTCAAGAAGACCTACTTCCCGGACGAATTCAACGGCCAGTACTACCTGGCCGGCGACTCCGCCAACCGTGACGAAAGCGGCTACTTTTGGATCATGGGCCGTATCGATGACGTACTGAACGTGTCCGGCCACCGCCTGGGCACCATGGAAATCGAATCGGCACTGGTGGCCAACCCGCTGGTGGCGGAAGCCGCCGTGGTGGGCAAGCCGCACGATGTGAAGGGCGAAGCCGTGGTGGCCTTCGTGGTGCTGAAGGGCGCCCGCCCGGAAGGCGATGAAGCCAAGAAGATCGCCGCCGAGCTGAAGAACTGGGTAGCGCACGAGATCGGCAAGATCGCCCAGCCGGACGACATCCGCTTTGGCGAGAACCTGCCCAAGACCCGCTCCGGCAAGATCATGCGCCGCCTGCTGCGCTCCATCGCCAAAGGCGAGGAGATCACCCAGGACGTTTCCACCCTGGAAAACCCGCACATCCTGCAGCAGCTGCAACAGGCCGCGGTGTAATTGCCAGGCCCGTCAGCCTAGGATGACGGGCCGGCAGGTCAAACCCGCAGCGGCGGGCGCCCCCCCAGGCAGACAGCCCGCCGCCGCAGTACCGAGTAGTACCCTGCTGAAGTAAGTTGTATCCGTAACCCTGTTCCGCCACATGCGTGCTGCAATCACCATGTGGCATTTTTTTGTCTTTCGCAGCCGCACCGTCATGCGGCCAACCCTGCCCTGCCGGCAGCAAGGTTGAAGCGACCGAGACGAACACGGATAATCCCGCGATTCTCCGCTGGCAATGGCATCGATGGACTTTTCGCATTACCTGCTGATTCTGGTCAGCACCGTGCTGGTCAACAACGTGGTGCTGGTACGCATCCTGGGCCTGTGCCCGTTCATGGGGGTTTCCAAGAAACTGGAAGCCTCCATCGGCATGGGCGCCGCCACTACCTTCGTGCTGACCCTGGGCGCCGGCAGCAGCCACCTGATCAACCTGCTGCTCACCGTCGCCGGGTTGGAATACCTGCGCACACTGTCCTTCATCGTGGTGATTGCCGGCATCGTGCAGTTCACCGAGATGGTGATCCACAAGACCAGCCCGGTGCTGTACCAGGTGCTAGGCATCTACCTGCCGCTGATCACCACCAATTGCGCGGTGCTGGGCATTCCGCTGCTGAACGCACAGGAAGGCCACAGCTTTGCCGAATCGCTGGTATTCGGCTTTGGCAGCGCGCTGGGCTTTTCGCTGATCCTGATCCTGTTCAGCGCCATGCGCGAACGGCTGGAAGGCGCCGATGTGCCGGAGGCGTTCAAGGGCACGCCGATCGCACTGGTGACCGCCGCGCTGATGAGCCTGGCCTTCATGGGTTTTGGAGGGCTGGTGAAATGAGCGCGCTGCTGCTTGCCGTAATCGTGATGGTGGCGCTGGCGCTGCTGCTGGGCGCGGTGCTGGGCTTTGCCTCGGTGCGCTTCCGCGTGCAGGGCGACCCGCTGGCGGACAAGATCGACGCCATCCTGCCGCAAACCCAATGCGGCCAGTGCGGTCACCCTGGCTGCCGCCCCTATGCCGAAGCCATCGCCAGCGGCAGTGAGGACATCAACAAATGCCCGCCGGGCGGCGAGGACGGCATCAGGAAGCTGGCCGAGCTGCTGGGCGTGGAGTTCAAGCCGTTTGCCGCCGATGCGCCGCAGCCCAAGCCCAAGTCAGTGGCGCTGATCGACGAGGCCACCTGTATCGGCTGTACGCTGTGCATCCAGGCCTGCCCGGTGGATGCCATTCTCGGCTCGGCCAAGATGATGCACACCATCCTCGCCAGCGAATGCACCGGCTGCGAGCTGTGCATTGCCCCCTGTCCGGTGGACTGCATCCGCATGATCCCGGTCGGTACCGACCTGACCAACTGGAAATGGCGCTACCCCACCATTCCGATCAAGGCGCTGAAGTCCACCCCGGAGGCGCGGCCATGAGCCAGCTGTTCGACTTCCACGGTGGCATCCACCCACCCGAGAACAAGCAGCAGTCCAGCGGTACGCCGATCCGCCAGCTACCGCTGCCGCCCTTGCTGCATATCGCGCTGGCGCAAAGCGTGGGCAATGCCGCCCTGCCCTGCGTGCAGCCCGGGCAGCAAGTGCTGAAGGGCCAGTGCATCGCCGAGCCGGATGGCCGGCTATCCGCCGCCGTGCACGCGCCCACTTCCGGCACCGTGCTGGCCATCGGCGAACATGCCTTTGCGCACCCTTCCGGCCTGTCCGCCCCTTGCATCACCCTGCAGCCGGATGGCCGTGATGCCTGGCAGCCACGCCACGGCCTGCCGCACTGGCGCGAAGCCGCCGGCAGCGAGCTGCGCGACTTCCTGCAGCAGATGGGCGTGGTAGGACTGGGCGGCGCGGTGTTTCCCACCCACCTCAAGCTGGCCGCCAGCGGCCTGCAGACCCTGGTGGTGAACGGTGCCGAGTGCGAGCCTTACATCAGCTGCGACGACCGCCTGATGCAGGAACGCGCCGCCGACATCGTCGCCGGCATCGGCATTGCCGCTCATGCGCTGCAGGCCGGCGAGGTGCTGATCGGCATCGAAGACAACAAACCGCAGGCAATTGCCGCCATGCAGGCCGCCTGTCAGGGCCTGCCCTGGCGCGTGGTGGCCATCCCCACCAAATACCCCAGCGGCGGCGCCAAGCAGCTGATCCGCATCCTCACCGGCAAGGAAGTGCCGCACGGTACCCGCGCCACCGAAATGGGCGTGCAGTGCCTGAACGTGGGCACGCTGTACGCCATCGCCCGCGCCGTGCTGCACGGTGAGCCGCTGCTCAGCCGTATCGTCACGCTGACCGGCGCGGTGGCCAGCCCCGGCAATGTGGAGGCGCTGATCGGCAGCCCGCTGGCCTGGCTGCTGCAACAGGCCGGCCAGCGGCAGGACAGCAGCGATGTGATCATGGGCGGCCCGATGATGGGCTTTACCGTGCCCAACCTGGCCGCCGGGCTGAGCAAGGCCGGCAACTGCCTGATTGCCAAGGCTGCCGCCGAATTTCCGCCACGCCCGCCGGCCATGCCCTGCATTCGCTGCGGCGAGTGCGCCAGTGCCTGCCCGGTGGAACTGCAGCCGATGGACCTGTACTGGTTCGCCAAGGCCAAGAATCTGGGTAAGGCGCAGGAATGGCATCCGTTCGACTGCATCGAATGCGGCGCCTGCAGCTATGTCTGCCCCAGCCAGATACCGCTGGTGGACTACTACCGCTTTGCCAAGAGCGAGATCTGGGCCGCCGAGCGCGACAAGAAAGCCGCCGAGCTGGCGCGTCGCCGCCACGAGTTCCGCCAGTTCCGCATCGAACGCGACAAGTCGGAGAAAGCCGAACGCCTGGCCGCCCGCGCCGCCGAGCAGGCCGCCAAGCTGAATGCCAGCCCGGTGGTCAGCGCCAGCCCGGCTGCGGACGACCCGAAGCAGGCCATCATCGCCGCCGCCATGGCCCGCGCCGCCGCCCAGCAGGCCAGCAACCCGCTGCCGGACAGCCACAGCCAGGCGCTGGACGATGCCAAGCAGGCAGCGATCAAGGCGGCAATGGAACGTGCCGCCGCACGCAAGGCCGCGGCGCAGCCAGCCGACGGCCCGGCTGCGGCCAAGCCACCAGCGCAAACCGGCATGGACGACGCCAAGCAGGCCGCTATCAAGGCGGCAATGGAACGCGCCGCCACGCGCAAGGCGGCCGCGCAGCCAGCCGACAGCCCGGCTGCGGCCAAGCCGCCAGCGCAAATCGGCATGGACGACACCAAACAAGCCGCCATCCAGGCAGCAATGGAACGCGCCGCCGCACGCAAGGCCGCTGCGCAGCCAGCCGACGGCCCGGCTGCGGCCAACCCGCCAGCACAAACCGGCATAGACGACACCAAACAAGCCGCCATCCAGGCAGCAATGGAACGCACCGCCGCGCGCAAGGCCGCTGCGCAGTCAGCAGACGGCCCGGCTGCGGCCAAGCCGCCAGCGCAAATCGGCATGGACGACACCAAACAAGCTGCCATCCAGGCAGCAATGGAACGCGCCGCCGCGCGCAAGGCGGCTGCGCAGCAGGCGCCATCACAGACTTCGCAAGACCCGAAACCATGAGTCAACACGCCACCCACATTGCCAAACCCGCCACCGTATCCACGGTGATGCTCAAGGTGTTGGCCGCATTGCTGCCCGGCATTGCACTGGCGGTGTACTGCAACGGCATCGGCGTGCTGCTACAGCTCGGCCTGGCCACCGTCACCGCGCTGGCGGCGGAAGCCGCCATGCTGCGGCTGCGCGGCGTACCGGTAGCACCGTTCCTGAAAGACCTGTCCGCCGTGGTTACCGCCTGGCTGCTGGCGCTGGCCATGCCGCCGCTGGGCGCCTGGTGGCTGATCGTGGTGGCCACGCTGTTTGCCATCGTGGTGGCCAAGCAGCTGTATGGCGGGCTGGGCAATAACCCGTTCAATCCGGCCATGGTGGGCTTTGCCGTGGCCATCATCTCGTTTCCGGCGCAGATGGCCGCCTGGGGCAGCCCGCTGGCGCCACTGGATGCCGCTGCCCAGCTGCAGTGGATCTTCACCCACAGCTTGCCAAGCGGCAGCACGCTGGACGCGATCTCCAGCGCCACGCCGCTGGACCTGCTCAAGACCGGGCTGCTGCAGGGCGGCCAGGATGCGGTCAGCCTGCAAAGCGGTGCGCGCTTTGGCCAGTGGGGCAATGCCGGCGGCGAATGGATCGCGCTGGGCTGGCTGGCCGGCGGCCTGTGGCTGTGGCAGCAGAAGCTGATTCCGTGGCAGACACCGCTGGCGATGCTGGCCGGTGTCTGCGCCACTGCCGGCGCGCTGTGGCTGGCCGAGCCGGCACTGTATGCCAGTCCGCTGTTCCACCTGGTCAATGGCGCCACCCTGCTGGCGGCAGTGTTTATCGTTACCGACCCGGTATCCGGCGCCACCACGCCGCTGGGCCGGCTGATCTTCGGCCTGCTGGTGGGGGTGCTGACGGTGCTGATCCGCGTGTTCGGCGGCTTTCCGGATGCGGTGGCCTTCGCGGTGCTGATCATGAACATCGCCGTGCCGTTCATCGACCAATACACCCAGCCGCGGGTATTCGGCCACAAGGGAGGCCGCCGTGCGTAATGCCCCGCAACAGGCGCGGCGCAGCGCGCTGATCCTGGCCAGCTTCGCCGCCATCATCACCCTGCTGCTGGCGGGCACCTGGCTGGCCACGCGCCAGCGGGTGGAGGCCAACCATGCTGCCACGCGTGCCGCATTGCTGGCGCAGGCGCTGCCGGCGGCCTTGTTCGACAACGACCTGGCAGCCAGCGCCCAGCCGCTGCCAGAGGCCGCCGCACAGTACCTGAATGCCCGCCCTGCGGCCCAGGTCTACCTGGCGCGCAAGGCTGGACAGCCCAGCGGCATGGTGTTCGAAGCCGCCGCGCCCAATGGCTACGGCGGCCGCATCGAGCTACTGGTGGGCATTGCCGCCAATGGCAAGGTGCAGGGCGTGCGCGTGCTCGGCCACAAGGAAACCCCGGGCCTGGGCGATTACATCGACCTGGCGGTCAGCGACTGGGCACGGCAGTTCACCGGCCGCGACAGCAAGGCCGATAACAGAGCCTGGCGCGTGAAAAAGGATGGCGGCGAGCTGGACTACGTCAGCGGCGCCACCATCTCCGCCCGCGCGGTGGCCGCCGCGGTTGGCCGCGTGGCCGCCTACTACCGCGACCACCGCCAGGCACTGCTGCAAGGAACACCATGAGCAACTGGAAAGACATCGCCCGCAACGGCCTGTGGCAGCAGAACCCCGGCCTGGTGCAGCTGTTGGGACTGTGCCCGGTGCTGGCCATCAGCAACAACGTGGTCAACGCGCTGGCACTGGGGCTGGCCACCACGCTGGTTACCGCGCTGTCCGGCGCGGCCGTGGCCAGCGTGCGCCACCTGGTGCCGAACGAAATCCGCAACCCGATCTTCATCATGATCATCGCCGCGCTGGTCACCTGCGTGGACCTGGCAATGAATGCCTGGCTGCACGAGCTGTACCTGGTGCTGGGCATCTTCATTCCGCTGATCACCACCAACTGCATCGTGATGGCGCGCGCCGAGGCCTTTGCCGCCCGCAACGGCGTGCGCGAGGCGCTGCTGGATGGTGCCATGATGGGCCTGGGCCTGACCGTGGTGCTGGTGGCGCTGGGCGCGCTGCGCGAGCTGGCCGGCAAGGGCACGCTGCTGGCCGGTGCCGACAAGCTGTTCGGCACCGCCGGCCACGCCCTGACACTGCAGCTGACACCGGATGGCTACCAGTTCCTGCTGGCGCTGCTGCCACCGGGCGCCTTCCTCGGCCTGGCCTTGCTGATTGCCGCCAAGAACGCACTGGATGCCCGCCAGCGCCGCCTCGCCGCCGCCGCGGCCAACCCTTCCGTGCTCGCCGCCACCGAAACATGAACGCCGCCAAACGCCTGCAGATCTTCGAGCGCCTGAAGGCGCACAACCCGCACCCCACCACCGAACTGGAATACGCCAGCCCGTTTCAGCTGCTGATCGCCGTGCTGCTGTCGGCGCAGGCCACCGACGTGGGCGTCAACAAGGCCACCCGCGTGCTGTTCCAGGTAGCTCCCACCGCGCGCGCCATGCTGGCGCTGGGCGAGGAAGGCGTGAGCGATTACATCAAGACCATCGGCCTGTTCCGCACCAAGGCAAAAAACACGGTAGCCACCTGCCGCATCCTGGTGGAGCAGTACGACGGCGAAGTACCGCAAACCCGCGAGGCGCTGGAAGCGCTGCCCGGCGTTGGCCGCAAGACCGCCAACGTGGTGCTGAACACTGCCTTCGGCCAGCCCACCATCGCGGTGGACACCCATATCTTCCGCGTGGCCAACCGCACCCGCATCGCTCCGGGAAAAGACGTGCGCGAGGTGGAGGACAAACTGTTACGTTTCGTACCCGCCGAATACAAACTGGATGCCCACCACTGGCTTATCCTGCACGGGCGCTATGTCTGCAAGGCGCGCAAGCCGGAGTGCGAGCGCTGCGTGATTGTCGATCTGTGCGAATTCCCGGCAAAAACCGTATGATGCTCGCTAGTGGTTGATTTACCGGCATTTGCCGCCACCTCAGCAGCAAATGCCCCGGGCAGCTTGCCAACCGGCAGGCCAGGCCCACTTCATGCAAAAGGATTGTGTCAGGTGAAGAGTTATACCCGCCTCGCCATCGCCAGCGCGCTGCTGGTATCGCTGGCCGGCTGCGGCAAGATCGAAGCCCTGTTCAAGGATGACAACCAGGGTGCACCGGTGGCCGTACCAGCCAAGGCCGACGGCAGCGTGCAGATGCTGCTGCCCGACTTTACCCAGCTGGTGGAGCGTGAAGGCCCGGCCGTGGTGAACATCCAGGCCGTGCGCAGCGAAAGCAGCAGCCAGGCCACCCCCAGCAGCGACCTGCCGATCCCGGTACCGGAGGACGACCCGTTCTACGAGTTCTTCCGCCGCTACATGCCCAATCCCAATCAGCAGCAGGAACCGCCGCCTTCCGAAAGCGTATCGTTCGGCTCCGGCTTCATCCTGTCGGCCGATGGCTACATCCTGACCAATGCCCACGTAGTGGCCGGTGGCAACCAGATCAAGGTGATGCTCACCGACAAGCGCGAGCTGCGCGCCAAGCTGGTGGGCCTGGACAAACGTACCGACGTGGCGGTACTGAAGGTGGATGCGGCCAACCTGCCCATCGTCCGCATCGGTGCCCCGGACGGACTGAAGGTGGGCGAATGGGTGGCCGCCATCGGCGCGCCGTTCGGCTTTGACAACACCGTCACCGCCGGCATCGTCTCGGCCAAGGGCCGCAGCCTGCCGGACGAAAGCTATGTGCCGTTCATCCAGACCGACGTGGCGATCAACCCCGGCAACTCCGGTGGCCCGCTGTTCAACCTGCGCGGCGAAGTCGTCGGCATCAACTCGCAGATCTACAGCCGCTCTGGTGGCTTCATGGGCATTTCCTTCGCCATTCCGATCGATATCGCCATGAAGGTGGCCGAACAGCTGAAGAGCAGCGGCAAGGTAAGCCGTGGCCAGCTGGGCGTACATATCCAGGAAGTTACCCAGGAACTGGCGCAATCCTTCGGCCTGGACCGCCCGCGCGGCGCGCTGGTGGTGCGCGTGGAGCCGAATGGCCCGGCCAGTCGTGCCGGCATCCAGATCGGCGACATCATCCTGCGCCTGAACGGCCAGATCGTGGACAGTTCGCGCGACCTGCCGCGCATGGTGGGCGACCAGCCACCGGGTACCCGCATCAAGCTGGGCGTATGGCGCAAGGGCAATGAGCAGAACGTGGAAGCCACCCTGGCCGAACTGGCCGGCGAGCAGGCCGCCCAGCCCGCGGAACCCGCGCCTTCCACACCGCAAAGCTACCAGTTCGGCAAGCTGGGGCTGACGCTGGCCGAGTTGAGCGCCGACGACAAGCAGACGCTGGGGCTGCGCGGCGGCCTGGTAGTGCAGAAGGCACAGGGCGTGGCTGCCCAGGCCGGGCTGATGAACGGTGACGTGATCATCGGCCTCAACCAGACCGAGATCACCAACATCAAGTCATTCGAGCGCGCACTCGCCAGCGCCAACGGCAATGTCGCACTGCTGGTGCGGCGCCAGGACAGCACGCTGTTCGTGCCATTGCGCCTGAACTGAGATACCGGCCGCCCGCATGGGCGGCTTTTTTTTGCCGATCACGCTCGCAGGGTGGGCAAAGCAGCGCTCCCCACGCCACGGCAAGCATCCCTTTCCCCATCAACACCTACGCCACAGCAAGGAGAAACCATGAGCTTCCTCACCACCGATCTGTACGACGCCAACGAAGGCAAGGTAGCCGTGCTGCTGCCGATGCTGCAAAGCTACGGCGCGCGAGCACGCTTTTCCGGCCAGATCGTTACCCTGAAACTGTTCGAGGACAACACCCTGGTGCGCGAAGTGCTGGCGGAGCCGGGCAAGGGCAAGGTGCTGGTGGTGGATGGTGGCGGCTCGCTGCGCTGCGCGCTGCTGGGCGACCAGATTGCCGAGCTGGCGGTGAAGAACCAGTGGGAGGGCGTGGTGATCCACGGGTGCATCCGTGATTCGGTGGCCATCAATGCGCTGCCGCTGGGCGTGCGTGCGCTGGCCACCAACCCGAAGAAGTCGGTGAAGCGCAATGAAGGCACGCGCGAGCTGACAGTGAACTTTGGCGGCGTGGATTTCGTGCCTGGCCAGTGGCTGTATGCCGACGAAGACGGTGTGCTGGTTTCCGCCACGGCCCTGCTGTAAACCTGCGTTGGTCGCAGCTTTCGGCTGCGGCCAACCTATCAGGCGCTATGGTCGTACTGGCGATGGCGCCGATGGCGCGGCAGCAGTGGCAGCATGCGCATCCAGCCCAGCATGTCCTGGGTCCAGCTATGGTCCTCCGGCTCCAGCTGCTCCGGGTCGTTGAGCGTGGCGGCGGTAAGGTCGATTTCGTCCGGTGAGGCCTCATGCCGGTAGCTCAGCGTAGTACCGCAGCGCGGGCAGAAACCACGTTGCACGCCCATGGAAGACTGGTAATGGCGAACCTCACCATGCCACTCCAGTTCCAGCGCCCGCACGGTAAACCAGGTAACGAATGCTGCACCGCTGGCCAGCCGGCAGGAAGCACAATGACAGTGGGTGACATGGTAGGCCTGGCCGCGCACCCGATAGCGCACGCTACCGCACAGACATCTTCCTTGCATGGCGCTTTCTCCCTGTCAAATCAGCCGGTTAGAAAACTATAGCCGGATGCTGCGCAATTGCCAGCTTGCAAGCCAAACAAGCGTCAGTTTGCCTGTCATAAGTTGAATATAAAGAAAAAGCCCGGCATTTTCAGCCGGGCTTTAATGATATTTGAGTGCCGAACGTTTACGCCGGCTGTACCGGGGTAGCACCCTTCAGCTCGGTAATCACGTTGTTGTCGTCCACGAACACCAGCTTGGGCGAGTGGTTCGCCAGCTCGCTGTCCTCGTAGGCGGCGAACGAGGCGATGATCAGCAGGTCGCCCGGCGCGGCGCGGCGGGCGGCGGAGCCGTTCACCGAGATCACGCCGGAGCCGCGCTCGGCGCGGATGGCGTAGGTGGCAAAGCGCTCGCCATTGGTCACGTTCCAGATCTGCACCTCTTCGTATTCCTTGATATCGGCGGCTTCCAGCAGGTTCTCGTCGATGGCGCAGGAGCCGATGTAGTGCAGTTCGGCATGGGTGGTGGTGACACGGTGGAGCTTGGATTTCAGCATGGAACGCTGCATGGCGGTTTTCCTTCTACGCGCCTCAGCGCGTGACTTCGATATTGTCGATCAGGCGGGTCTTGCCCAGCCGCGCGGCAGCCAGCACCACCAGGCGCGGCTCGCCGGCATGGGCGACTTCCAGGGTATCGGCCTGGCGGATTTCCACGTAGTCCACCCGCCAGCCGTGGGCGGCCAGGTCGTCGCAGGCGGTTTTCTCCAGCGCCGCGTAGTTGCTGTCGCCAGCGCACAGCGCATCGCGGATCGCCGCCAGGTTGCGGTACAGGCGCGGCGCCTCGGCACGCTCTTCGGCGCTGAGGTAGCCATTGCGCGAGGATAGTGCCAGGCCGTCATCGGCACGGCCGGTATCCACCGGTACGATCTCGATCGGCATGTTCAGATCGTCCACCATGGCGCGGATCACGTGCAGCTGCTGGAAGTCCTTCTTGCCAAAGCAGGCCACGTCCGGCTGCACGATGTTGAACAGCTTGCTCACCACCGTGGCCACGCCGCGGAAATGACCGGGGCGGAAAGCGCCGCACAGCTCGTTCTGGATATGCGGCGGCTCTACGTTGAAATCCTGCTTGATGCGCGGGTACAGCTCGCGCTCGTCCGGGAAGAACAGCACGTCCACCCCGGCGGCTTCCAGCTTGGCGCTATCGTCGGCAAAAGTGCGCGGATAGGCGTCGAAATCCTCGCCCTGGCCGAACTGCAGCCGGTTGACGAAGATGCTCACCACTACCTTGTCGGCGCGCTGATGCGCTTCCGTTACCAGCGCCAGGTGGCCGGCATGCAGGTTGCCCATGGTGGGCACGAAAGCGACGCGGCCAGCGCTGCGGCGCCAGGCGCGGAGTTCGGCAATACTGCGAATGACTTGCATGCGGACCTCAGAAACAGTGTTCGGGTGCCGGGAAGGAACCATCCTTCACCGCGGCGACGTAGCCAGTTACCGCACCCTGGATGCTGTGCGCCTGGGCCATGAAATTCTTCACGAAACGGGCTTTCTTGCCCGGGTACACGCCCAGCACGTCGTAGATCACCAGCACCTGGCCGGATACGTCCGGGCCGGCGCCGATGCCAATGGTGGGTACGCCGCATTCGCGGTTGATGCGTGCGGCCAACGCTGCCGGCACGCACTCCATCAGCACCAGGCTGGCGCCAGCTTCGGCCAGCGCGCGGGCATCGGCCAGCAGGCGCTCGGCATCGCTTTCGCTCTTGCCCTGCACCTTGTAGCCGCCAAAGGTATTCACGAACTGCGGGGTAAGGCCGATGTGGGCGCACACCGGCACGCCGCGCTGCACCAGGAAGCGCACGGTTTCCGCCATGAAGGCGCCGCCTTCGATCTTCACCATGTGGGCGCCGGCCTGCATCAGGCGGGCGGCATTGGCAAAGCCCTGGGCCGGGCTTTCCTGGTAGCTGCCGAACGGCATGTCGGCCAGCACCATGGCGCGCTTGGCTCCGCGGGCCACACAGCGGGTGTGGTATTCCATTTCCGGCATGGAAACCGGCAGGGTGGAGTCCTCGCCCTGCATCACCATGCCCAGCGAATCGCCGACCAGCAGGATATCCGCGCCGGCTTCATCCAGCAGGGTGGCGAAGCTGGCGTCGTAGCAGGTCAGCATGGCGATCTTCTGACCTTCCGCTGCCATCTGCTGCAGCGTATTGACGGTGACTTTCATATTTTTAGTGTGTCCTCGTTGCTTCCAGTGGCGAAACGCCGCTTGTGGCCGCGGTCGCGCACCGGGTTCAGAGCCCCTTGTTGAAGTAACTGCGCTGACCACGCATTTCCGTGATGCAGCGCAACAATAGCTCGAAATCTTCATTACCTTCAACCAGATCGAGGTTGTCGGTGTTCACGATCAGCAGCGGCGCCGCCTCGTAATTGTGGAAGAAGGCACTGTAGGCCTCGTGCATGCGCTGCACATAGCCTTCCGGCATCGGCGGCAGCTCGCTGGCGGCGGCGCGCGCGGCCAGCCTGCCAGCCACGGTATCGGCCGAGGCCTGCAGGTAGATCACCAGGTCCGGCACCGGGTATTCCGGCAGGAAACGCTGCACGATGCGGCGGTAGATGGCCAGTTCATCGGCATCCAGCGTCTTGCTGGCGAACAGCTCGTCCTTGTCGAACAGGAAGTCGGACACCAGCGGCGCGGCCAGCAGGTCGCCGTGCAGCATGCCGTGCGCGGCATCGGCACGCTGCATCAGGAACGACAGCTGGGTGGCCAGCGCGTGATACGGCGGGTGGCGGTAAAAACGCTCCAGGAACGGGTTCTGCTCCGGCGCCTCGGCCAGCAGCCGTACCGACCAGTAATCCGCCAGCCGGCGGGCCAGCTGCGATTTGCCGGCGCCGATCGGGCCTTCCACCACCACGTAACGCAGTTGCGTCATGCCTTGTTCTCCCGAAGTCAGCTCACGCCAGGCGGGTCACACCGCCAGCGTCGAGGTTGGCCGCAAGCTCGGCGGCAGTCCCCAGTGTGCCGATGCGCCATTCCGGCGCCATTTCGGCCAGCGGCAGCATCACGAAGGCACGCTCATGCATGCGCGGATGCGGCAGGGTAAGAAAATCGTCCTGCTGGCTCACGCCTTCCACCAGCAGCAGATCCAGGTCCAGCACACGCGGCGCGTTGCGGAAGGTGCGCACGCGGCCGAAATCCTGTTCCACGCGCAGCAAGGCGGCCAGCAGCTCGGCCGGCGGCAGCGCGCTTTCCACTTCGCACACCGCATTGATGAAATCCGGCTGCTCGGCATAGCCTACCGGCGCGGTGCGGTAGCAGGACGAACGACGCGTGAGGCGCACGCCCGGCAGTGCAGCAATGGCGGCCAGTGCCGCCTCCACCTGGGCCACCGGATTATCCAGGTTGCTGCCCAGTGCGATCACCGCACGCTTCACGCCTCGCCGCCCTCGGTAGTGCGCGCTGGGCCGCGACGGCGGCGACGGCGCTTCTTGCGCTGCGCATCGCCACCCTCGCCCAGCTCCTTGGCGGCAGCCGCGGCCTCGGCGATCAGTTCCTGGCGCGTGTTGTGGTCGGCATCCTGGAACTCGGACCACCACTGCACCATGTCGTGCGGCACCTCGCCCACTTCGGCGCGCAAGCTGTAGAAGTCGAAGGCAGCGCGGAAGCGCGGCTGCTCGAGGAAGCGGAACGGCCGTGCGCCGCCACGGCTTTCGAAGCGCGGCTGCAGCGACCAGATCTCGCGCATGGTGGCGGAGAAGCGGCGCGGAATGGCGAAATCGTTGTCCTGCAACGATTCCACCTCGCTCATCGCCAGCATCAGCGCCGGCAGCGACTTGTCGCCACGCGCGATATTGGCCTGCCAGCGGTTGTTCACCTGCGCCCACAGCAATGCGGCCAACATGAAGCCCACCGATACCGGCTTGTCGGCGCGCACGCGCTCGTCGGTATTGGCCAGCGCCAGTTTGAGGAAAGCCTCGCCGCCCTTTTCGTCCAGCACCGCATCCAACAGCGGGAAGATGCCGCGCGACAGGCCTTCATCGCGCAGCTTCTGCAGACAGGCGTAGGCCTGGCCGGAGTGCAGCAGCTTGAGCAGCTCGTCGAACAGCCGCGCCGGCGGCTCGTTCTTCAGCAAGCCGGCATGCGAGGCAATCGGCTTGCGGGTATGTTCGTCGATCTCGAAACCCAGCTTGGCGGCCAGGCGCACCGCACGCAGCATGCGCACCGGGTCTTCCTGGTAACGGCGTGCCGGCTGGCCGATCATCACCAGCTTCCTGGCGTGCAGGTCCTTCACGCCATGGTGGTAGTCGATGATGGTTTCATCGGTGGGGTTGTAGAACAGCGCATTGACGGTGAAATCGCGGCGCTGTGCATCCTCGGCCTGGCTACCGTAGGTGTTGTCCGCCATGATGCGGCCGCTGTCGCTGGTCTTGCCGATCTCGCCGCCACGGAAGGTGGTCACCTCGATGGTTTCCGGCCCCATCATCACGTGCACGATGCGGAAGCGGCGGCCGATGATGCGCGAGCGGCGGAACAGGTGGTGCACCTCTTCCGGCGTGGCGCTGGTGGCGATGTCGAAATCCTTGGGCGTGACGCCCAGCAGCAAGTCGCGCACTGCGCCACCCACCACATAGGCAGCATGACCGGCCTCCTGCAGCCGCGATACCACCCGCAACGCGGCATTGCTGACGCCGTCGCGGCGCACGCCATGCTGTGCCAGCGACATCACGCGAGGTTTGGTTTTGTTGGCGGCGCGGTTGCCGGACAAGTCGAATACGCGACTGAACAATTTGCGGATCATGGGAGTGTTATCTGGAAGTGAGCTGCGCGGCGCATGCCGGCGTGGGCTTGAGCGCGGGATTATAGCCCGATACCACCGCTTGCCTCCAGCCTGATGCCGACACAATGCTTGACATTCGCCCACCGCCTGCTCTAACTTGGTGGCCTGCGCCGATTTTTGCTGCTTGCGGGGCGCCTGACAAATACCAGCTAAGAGCACACGCCTAACCCGCTGCTGCCCTTATCTGGTCACAGCGGGTTTTTGCATTGCAGCAGCCAAAAACGGACATGGGTTCACGCGCCGAGTTAATCGACAACTTGCAGGGCGCCATCGAAATTCTGCTAAAGCGTCGCTCGGCTTCCACCGGGCGCGCACCATGCCACGGAGACTGCCATGTACGACTGCCAGGAAGACCGCTACACCGACTTCAACACCGCCCCGCAAGCCAGCACTCCGGCACTGCGCGGCACGCTCACCGCCCGCGCGCTGGCCAGCGCCGCCAGGCCGCAACTCACCGAGCTGGCCGCCTATGCCACCGAGCGCAATCTGGACATTTCCCTGCAGCAAGGCACTTTGCACATCGACGACCTGACGCTGACCGAGGCGCTGAACATCAACGCCCGCTTCGGCAAGGAACTGATCATCAGCTGCCACCTGCGCTGCGACCCGCCTGCACGCTTCGACTGAGCAATACGGCAGCACCAAAGCGACAGTCACGTACAGCCTGCGGCCAACCCCGCCATGCCAGTGGCAACAGGCGCTTATAATGAGCGTCCTTTGCCCACCGGGACACTGCCCATGCTGTTTGAACTGAACCGCACCCCATGGCGGGTGCTGCGCCATGAAGCCGTGCTGCTGATCCAGCTGGCGCTGCCGATGATGGTGGCGCAGATGGCGCAGGTGGGCACCGGTTTTGTCGATACCGTGATGGCCGGCCGCGTCGGCACTGCCGATCTGGCGGCGGTGTCGCTGGGCGCCAGCGTGTTCGTCACCATGTACGTGACGCTGATCGGCGTGGCCGCGGCGCTCAACCCCATCCTGGCGCAACAGCACGGCCGCGGCGATACCACCCAGCTTGGCGACACCGCGCGCCAGGGGCTGTGGTTCGGCCTGCTGCTGGGCATCTTCGGCGCACTGCTGATGCTGGCGGTGCAACCGCTGCTGCGACTGTGGCTGGACCTGCCTGCCGAGGTGGAGGACAAGGCGATGCTGTTCATCGATGGCGCCGCCATGGGCATGCCGGCAGCCATCCTGCACCGTGCGCTGGCAGCGTTTGCCAGCAGCCTCGGCCATACCCGCCCTCTGATGGTGGTAAGCATCTGCGGCCTGCTGCTGAACATCCCGCTCAACTACGCGCTGATCCACGGCCTGTACGGCCTGCCGGCATTGGGCGGCGCCGGCTGCGGCTGGGCCACCGGTGCCGTGTTCGTGTTCAATGCCACGGCGCTGTACCTGTATATCAAGCATCATCGCGTGTTCCAGCCCTACGGCCTGTGCCGCGGGCTGGTGGCTCCAGAGTGGCAGCGCTTTCCGGCCTTCCTCAAGCTGGGGCTGCCCATCGGGCTGTCGTTCTTTGTGGAAGTGAGCCTGTTTTCCTTCATCGCGCTGCTGATCGCCAAGCTGGGCACCACCGTGGTGGCCACCCACCAGACGGTGATCAACTTCTCTACCGTGATCTACATGATTCCGCAAAGCATCGGCACTGCCGCCACCATCCGCGTCGGCCAGAACGTGGGGGCTGGCGACTATCGCCTGGCACGGCTGGCCTGCGGCGTCAGCCTGGCGCTGGGACTGGCCATGGCCACGCTGACCATGCTGCTGGCGCTATTTGGCCGCTACGACATCATGCAGCTGTACAGTACCGACCCGGCTGTGATCATGCTGGGCGGCTCGCTGATGCTGTTCGCCGCCATTTACCAGCTGACCGATGCCATGCAGACCATCGCCTCCAGCGCGCTGCGCGGTTACAAGATCACCTCCATCCCCATGCTGATCCATATCGTATCGTTCTGGGGCTTCGGCCTGCTGCTGGGGGCCTGGCTGGGGCTGGGCTCGCCACAGATGGGGGTGCATGGCTTCTGGGCTGCACTGGTGATCAGCCTGAGCACGGCCGCCCTGCTGCTGGTAAGCTATCTGGCGCACGTCAGCCGGCAACGGCTGCATCGTCAAACTGCTTGAAGGCCTAAATGAATCCCGTACTACATCACCACTACCCGCTGCGCGCACTGAACACCTTCGGCATGAACGTGCATGCGGCCAACTTCTGCGTGCTGGACGATCCGGCACAACTGCCGGCCATTCTGGCCAGCGACGCCTACCGCCAGGGCCCGGTGCTGTGGCTGGGCGGCGGCAGCAACCTGCTGTTCACCCGAGACTACCCCGGGCTGGTGATCAAGGTGGCCCTCAAGGGCATCCGCCTGCTGACCGACGACGGCGACAGCGTGCTGGTGGAGGCCGCCGCCGGCGAGAACTGGCACGATTTCGTGCAATACACCCTGGCCCAGGGCTGGAGCGGGCTGGAAAACCTCAGCCTGATTCCCGGCACCGTGGGCGCCAGCCCGATCCAGAACATCGGTGCCTACGGCGTGGAAGTGAAGGACCAGCTACATGAAGTGGTATGCGCCGACCTGCGCCACGACGGGCGCGAGCTGGTGCTGGACAATGCCGCTTGCCGCTTTGCCTACCGCGACAGCATTTTCAAGCAGGAACTGGCCGGTCAGGTACTGGTAACCGCGGTGCGTTTCCGCCTGCAGCGCAGCTTCAGCCCGCGCATCGGCTATGGCGACCTGCACCAGCAGCTGGCCGCCATGGGCGCGGGTGAGGAACCCAGCGCGCAGCAGGTCAGCGCGGCGGTAATCGCCATCCGTCAGAGCAAGCTGCCGAACCCGGCCGAGCTCGGCAATGCCGGCAGCTTCTTCAAGAACCCGGTAGTCAGCCAGACCGAGGCCGACGCGCTGCTGGCACGCTTCCCTACCCTGCCGCACTACCCGCAGGCCGATGGCAGCGTGAAGCTGGCCGCCGGCTGGCTGATCGACCAGGCGGGGCTGAAAGGCTACCGCGATGGCGACGCCGGCGTGCACGCGCGCCAGGCGCTGGTACTGGTGAATCACGGCCAGGCCAGCGGCAGCCAGATGTGGGCGCTGGCACAGAAGGTGCAACACAGCGTGCGCGAACGCTATGGCGTACTGCTGGAGCCGGAACCTATCGTGCTCTGATGCCGAGCTAGCGAGAAAAGGGCACCTCGAAAAACCCGGATTTCTAAGCGAGACAAGGCGTGAGCGGAAAATTTTGCCGCAGCATATGTTTGATATGTAAGGAGAAATTTTTCGCGAGCAACGCAGTATCGCGACAAAAGCTGGTATTTTTCGAGGTGCCCAAAACACATGCGGCCAACCCTCGGGTTGGCCGCATGTGTTTTGGCAACGTTTACAGCAGGTGCGCCGCCAGCATGAACAGATACACCACGCTGCCGAAACCCAGCATCCACAGCAGCGAGCGCAGCGCCGCCTTGTCGGCGATATAGC
The DNA here is from genome assembly GCF_042648905.1 of Vogesella amnigena. NCBI lineage: Bacteria > Pseudomonadati > Pseudomonadota > Betaproteobacteria > Neisseriales > Chromobacteriaceae > Vogesella > Vogesella amnigena. Next base: position 56,874 of record NZ_JBHRYH010000012.1, on the reverse strand, counting down.
AGAAACCATGCCCCAGCCGTGCCAGCACAAAAATCAGCGCCGCGGCATCGATACGCTCCGCCGGCACCCGCTGCAGAGTGGCAATGATCACCCCGGCGGCAAACGGTGTCAGCGCCTCCCAGGCATTCAGCTGCGCCCACTGCGCGCGCTGGCGCCAACCGGACAGCTTGTCGAGATAGGCACGCGGCGCGTGGTTGTCATAGCCACCACCGGACTTGGCCACCGCCGCCCACAGCAATGGCAGCACTGCCGCAAACAGCACCGCCCAGAACGCAAACTGCATGGTCCGTCTCCCCGTATTGTCAGCCGCTACTGCTTATCCAGATAGCGCGCATCATCAAAAGTTGCCACCCAGTGCGGCCGGTACACCACCAGGATCGCCAGCACCAGGCCACTGGTGAATGCCTCCGACCAGGCCAGCAGAAAATAGTATGGCAAGGCGTTTTCCAGCACATGCTCCAGCGGATAGGCTCCGGCCAGCACCAGTGCCGTCAGGCCGCACGCCGCCGCCAGCAACAGACTCGCCGCCCCGCAAAGGAACGCATTCACGAACACGTACACGAACACGTTGGCCGCAAAACGCCGCTGGGCAAGGCGCAACAGCAGGCTGGTCAGCAGCACCGGCGGCAGCAGGCTGAGCAGAAAATTCAGCCCCAGCGCCAGCCACTCAAGCTGTCCGCCAGCGGCCAGCCCCAGCAGCACCGCTGCCAGTGCCAGCAGCGCCAGCGCCGGCCCCATCAGCAAGGTAAACACCGTGCCGCCCAGCAGATGGAAACTCAGCCCCGGCTCCAGCCCGGCACGCCCCAGCCAGAAACCCAGCAGTACCACGCAGGCACCCAGCCAGGCATTGGCGGCTTGCCCGTCCAGCTGGCGCCACGCCACCCGGCTGGCAGCAAACAGCAGCAACAGCACGCTCAGCCCGTTGGCGCTCCACAGCACCCATGCCGGAAACTGACTGGCCACAAAGTTCATGGTTCCCTTTCGTCTTGCCAGCGGCAGTTTTTTTACCGCCCTGCATGATAGCAGTGGCCATGCGGCAAGGCAGGGGCGGCGCAACGGCAATCGCGCTAAAATGCGGCCAACCTTTTGTTCAGGAAATCGATAATGCCCACGCTTCCCGCCTTCCATCACATCACCCGTCTGATCAGCGACGCGCTGGCAGAAGACATTGGCCAGCAGGACTGGACCGCGCTGCTGATTGCCGCCGACAGCCAGGGCAGCGCCCGCGTGATTGCCCGGGAGGACGCGGTGATCTGCGGCATTGCCTGGTTCGACGAAGCCTTCCGCCAGGTGGACGCGCGCTGCCAGGTGCGCTGGCAGGTGGCCGAAGGCGACAAGGTGGCAGCCGGCCAGTGCCTGTGCGAGATCAGCGGCCCGGCACGTGCGCTGCTTACCGCCGAGCGCACCGCGCTGAACATGCTGCAGACGCTGTCGGCGGTAGCCACGGAAACCCGCCGCTACGTGGATGCCATCGCCGGCACCCGAGCGCGCATCCTCGATACCCGCAAGACCCTGCCCGGCATGCGCCTGGCGCAGAAATACGCAGTCACCGTCGGCGGTGGCATGAACCAGCGCATCGGTCTGTACGACGGCGTGCTGATCAAGGAAAACCACATCATGGCCGCCGGCAGCATCACCGCCGCACTAGCCAATGCCCGCGCGCTGGTGCCGGCCGGGGTGAGCATCCAGGTGGAAGTGGAAAACCTGGCCGAGCTGCAGGAGGCGCTGGCCGCCGGCTGCACGCTGATCCTGCTGGACAATATGTCGCTGGACGATATGCGCGAGGCGGTGCGCCTGTCCGCCGGCCGCGCCGAGCTGGAAGCCTCTGGCGGCGTGGAGCTGGCCAGCGTGCGCGCCATTGCCGAAACCGGCGTCGACCGCATCTCCATCGGCAAGCTCACCAAGGACGTGCGTGCGGTGGATCTGTCGATGCGTTTCGCCGGCTGAACGCGGCGCGCCAAAACAAAACAGGGCGATCCACTGGATCGCCCTGTTTTTCGTTACGGCTACCTGACTGCTCAGGCGTCCGGCACGTTCATCGAGTTGATGCTGAAGCCGGCATCAACGTAGGTGATTTCACCGGTGATGCCGGACGACAGGTCCGACAGCAGGAAGGCGGCGGTGTTGCCCACTTCCTCGGTGGTTACGTTGCGGCGCAGGCAGGACTGGCCGGCAGCAATGCTCAGCAGCTTGCCAAAGCCGGAAATGCCGGCAGCAGCCAGGGTCTTGATCGGGCCGGCGGAAATACCGTTCACACGGATGCCGTCCTTGCCCAGGCTGGCAGCCATGAAGCGAACCGAGGCTTCCAGGCTGGCCTTGGCCAGACCCATCACGTTGTAGTTCGGGATAGCACGTACCGCGCCCAGGTAGGACAGGGTCAGCAGCGCGCCGTTGCGGCCCTGCATCATCGGGCGGGCAGCTTTTGCCAGTGCCGGGAAGCTATAGGCGGACACATCGTGTGCAGTCTGGAACGCTTCGCGGGACAGCGCATCCAGGAAGTCGCCTTCCAGCGATTCACGCGGGGCGAAGGCAATGGCGTGCACCAGGCCGTCCAGCCCGTCCCAGGATTTGCCCAGATCAACGAACAACTGGTTGATTTCGTCGTCGTTCTGCACGTCGCAGCGGAATACCTGGCTGCTGCCGAAGTCGGCGGCCATTTCGCGCACGCGATCTTCCAGCTTGTCCACCACGTAGGTAAAGGCCAGTTCGGCGCCTTCGCGATGACAGGCCTGAGCGATACCGTAGGCGATGGAACGATTGGAAATCATCCCGGTGATCAGGATCTTCTTGCCTTGCAGGAAACCCATATTGAATCCTCTTCAATCCGATTTAGCGCGGCATTATAACCAGCAATTGTCGGACAGTCTCGTTTCTTGCATGTTGGCCGCAAAGGGCGCGCCGGCAGCAGGGTTGCCGCTATCGGGGCGAGTTGCTAACATCCCGCAATCGCACATCCACAATATCCACGAGAGGACTACCCCATGAGCAGCGAGCTGATTCTGCACGTTACCGACGATTCCTTTGAGCAGGACGTTCTGAAGGCACAGGCTCCGGTACTGGTGGATTACTGGGCAGAATGGTGCGGCCCGTGCAAGATGATCGCCCCGATCCTGGACGACGTGGCCAAGGAATACCAGGGCCGCCTGACCGTGGCCAAGCTGAACATCGACCAGAACGAAGCCACCCCGCCGAAGTTCGGCATCCGCGGCATCCCTACCCTGATGCTGTTCAAGAACGGCGAAGTGGCTGCCACCAAGGTGGGCGCGCTGTCCAAGACCCAGCTGATCGAGTTCCTGAACGCCCAGCTGTAAGCCTGTTGTTCTGACAGCCCGCCATGTCATGTCATGGCGGGCTGTTTGCCGTTTTGCGTTGACAAGGCGGCGTCACATCTACTATCTTCCCGATAGTCCTTACGAGCGGCTGATGGCCGCTCGATTCATATCTCCCTTCCGTGTTTCCAACCGGCGCCCGCGCCGTCCTTGTGACATTAACGTCCGACAGCACACACTATGCATCTCACTGATCTCAAGCGTACGCATGTGAGCGAACTCGTCGAAATGGCAATTGCCAATGAAATCGACGCTGCCAGCCGCCTGCGCAAGCAGGACCTGATCTTTGCGCTTCTGAAAAACCAGGCCAAAAAAGGCGAAAGCATCTTCGGCGAAGGTACGCTGGAAGTGCTGCCGGACGGCTTCGGCTTCCTGCGCAGCCCGGACTCCTCCTACCTGGCCGGCCCGGATGACATCTATGTCAGCCCGTCGCAGATCCGCCGTTTCAACCTGCACACCGGCGACACCATCGAGGGCGAGATCCGTACCCCGAAGGAAGGCGAGCGCTACTTTGCGCTGGTGAAGGTGGACAAGGTGAATGGCGGCCCGCCGGAGCAGGCCAAGAACAAGATCCTGTTCGAAAACCTCACCCCGCTGTTCCCGACCGAGCGCCTGAACCTGGAGCGTGACGTTCGCGGCGAGGAAAACATCACCAGCCGCCTGATCGACCTGATCGCGCCGATCGGCAAAGGCCAGCGCGGCCTGCTGGTGGCGCCGCCGAAGTCCGGCAAGACCGTGATGCTCAAGCACATCGCCCACGCCATCACCAGCAATCATCCGGAAGTGGAGATGATCGTGCTGCTGATCGACGAACGCCCGGAAGAAGTGACCGAGATGCAGCGTTCGGTGAAGGGCGAAGTGGTGTCTTCCACCTTCGACGAACCGGCTACCCGCCACGTGCAGGTTGCCGAGATGGTGATCGAGAAGGCCAAGCGCCTGGTGGAACACAAGAAGGACGTGGTGATCCTGCTGGACTCCATCACCCGTTTGGCGCGCGCCTACAACACCGTGATCCCGGCTTCCGGCAAGGTACTGACCGGTGGCGTGGACGCCAACGCGCTGCAGCGCCCGAAGCGCTTCTTCGGCGCCGCCCGTAACATCGAGGAAGGCGGCTCGCTGACCATCATCGCCACCGCGCTGGTAGATACCGGCTCGCGCATGGATGATGTGATCTACGAAGAATTCAAGGGCACTGGCAATATGGAAATCCACCTTGACCGCCGCATGGCGGAAAAGCGGATCTTCCCGGCCATCAACATCAACCGCTCCGGCACCCGCCGCGAAGAGCTGCTGATTCCGCAGGAACAGCTGCAGCGCATCTGGGTGCTGCGCAAGCTGCTGTACCCGATGGATGACCTGGAAGCGATGGAGTTCATGCTCGACAAACTGCGGGCCACCAAGTCCAACCTGGCGTTCTTCGATTCGATGCGCCGTTAAGGTCAGACTGTTGCCCACCAGACGCCAGGCCCGCGAGCCTGGCGTTTGTCATTGAAAGAAGATGAATATGGATCCCGTCTGGCGCTATCTGCTGGATTTCGACGGCTACGCCGCCATCGGCACCGTGGCGTTCGCCATTTCCGGCTACCTGCTGGGGGTGCGCAAGCACCTGGACCTGCTGGGCATCGTCATTGTCACCCTGCTCACCGCCATTGGCGGCGGCATCATCCGCGACATCCTGGTTGGCCGCATGCCGCAGGTATTCCTCGGCAATACCAGCCTGGTAATCATTACGCTGAGCATGCTGTTCGCGCTGGCCGCCCGGCTGCACAAACGTGAAAATGAAGCCCTCACCCGGCTGTTCATCATTGCCGATTCCATTGGCCTGGTAGCGTTCAGCCTGGCCGGTGCCAAACTGGGGGTGGAGTACCACCTCAACGCCTTTGGCGTGATCCTGCTGGGCTTTGTCACCGCGGTGGGTGGCGGCATTGTACGCGACATGATGGTGAACGATGTGCCATTCATCCTGCACAAGGATTTCTACGGCACGGTGTCCATCCTGGTTGCTGCGGTACTGTATGTACTGGCGGAACTGGGCTGGGACCATCTGCTGGCTGTCCAGCTGGTATTTGCCGGCGGCGTGGCGCTGCGCCTGCTGGCGCACTGGAGCGAGCTGGCGCTGCCCAAGATTGCCGGGCGCAGAAAGGCGGAGTGACATGATGTGGCAGGATGCGGAGGCGATGGCCAGCTGGCTGGCCGGTTTTGCCGGACTGGAAGTGGCGGATGAAGAAGGCCTTGGCCTGCGCCAGCCACCCGCCAAGGCTGCGGCGGTACTGGTGGCGGTGCACTGGCAGGATGGCGAATGGCGCATCATGCTGACTCGCCGCACCCCGCACCTGCGCAACCACGCCGGGCAGATCAGCTTCCCCGGCGGCCGCATCGAGCCGGAGGATGCCAGCGCGCGCGTGGCGGCACTGCGCGAAGCGGAAGAAGAAGTCGGCCTGCCGCCGGCCATGGTGCGGGTGGTGGCCGAGCTGCCGCATTACGACACCGTTACCGGCTACCGCGTCACCCCGGTGCTGGCGCTGCTGCAAGGCGCGTTCCAGCCGCAGCCGTCACCACAGGAAGTGGCCGAGGTATTCTCGCTGCCGCTGGCACTGGCGCTAGACACCGCCGCCTACGAGCGCCACCCCTATGTACGCGATGGCGTGGCCGGCCACTACTATGCGCTGCGCTACGGCGACTATTTCATCTGGGGAGCAACCGCAGCAATGTTGCGGCGACTGGCGCGCCACCATGCGGCCAACCCTTGAAATAACCAGAAGCCGGCCATCAGGCCGGCTTTGACTTGTTGCGCAAGGCGCTCAGGCAACAGCGGCCGAGCGCAGGCTGCGGGCAAAGCGCTGCAGCGCCTCGATACCGCTGGCCTCGGCGCGATTGCACCAGTCCTGCAGATCGGCCAGCAACTCGTCACGGGTACGCGAGGAACGCTCCCACAAGCGGGTAAGCTCCTGCCGCATGGTGTACACGGTGGTCAGCACCTGGCTGTTGGCCAGCACCGCCGCCAGCTGCTCGCGCTCGCTAGCAGGCGTGTCCTTGGCGTCCTGCTTCAGCCAGATCTTCATCTTGCGCGCCAGATCGGTATTGCCCAGCTCCGGCAGGTGCAGCTTCGCGACTTCATCCCGGTACACCGCCTTCAGCTCGCGGGCATAGCGCGACGCCACCGCATAGCGGTTGGCGATGATGGCCTGCAGGTGCTCCAGATCCATCTGGCCGCGCGACACGCCCTGCACCAGCTTGGGCGCAACCTTGCGCACCTTGGCCAGGCCGACGATTTCCAGGCTGCGGATATACATCCAGCCGATATCGAACTCGTACCACTTGTAGGACAGCTTGGCCGAGGTGCCGAAGGTGTGATGGTTGTTGTGCAGCTCTTCGCCACCGATCAGGATGCCCCACGGCAGCACATTGGTAGCCGCGTCTTCGTTCTCGAAGTTGCGATAGCCCCAGAAGTGACCAATACCGTTGATCACGCCGGCGGCAAAGAACGGAATCCACATCATCTGCACCGCCCATACCGAAAGGCCGGCGGCGCCGAACAGCAGCACGTCGATGGCCAGCATCAGCAGGATGCCCTTGCCGCTGTGCGCGGTGTAGACATTGCGCTCCAGCCAGTCATCCGGCGTGCCGTGGCCAAACTTGTCCATGATGCTGCGATCCTTGCAGGCTGCGCGATACAGCTCGGCACCTTCCCACAGCACCTTGCGGATACCCAGCACTTGCGGGCTGTGCGGATCATCGGCGGTTTCGCAGCGGGCGTGATGCTTGCGGTGGATGGCCGCCCATTCCTTGGTCACCATGCCGGTGGTCAGCCACAGCCAGAAACGGAAGAAGTGGCTGGGCAGCGGATGCAGATCCAGTGCGCGGTGCGCCTGGTGGCGATGCAGGAAAATGGTGACGGAAGCAATGGTGATGTGAGTCAGCACCAGCGCCACCACGATGTAGCCCCACCACGGCAGGTCGATCAGACCATTAAGCCATTCCATATTGATAGTCAAACCTCAAGGTTTACACACGATTGTGCATTTTACACTTAATAATCCGGCAAAAACCAACCCGATTTCAGTCACTTGCGACCATCGCGGGCGTGCACAAGTTCATAAGCCCGGCCAGGTAAGGTAAGATGCCGCTTCATTTGTCTTTCCAGGCCGGACCGTGAACGTCTCCAAGCATCGTCTCCTACTGGGCGGTGGCGCCCTATTCGCTACCTTTGCGCTATACAGCGGCTTTGCCTACTGGGCAGGCGGCAAGGCCGAGGAAACCCTGGCCGAGCAACACCGCATGATTGCACAGTCGCCGGTGTTCACCATCAAGTCGCACAGCTACGCGCGCGGCTGGTTCTCCTCGGAAGAAACCACCGAACTGGAACTGAACAAGCAGCTAGTCGGCCCCTACCTCGGCCTGCTGCCGGAAAACCTGCGCCCGCTGTTCACCGGCACCCTGCGCTACCACCACAAGGTCAAGCACGGCCTGCTGCCCGGCCTGTTCGATTTCGACCTGCGCCCGGCACGCGCCATCGTGCGTACCGAATTCGAGATGAGCGACAGCACGCGCAAGACGCTGCAGCGCTTCTTTGGCGATGCCGAGCCGATTACCGTGATCAACCGCCTGGGCCTGACCGGCGGCGGCGAGCTGGAAGTATCGGTACCCAAGTTCGACTATGAAGAAACCCTGGCCGGGGTACGCATGACCTGGCAGGGCTTCGCGCTGAAGGTGGACTACCAGCAAGGCTTCCACGAATACCAGGTGGAATCCACCACCCCCGGCTTCATGCTGCAGGCCGGCCCCAAGGGGCGCTTTGCCTTCAACGGCATCAAGTACCTGTCGGATGTGCGCCCGGGCGCCACCGGCGTGAAACTGGGCACCAGCGAGCTGACGGTGGACAACATCAAGCTCAACTGGAACGAGGCCATCCCCTACAGCATCAAGCTCAACGAGCTGATCTACCTGGTGAGCCGGGTGCGCGTGGGCGAATTCATCAACCCGTCCGGCGAGTTCCGCCCGTCGCAGGTGGAGCTGAACAAGCTGGGCTACCAGATCGTTACCAGCGAGCAGGACGAGTACGTCAACACCCGCGGCAAGTTCAACTTTGACCGCTTCGCTTACAACGACAGCATCTACGGCCCGCTGAAGCTGGACGTATCCGCCAGCCATCTGCACGGCCCCACGCTGGTGAAACTGGACCAGGCACTGTCCAAGCTACCGTTCGAAGGCAAGGACCCGGCCGAGCTGCGCAAGCGCTATATCGACACCATCATGCAGCAGGGTCTGCCGCTGCTGAAGAATGATCCCAAGCTGCAGCTGAACACCTTCTACCTGCGCCTGCCCAGCGGCGAAGTGAAGGCCAATGGCAGCCTGGCGCTGAATGGCCTGCAGGATGCCGACCTGAAAGACCCGATCGCCTTCCTGAAGCGCTTTACCGCCCAGGCCAGCATCGAGCTGCCGGAGCAGACACTGCAGAACCTGGTAATTGCCCAGGCGCGCAACCTGTTCACCGTGGATGCCAGCGCCGAAGACCAGCCGGACATGGCCGAAGTGGACAGCCTGGCGCAAAGCCTGCTGCTGGCACAGCTGTCGGAATGGGAGCATCAGCAGCTGATCAAGCGCCAAGGCGGGCAGCTGTCCACCTCGCTGCGCTTTACCGCCGGCGAGCTGCGGGTCAACAAGCAAGCAGTCAAGCTGCCGTGGCAGGAAGTGGAAGAGCCGGCGCCAGACGCCTCCGCCGCCCAGTAAGCAGCAGGCAACCCAAAACGCCGTTCACCAGCACAGTGAACGGCGTTTTGCTTTGGCTGCGTTGGCCGCATCAGCGCCAGCGGCGCAGCAACAGCGAGTTGCTCACCACAGATACCGAGCTGGCCGCCATGGCCGCGCCGGCAATCACCGGGTTGAGCAGGCCCAGCGCCGCCAGCGGAATGCCCAGCACGTTGTAGACAAAGGCGAAGAACAGGTTCTGGCGGATCTTGCCCATGGTGGCACGCGACAGGCGGATGGCGTCGGCCAGGTGCAGCAGGTCGCCGTGCATCAAGGTAACGTCCGCCGCCTCGATTGCCACATCGGCGCCGGCGCCCATGGCGAAGCTGACGTTGGCCGCCGCCAGTGCCGGCGCGTCGTTGATGCCGTCACCCACCATGGCCACGCGCAGGCCCTGTGCTTGCCACTGCCGCACCAGTGCCGCCTTGTCCTGCGGGCTCTGCCCGGCGTGCACCTCCACGATGCCGGCCTGGGCGGCAATGGCGGCGGCAGTTTCCGGCTTGTCGCCGGTGAGCATTGCCACCTTCACCCCCAGCGCGGCCAGCGCCTGCACTGCCTGCGGCGAGGTTGGCCGCAACTGGTCAGCGAGGGCAAACAATGCCTGCCCTTGGCCATCGCGCGCCAGCGCCAGCACGGTCTTGCCGCTGGCGTACAGCGGCTGCGCCGCCGCCGGCACCTCGCCCAGCACCCAGTCCGGCGTGCCAAGTCGCAAGCGGCCAACCCCGGGCAGGCTGGCTTCCACTCCCTTGCCGATGGTGGCGACAAAGCCCTCCACGCTGGCCAGTGGCAGCTGGCGGGCACCCGCCGCCGCCAGTATCGCCTGCGCCAGCGGGTGCTCGGCACCCTGCTCCAGCGCGGCGGCCCAGGCCAGCCATTGCGCTTCGTCCCCGCTAGTCAGCGGCACGATGTCGGTAAGCTGCGGCTTGCCCACCGTCAGCGTGCCGGTCTTGTCCACCACCAGCAGGTCCAGCTCGGAGGCATGCTGCAGGGCGGTGGCGTTGCGGAACAGCACGCCGCGCCGTGCGCCATTGCCCATGCCCACCATTACCGCGGTGGGGGTGGCCAGGCCCAGCGCGCACGGGCAGGCAATCACCAGCACCGCCACCGCGTGGATGATGGCCTGTGGCCAGTCGGCCAGCAGCCAGCCGCTAAGCAGGAAGGTCAGCAGCGCGATGGACAGCACCGCCGGCACGAAGATGGCGGCGATGCGGTCGGCCAGCGCCTGGATCGGCGCCTTGCTACCCTGCGCCTCAGCCACCGCGCGCACGATGGCGGCCAGCTGGGTGTGGCTGCCCACGCCAAGCGCGCGCACCTTGAGCATGCCGCCGCTGTTCTGGGTGCCGGCGTAGACGCGGTCGCCCACGCCGCGCTCCACCGGCAGGCTCTCGCCGGTGAGCAGGCTTTCGTCCAGCACCGCCTGGCCGGCTTCCACTTCGCCGTCCACCGCCAGCCGCTCGCCGTGGCGTACCACCACCAGGTCGCCGGACTGCAACTGAGCGATGGGCAACTCCAGCAGCTGGCCATCGCGCTCCACCCGCGCCGTCTTGGGCGACAGGGCCAGCAAGCCTTCGATGGCGCCGGCAGTACGGCGCTTGGCACGCGCTTCCAGCAGCTTGCCCAGCAACACCAGGGTGATGATCACCGCGCTGGCTTCAAAGTAAACGTACTGATCATGCCGCCCGGCCATGGTGACCCATAGCGACCACAGCCAGGCCATGCTGGTGCCCAACGCTACCAGCACGTCCATATTGGCCGCGCCGCCGCGCAGTGCCAGCCAGGCGCCGCGGTAGAAGCGCCAGCCGACGAGCAACTGCACCGGGGTGGCCAGCGCCAGCTGCCACATGCGCGGCAGCCAGCCGTGGTGACCGCTGCCGCTGGCCATCATCCACATTTCGCCGGCAAACGGCAGTGTCAACAGTAGCGACAGGCCGAACCAGGCCAGTTCGCGCTGGTAGTGGCGCTGCTCGCGCGCCGCCCGTTCGGCACTGTCGTCGCTTTGTAGCGTGGCGTCGTAGCCGGCACGGCGGATGGCGGCGATGACGTCATCGGTCTGCAGGATGCCGGCGGGGAAACTGATGCTGGCGGTTTCGGTGGCGAAGTTGACGTTGGCCGCAGCGCCGGGCAAGCGGTTGAGCACTTTCTCGATGCGCTGCGCGCAGGCCACGCAGGTCATGCCGGCTACTGCCAGCTGCAGGCTGGCCTGCGGCACGCTGAAGCCGGCCTTGCCGATGGCGCCGCGCAGCGCAGCCACGTCCTGCTGGGCGGGGTCGAATTCGATGCGGGCGGATTCGCTGGCGAAGCTGACACTGGCGCTGACACCGGGCAGGCGATTCAACACTTTTTCGATACGCTGCGCGCAGGCGGCGCAGGTCATGCCCTGTACGGGCAGGTTGACGGTTTGCTGGCTCATGATGCCCCTCGGCACACGGATCATGAGCCCATGATATACCCCTACAGGGTATAAAGCCAGATCAGCAACACGGCCACCCTGGCACGCTCAGCTCCAGCGCACCCGTGCCTTGCCGCTGCGCTTGGCGCCATACATGGCCCGGTCGGCACTGGCTACCAGCTGGTCGGGGCTGAATTGCTCGCCCGGCTGCTGCATGGCCACGCCGATACTGGCGCTGACCATCCCCACCTTGCCGTCTTCATCCAGCGGTACCGGCAGCGCTACCGCATCGCGAACCTGTTCCGCCAGTGCCTGCACCTCGGCCTCGGCCAACCCCGGCCGCTGCAGCAGGACAATCATTTCGTCGCCGCCCAGCCGGGCGATCAGGCTGTCCGCGCCGGCCACATCGCGCAGGCGCTGCGCCATTACCCGCAACACGGTGTCGCCGGCATCGTGGCCGTATTGATCGTTCACTTCCTTGAAGCCATCCAGGTCGATAAACAGCAAGGCCAGCGGCTGCGCCTGCTGCTGTACCCGCTGCTGTGCCAGCTGCAGCTGTTCGAAGAAGGCGCGCCGGTTGGGCAGGCTGGTCAGTGCATCATGCCGCGCCTCGTATTCCCGCCGCGCCTCGGCCTGCTTGCGCTCGGAAATATCGTGCAGAAAGGCACTGAAGATCAGCTGGTCGTCCAGCTGCAAGGCGCGAATGCTGAGCTCCACCGGCAACATGGCTCCCGTCCTGGTCAGGGCGGCCAGTTCAAGGCGGCGCCCGAGCACCACCGCCTCGCCGCTTTGCTGGTAGCGCAACATGCCGGCACGATGGGCGGCGCGCTGCGCCTCGGGAATGATCAGCTCATCCAGCTGGCGACCAATCGCCTCTGCCGGGCTCCAGCCCAGGGTTTCGCTGGCCTGGCGGTTCCAGGCGATCACCGTGCCGTGTTCATCGATGCAGATATAGGCATCGCTGGCATGCTCCAGCACCGCCGACAGCTCGGCCTCGCGCTTGCGCAACTGCTGTTCGATCTGCTGCTGGCGCACCATGGCGGCGGTGAGCTGGTTGTTGGCTTGCTGCAACTGGGCGGTGCGCTCTTCCACCCGCTGCTCCAGCGCCTGCTGCAGTGCGGCCAACTCCTGCTCGGCCTGCTTGCGTGCCTGGATATCCTTGACGATCACGATCAGGTACGGCTGCCCGTCCAGGCCGTCGTCCTGCCTGGTGACGGTGATACTGACCCAGCACAGGCTGCCATCCTTGCGCAGGTAGCGTTTTTCCAGCTGGTAGCGATCCAGTTCGCCACGGGCCATCGCCTGGCGTTCGGCCTCGCCGATGGCGGCATCTCCCGGATAGCCGAGATCGGAAAAATGCAGCGCCAGCAGCTCTTGCTGCGGGTAGCCGGTGATCTGGCACAAGGCGTCGTTGACGCTGAGCCAGCTGCCTTCTGGCCCCACCAGCGCAATACCGTCACCGGCGCGCTCGAAGATCAGCTGAAAGCGCTGCTCGCGCGCCTGCATCAACTGCTGGGCATTGCTGATCTGCTGCTGCGCCAGCTGGCTGCGTTCGCGCTGCAGCAGCTGCTCATTGACGATGCCGGCCAGGTCCTGCAGCAGCGCCAGCTCGGTGGCGCTCAATTCGCGCGTCTTGTTATCGATGATGCACAGGGTTCCCAGCGGGTAACCCTGGCGGGAGCGCAGCTGCACCCCGGCGTAGAAGCGGATGCCGGGCGCGCTGGTAACCAGTGGATTATCGACAAAGCGCGGGTCGCGCCTGGCATCGTTCACCACCAGCGGCTCGGTCTGCAGGATGGCATGGGCGCAGAAGGCATACTCGCGCGGCGTCTCGCACGCTTCCAGCCCGACGCGCGACTTGAACCACTGCCGCCGCTCGTCCACCAGCGACACCAGCGCAATCGGCACCTGCAGCAGCTGGCAGGCCAGGCGGGTGATGCGGTCGAAAGCCGGCTCCGGCGGCGTATCCAGCAGATGCAGCGCCTTGAGCAGGGTAAGGCGTTCGCTTTCAAACGGCGACAAGGCGGCTTGCGGCATGGATGGGCTCCCGGAGCAGGCGTGGCAAGATACGAAGATTCAGCTTAGGCAGCATGCGGCCGGCTTGCCGGCCGCTCAGAGTGTTGCCAAAGTCCTTTTGCCCCGCAAAAGGGCTTTGTTTTGTAAACAGGAAGGCTGCCGATTCAAGCGCTTAGCTGGAGCGGCCCGGCTTTGCCGGGTCCGGCAATGCATAAATGGGTAGTTTGTCAGCAGCCTGATGCGGCCGGCTTGCCGGCAGCTACTCCCTACAGCCAGCGCCGACGCCAGAACAACAGGCCCAGCACCACGGCGATCAGCAGCATCAGGCCGATGATGGCGTAATAGCCATAGTGCCAGTGCAACTCTGGCATATTGTCGAAGTTCATCCCGTAGATACCGGCGATCAGCGTCAACGGCATGAAGATGATAGTGATCACCGTCAGCACCCGCATCTGTACGTTCAGCCGGTTGGACTGCGCCGACATGTACAGCTCCAGCAGGCCGGATATCACTTCGCGTGCGCTTTCCAGCGATTCGATCAGGTGCAGGGTGTGATCGAAGGCATCGCGCAGATACAGCATGGTGCCGTGCTGGAATTGCGCATGCTCGCCACGCGTCAGCACGTTCAGCACTTCGCGCAGCGGCACCAGCGAGCGGCGCAGACGCATGGCGTCCTGCTTCAGGCGCTGGATGCGCGCCAGCACGAAGCGGTCGCGGCTGGCCAGCACCAGCTTGTCCAGCTGCTCGACCCGGGCATTGAAGTCGTCGATCACGCCGAAGTAATCGTCGATGATGGCATCCAGCATGCTGTAGGCCAGGTAGTCCGCCCCCAGCTGCCGCAGCTGGCCACGCCCCTGCACCAGACGCTCGCGCAGCATGCCGAATACCCCCAGCGGCTGGCTCTGGAAACTCAGCACGAAGTTGCTGCCTATCACCAGGTACACCTGGTCCGGCCGCAGATACTGGTTGTCGCCCTGGTAGCGGTAGACGCGGGTGGCAATGAACAGGTAGTCGCCGTAATCGTCCAGCTTGGGGCGCTGCCGGCTGTTGAGGATATCCTCCAGCACCAGCGGGTGCAGCCTGAAACGCTGGCCGATGGCCTGCAGCAGCGCCGGGTCGGTCAGCCCGTATACGTTCAGCCACAGCATCGGCAGCTGCGGCTGGTATTCCAGCCCCTGCTGCAGTGAATCGAACACCGTCTCGCGGCATTGCGCGGCATCGTATTCAATCAGCGAGATACGGCTTAGCGCCGGCGGCGGGTTACCTTCCGGCAGCAGGCTGCCCGGCGGCTCGCCCAGGCTGGGGAAACGCTGTTTCAGGTGCGGATGGCGCATAACACTCCAGACAGAAAAACGGCCGTGGCATTCACTGCACACGGCCGGGATGGCAACAAGGCGCCCTGCGTGCCTAGTCGCCGCGCAACTCCAGTGCCACGCCGATGTCGCGCCACTGGCTGATTTCCTGCTTGAACGCGGCAGTGGTCAGCGGGTTGGCCGCAAGCCAGTCCTTGCCCACCGTCAGCGCATAGCCGTTCATGGTGCGGCGCAGGCCGTGAATGGCGCCCACTTCCACCGCATTGCGGCTGCGACAGAACAGCGCGGCCAGGCGCAGCGCCAGCACTGCCGGCCACAAGGCCTCGTCGCTGACTTCCTTCAGCATCTTGCCCATGTCGCCACGGTGCCCCAGCACGATGGTAGCCAGCTGGGTCTGCTCACGGCGCGAGAAGCCCGGCATGTCGGCATTGCTCAGGATGTAGGCCGAGTGCTTGTGGTAGGCGGTGTGCGCGATGGACAGGCCGATCTCGTGCACCCGCGCCGCCCAGATCACCCGCTTGAGCATGTCTTCGTCCAGCGGGTCTGCTGCCACCATCCGGTACAGTTGCTCCGCCAGCTGGGTAACGCGCTGTGCCTGCGCGGTATCCACATGATAGCGGCGCTTGAACTGGGTGATGGTGGAGTCGCGCATGTCCTTCTCCCGCTGCCGGCCAAGCAGGTCGTACAGCACGCCGTCGCGCAGCGCGCCGTCGGTCACGATCATGCGCTCGATGCTCAGCGATTCGAATACCGCGATCATGATCGCCAGCCCGCCCGGCAGTACCGGCGCGCGGTCCGCCTTCAGGCCGTTGATGGCGATGTCCTTGATATTGCCGGCGCGGATCAGCGCCTCGCGCAGGCGGCGCATGCCATCCAGCGTGATCTCGCCACCGAACCAGTCGTTGATCTCCATGATGTCGCGCAGCGAGCGCGCGGTACCGGAGGTGCCCACCGCCAGCTGCCATTCGCTGGCCGGATACTGGTGCACGATGCGCTGGATCTCGTTGCGCGCGGCCAACTCGGCATCACGGAAACCGGCCTTGCTGATCTTGCCGTCCAGGAAGAAGCGCTTGCTGAAGGTAACGCAGCCCAGCGGCAGGCTCTCGGTGACATGCGCCTTGTACTGGCTGCCGATGATGAATTCGGTGGAGCCGCCACCGATATCCACCACCAGCCGGCGCTCCTTGGTGGCCGGCAGGGTATGCGCGGCGCCCAGGTAGATCAGGCGCGCCTCTTCCCGGCCGGCAATGATTTCGATCGGAAAGCCCAGCAGACGCTCGGCTTCGGTAATGAAGGCAGCAGCATTCCTGGCCACGCGCAGGGTATTGGTACCCACCACGCGCACCTGCTTCGGGTCCAGCCCGCGCAGGCGTTCGCCAAAGCGCGCCATGCAGCCCAGCGCACGCGCCAGGGTTTCATCGTCCAGGGTCTTGTCGGCCTGCAGGCCACCGCCAAGGCGCACGGTTTCCTTGAGGGAATCCAGGGTATACAGCTGGTCATCCACCACACGGGAGATCTGCAGCCGGAAGCTGTTCGACCCCATGTCCACGGTAGCCAGCACGTCAAACGGGGGCGTGACGGTACTCAAATGCTCACCCCTTGTCGGAGAAAGGTTCAATAAAAAACGGCGGCAACAATGTTACCGCCGTTCCGGCTGCCGACAAAATGATTTACTTGCCGGCATGACCTGCAGCAAGCCGACCTTACAGCTGGCTATCGCCCAGCGACTCGCGCTTCTTTTCTTCCAGCGAGGTATGGCGGATGTCCTTGCCCTTCACCAGGTACACCACGTATTCCGAGATGTTCTTGGCATGGTCGCCGATGCGCTCGATGGCCTTGCACAGGAACAGGGTATCGATGGAGGTGCTGATGGTGCGCGGGTCTTCCATCATGAAGGTGATCTGCGCGCGCATTTCCGAGGCGTAGTCCTGGTCCAGCAGCAGGTCTTCCTCGGCCAGTTCCACCGCGGCGGTCGGGTCCAGGCGGGCAAAGGCATCCAGCGCGCGATGCAGCATGGCGATGGCGGTTTCCGCCATCTTGGCCACCTCGCGCACGCGCGGCGCCGGGCTGCGCTGGTTGTGGCACAGTGCGCGGCCAACACGGGCGATCTTCTGCGCCTCGTCGCCGATACGTTCCAGATCGGTAATGGTCTTGATCACCGTCATCACCATGCGCAGGTCGCTGGCGGCCGGCTGGCGGCGCACGATGATGTGCTGGCAGTCGTCATCGATCTGCACTTCCAGCGCATTGACCTTGGTATCGTCGGCAATCACCCGCTCCAGGCGTGCCACATCGCCTTCCTGCATGGCATCCAGCGCGGCACGGATCTGCTGCTCAACCAGCCCGCCCATCTGCAGCACGCGGGTGCGGATGGTTTCAAGCTCCAGGTCATACTGTTTGGAAAGATGTTCAGGCATGTCAGACCTCGGGTCGGAATTTTGACGTAGCGGCGTAGCCTAGCGCAGTTATGTGACAGAAAGATTGCAGCTCATGCAGCAGGCCGCCTGGCGCCGCGGCCCTGCCAGCATGCGCTCAGCGGTATTCTTTCACCCCGTCCGGCGTGCCCAGCAACAGCACATCGGCGCGACGCGCGGCGAACAGGCCATTGGTCACCACGCCCACGATCTGGTTGATCTGCTGCTCCAGCTTCACCGGCTCGGCAATCTGCAGGCCATGCACATCCAGGATGATGTTGCCGTTGTCGGTGGTGACACCCATGCGCCATTCCGGGTGGCCGCCCAGCTTCACCAGCTCGCGCGCCACGTGGCTGCGTGCCATCGGAATCACCTCCACCGGCAGCGGGAACTTGCCCATCACTGCCACGTACTTGCTGGCATCGGCAATGCAGATGAACTGCTGCGCCACCGCAGCCACGATCTTCTCGCGCGTCAGCGCCGCGCCGCCGCCCTTGATCATGTGCAGGTGATGGTTCACCTCGTCGGCGCCATCCACGTACACCGGCACCTCGTCCGGGCCGACGCTGTTCAGGTCCAGCACCGGTATGCCGATCTCTTTCAGCCGCTTGCTGCTGGCCTCGGAGCTGGACACCGCGCCCTTGATGCGGCCCTTGATCTTGGCCAGTTCGTCGATGAAGAAGTTGACGGTGCTGCCGGTACCCACGCCGACGATGCAGTCGTCCGGTACAAACTTGATGGCGGCTTGCGCCACCTGCTGTTTCAGCTGGTTCTGATCCATGAGTCACTCCGCGGTTTTCAGGTGTTTTATGAAATATCTTGATGCGGCCAACGTTGCGACCTTGCCTAACCGGCAATAGGCACCAGCAGGCACACCGCCTGGGTCTCTATCGCCTCGGCACGGCCGAGGTAGCCCAGCTTCTCGTTGGTCTTGCCCTTCACGTTGACACAGCTCACGTCGATGTCCAGCAGCGCGGCGATGCGCGCGCGAATGGCATCGATATGCGGCGCCAGCTTGGGTTGCTGCGCAATGATGGTGCTGTCCACGTTCAGCAGCTGCCAGCCGGCGGCGCGCACCCGGCGCATCGCTTCCTGCAGCAGCACGCCGCTGTCGGCGCCCTTGAAGGTGGGATCGGTATCCGGGAAATGACGGCCGATATCGCCCAGCGCGGCGGCGCCGAGCACGGCATCGGTAATGGCGTGCAGCAGGGCGTCGGCATCGGAGTGCCCGAGCAGACCCTTGTCATGCGGGATGGTCACCCCACCCAGAATCAGCGGCCGGCCTTCCACCAGGCGGTGCACGTCATAGCCCTGGCCGATACGAAACGGTGTCATAGAAAAACCTCGTTCATTTCAGCCACGAAAACCACGAAACAACACGAAACAAGCACCAGCCACATCGCTGTTACCGGCTTGCCCTAATTTCGTGCCTTTCGTGGGGTTCGTGGCAAAAAACTAATTACGTGCGGCGAGTATCGCCGCTGCCAGAGCCAGGTCTCCCGGCCAGGTCACCTTGAAATTCTGCGCCTCGCCCACCACCAGCCGCGGTGCGTGGCCCAGCAGTTCGATGGCGGAGGCTTCATCGGTAATCGCCGGGTTGGCCGCATCGGCCAGCGCACAGGCCAGCAGCCCGGCGCGGAACATCTGCGGCGTCTGCGCCAGCCACAGGCCGTCGCGCGGCACGGTAGCACTTATGCGCGCGGCAGCATCGCCCTGCTTCACGGTATCGGCTACCGGCTGCGCCAGGATACCGCCCACGGCGTCGTCGCCAATCTCGGCGATCAGCCGCGCCAGCGCCTGCGGCGACAGACAGCAGCGCGCCGCGTCATGCACCAGCACCCAGTCATCGGCCGCCGGCGCCAGCGCTG
Organism: Vogesella amnigena; assembly: GCF_042648905.1. Lineage (NCBI taxonomy): Bacteria > Pseudomonadati > Pseudomonadota > Betaproteobacteria > Neisseriales > Chromobacteriaceae > Vogesella > Vogesella amnigena. The sequence goes on along the minus strand of NZ_JBHRYH010000012.1, from coordinate 37,797 downwards.
CCAGGCCGTTGGCCACACTCTCGGCACGGCTGGCACCGCCTACGCGCAGCACCGTCAGCTTGGGCTGCGGCCAGTCGAAACTGTCGAACCATTCGTCGCCGGGCGAAATCACTACCGCCACCTGGTCGATGTCGGGGTTGGCCGCCAGCACCGCCAGGGTATGGGCCAGCAAGGGCTGGCCATTGATATCCAGGTACTGCTTGGGGGTGGCCGAACCGAAACGGCTGCCGTGACCGGCGGCCGGCACCAGCGCAATGCATCGGGCCATATTGCCTGCCTTCACGCCGGTTGTTCGCTGGGCGGGTTTTCGATGCTGCGCCACAGGCAGCTGCCCTTGACGCTCTTGTCCAGCGAATCCAGGTATTCCTGGTGTGCGGCCAACTCGTCCGCGCTTGGCGCCAGCACGGTCAGCGGCTTGCGCTCGAACTTGAAGCCCTGCGCACCACCGCCCTCGCCGCCTTCGCCATAGCCGATGTCCATCATCAGGCTGTCCTGGCCGCGGGTCATCCACAGGTAGACCTCGGACAGCAGCTCGCAGTCGATCAGCGCGCCGTGGAAGGTACGGTTGCTGCGGTCGATCTCGAAGCGGTCACACAGCGCGTCCAGGCTGTTGCGCTTGCCGGGAAAGGCGTCGCGCGCCATCGCCAGCGTGTCGGTGACCTGCGCGCACTGCTTCTCCACCAGCGGCAGGCCCAGACGGTTGAACTCGGCATTCATGAAGCCGACGTCAAACGGCGCGTTGTGGATGATCAGCTCGGCATCGGCGATGAAGTCGCACAGCTCGGCTGCCACGTCGCGGAACTTGGGCTTGTCGGCCAGGAAGTCCAGCGAGATGCCATGCACGCGCTCGGCGTCCGGATCGATGTCGCGCTCCGGGTGCATGTACAGGTGCAGGTAGCGGCCGGTGAGCTTGCGGTTCACCATTTCCAGGCCGGCGAATTCGATAATGCGGTGGCCCTGGTTCGGGTCCAGGCCGGTGGTTTCGGTATCGAGAATGATCTGGCGCATAGTGGTCTACAGGTTGGCCGCGTCAGCGCAGGCTGGCGACGCCGGCATTGGCGAGCTGGTCGGCACGTTCGTTGAATTCGTGCCCGGCATGGCCCTTCACCCAGCGCCAATCCACCTGGTGGCGGTTGCGCAGCTCATCCAGCTGCTGCCACAGGTCGGCATTCTTTACCGGCTCCTTGTTGCTGGTGACCCAGCCGCGCTTCTTCCAGCCGTGAATCCACTCGCTGATGCCCTTCTGCACGTACTGCGAGTCGGTATGCACCACGATACGGCATGGCCGCTTCAGGGTCTCCAGCCCGCGGATCACCGCGGTGAGCTCCATGCGGTTGTTGGTGGTATTGGGCTCGCCACCGAACATTTCCTTCTCCTGGCCCTTGTAGCGCAGCAGCACGCCCCAGCCGCCGGGGCCGGGATTGCCCTTGCAGGCGCCATCCGGATAAATCTCGACGATGCTGTCGTCAGCCATGTGATATTTCGTCCTGCACTGATTGTTTGACGGGGTGGCGCTCGTTACCGCCGGCCACGGCCAGGCCGCTGCCGGCCTTCACCGGCTTCCAGGCAGGCATGATCAGACGCATGCCGCGCTGGCGCTTGACCGCCTCGATGCCATATACCCCGGCCAGCAGCGACCAGCCGCGCTCGCCAAGGTTGTCCATGAATTGCCAGCGCGACAGCCAGTCCCCGCGCGAGAAAGGCGGCGAGTATGCCATGAAGGCGGTGGCGGTGGGCTCCAATTGCAGCAGCGTCATCCAGTCGCGAATACGGGTAGGGGCGAAGAAATTGCCGCCCCACGGCGCATCGCGACGGCCGCGCAGCAAGCGGCAGCTACCCCACAGCGACAGCGGATTGAAGCCGGTAAGCACCAGCCGTCCTTCCGGCATCAGCACCCGCTCCGCCTCGCGCAGCACCTGGTGCGGCTGGCTGGTAAAATCCAGCGCGTGCGGCAGCACCAGCAGATCCAGGCTGCGGCTGTCGAACGGCAGGAAAGCGGCATCGCACACCACGTCGGCACTGGCTTCCGGCCCGGCATAGCCGTGCCATGGTATGCGGTTGCAGGCCAGGAAGTCGTACTCGGTCAGCCCCAGCTGCACCGCGCGAAAGCCAAAGGCATCCGCCACGGCGCGATCAAAAAACGCCTGCTCGCGGCACAGCAGGTATTGTCCCAGTTCGGAGCTGGCCAGCCAGTCAGCAAATGCTTCCATTGTTTCGGGGTACCCCATGGCAGACACCATTCGCCTCACACCGGTTAGCGCCTTTGCCGACAATTATATCTGGGTTTTGCACGATGCCACCCGCGCCGTTGCTGTCGACCCGGGCGATGCCACGCCCTTGCTCGCATTTATCGATAGCGAGGCTCTGCAACTTGATGCCGTGTGGATCACCCACCACCACGCCGACCATATCGGCGGCCTGCCGGCGCTGCTGGCACGTTGGCCGCAGCTGCAAATCTACGGCCCGCCCGGTGTGGAACACATCAATCAGCCGGTAATGGAAGGCAGCGAGGTCGCCGCGTTCGGCCAGCAGGCCCAGGTGCTGGCAGTGCCTGGCCATACCGCCAATCACCTGGCCTATCTGTGGGGCCGGCACCTGTTTTGCGGCGATACGCTGTTCGGCGCCGGCTGCGGTCGGATATTCGATGGCACCATCAGCCAGCTGCATGCCTCGCTGCAGCGACTGGCGGCCCTGCCGGACGATACCCTGTGCTACCCGGCGCACGAGTACACGCTGTCCAACCTGCAGTTCGCACTGGAGGTGGAGCCAGGCAATGCCGCGCTGCAGGCCCGCTGGCAGCAGGATCAGACGACGCGGGCAGCGCTGCGGCCAACCCTGCCCACCAGCATCGGCCGGGAAAAAGCCAGCAACCCTTTCCTGCGGGCGGCCAGCCAGGAGGTGGCCGCAACCGCGGCACGCCAGGCCGGCCATGACCTTGCCGACAGCGAGGCCATTTTTGCCACACTCCGTGAATGGAAAAATCACTTTCGGTCTGCATAAATTACCGCATTCCCCACACGGCTTGGCTGCACACATGGATATCGTCTAAAACGCAGAAAAACCTGCCGAAACAGCACTTTCACGTTTGAATGCCCGGCATCACGTGTTAGCATCGCCCGATACGGAATACAGGCTCAGATTCATGAAAAAGCTTACCCCGCTCGCCTTGTCGGTTTCCCTGGCTTTTGCCCTGGCACCGGCCCACGCGGCCACGGAAAATGCCAGCCAGCTACCTGCCCAGCGTAGTGTCGATGACGGCCTGTCTGCCGGCCTGGACATGATGCTGCTGAACAGCAGCCTGCTGCGCAATGGCGACAATGTCTGGCAGCGCGTACGCGAAGGCTTCCAGATGGCGGAAGTGAATCCGGAACTGGTTCGCCAGCATGAACGCGCCTTCAGCAGCAAGGCCGACTACTTCCGCCGCGTCATGGATCGCAGCCGCAAGTACCTGTTCCACATCACCAATGAAGTCGAACGCCGCGGCATGCCGACGGAAATCGCCCTGTTGCCGGTGGTGGAAAGTGCTTTCGTGGCCACCGCCAATTCGCCGGTAGGCGCCTCCGGTCTGTGGCAGTTCATGCCGGCCACTGGCCGCCAGTACGGCCTGGAGCAGACCTGGTGGTACGACGGACGCCGCGATGTGCTGGAATCCACCCGCGCCGCACTCGATTACCTGCAGAACCTGTACACCATGTTTGGCGACTGGCGACTGGCGCTGGCAGCCTACAACTGGGGCGAAGGCAATCTGTCGCGCGCCATTGCCAAGGTACGCGCTCGTGGCGAGGTGGAAAGCTACGAAAACATCCAGATGCCGAAGGAAACACGCAACTACGTGCCCAAGCTGCTGGCGGTGCGCAACCTGCTGCAGGAACCGGAAAAATTCGGCCTGCGCCTGGCTCCGCTGCCGAACAAGCCGTCCTTCGTTGCCGTGTCCACCGGCCGCCACATGAATATCGACGTTGCCGCCCGCCTGGCCGAGATGCCGGTGAGCGAGTTCAAGGAACTGAACCCGGGCTTCAACCTGCCGGTATACGCCCACAAGAATGGCCGCCAGATGCTGCTGCCGGCGACCAAACTGCACAAGTTCGAAACCAATCTGGCCAAATGGGACAAACCGCTGCTGACCTGGCAGGTGCATGTGCCGGATAGCGATACCAATCCCGCCACCCTGGCCAGCCAGTTCGACATGAACCCGCACGAGCTGGTAGCAGCCAACAATATCCGCGGCAGCGTGCTGCCAGCAGGCCGCCCGGTACTGGTGGCGATGCGTGGCAGCAGCAACGACGCCCAGCTGGATGCCACCGATATTGCCGCTCCGGCCAGCGAAACCACCACGCTGGTTGCGTTCGCGGCCAACACGAGCGTGCCGGCACCGGTCGCCGCGCCAGTGACTGCCCCACCTGCAACCTCGATAGTACGCCAGCCCGTTGCCAGCCCCGTCGCCGTGACAACGGCCAGCAGCCTGCCAACGGCACAGCCGCCAGCATCGTCAACCGTGGCAGCGGCACCTCAGCCTGCCCCGGTACTGGTGGCCAACCTGCAAGCCAAGGCTGACCCGGTGCCATTACCGGTACAAACCGCCCAGCTTGTCAGCAAGCCCCCGATTCAGCCGGCCGTTCAGCCTGCCGCCCAGCTGGCACCCGAGCCGAAGCCAATCCAGAACAGCGCCCGCGCCGACAGCAAGCCGGCCGCGCCACAGCCACTGAGCACGCCGGATCGCATCGTAACCGCCAGCGCCAGCCTGCATACCGTGGCAGCGGGTGATACGCTGTTCAATATCTCGCGCCGTTACGGCATGACCGTGGACGACCTGAAGCAGTTGAATGGCCTGGGTGACAACAGCATCAAGCTGGGACAGACGCTGAAGATTCTGGGCAGCCCGCAGCCGCTGCTGGCGGTGGCCAGCACTGCCAGCCCGCTGCGTCAGGTCAGCTATACCGTGCGCCAGCCGGCCAGTGGCGCGGTACCTACCGACTACGTGGTACAGCGCGGCGATACCGTGTTCAGCATCGCGCGCAAGTTCAGCGTGTCGCATACCGACATCCTGCGCTGGAACGACCCGGAGCAACTGTCCCGCCTGCAACCGGGACAAAAAGTGCGAGTCCAGCAGGAAGGCCTGTAAACCACCATCCCGCATCAACAAAGCCGCAGCGACTGCTGCGGCTTTGTTGTTTCTGCAGCGCAGACAGCGGCGCTTACTCCGGCGCCTTGCTGTCCAGCCAGATGGTTACCGGGCCATCATTCACCAGGGCTACCTGCATGTCGGCACCAAACACACCGGTAGGCACCGGCTTGCCCAACACCGCCTGCAGCTCGCCAACAAAGCTGTCGAACAGCGGCTGCGATACCTCCGGCCGCGCGGCGCGGCTATAACCAGGTCGGTTGCCTTTCTTGGTACTGGCAAACAGCGTGAACTGGCTTACCGCCAGCACATCGCCACCAACCTCCAGCACCGAGCGGTTCATCACGCCTGCGTCATCATTAAAAATGCGCAGCTGGCTGACCTTGCGCACCAGCCAGCCAATATCCTCGGCCGTATCGCTGTCTTCCACCCCCACCAGCAGCAGCAGACCAGCATCAATGCTGCCCACCACCTGCTGCGCCACGGTTACCGACGCCTGTCTGACCCGCTGTACCAGAACTCGCATTTGCTACTCCCCTCATTGGACGCGACATTCTAAAATGGCGGCCCACCACCCGGACAAGGATTTGCCATGCTGATGGTCGTTTCGCCAGCCAAGACCCTGGACTACGAGACCCCCGCTCATACCGCGCGCTATACGCAGCCGGATTTCCTGGCCCACAGCGCCGAGTTGATCGAGGTGCTGCGCCAGATCAGCCCAGGCGAGCTGGGCAGGCTGATGGACATCAGCCCGGCGCTGTCCGAGCTCAACGTTGGCCGCTACCACGACTGGACGCCAGACTTCACTCCGACCAATGCCAAGCAGGCGGCGCTGGCCTTCATGGGTGATGTCTACGAGGGCTTGGCCGCAAGCAGCCTGGACGACAGCGAACTGGACTGGCTGCAGCAACACCTGCGCATCCTGTCAGGCCTGTACGGCCTGCTGCGCCCACTGGACCTGATGCAGCCCTACCGGCTGGAAATGGGTACCCGCCTGGCAAACCCGCGCGGCAGCAACCTGTACCAGTTCTGGGGCAGCCTGCTCACCGACGAGTTGAACCGCCTGCTGGCGCAGCACGAATTTCCACAACTGGTGAACCTGGCCTCGGATGAATACTTCAAGTCGGTCAAGCCAAAGCAGCTGCAGGCAAGGCTGATCACCCCGGTATTCCAGGACCTGAAAAACGGCCAGTACAAGATCATCAGCTTCTACGCCAAGCGCGCACGCGGGCTGATGGCACGCTGGGCGGTAAAGCACCGCATCAGCGATGCGCAGGCACTGCTGGACTTCAACTACGAAGGCTATGCCTTTGCGCCGGACGCCTCGGACGAAAACAACTGGGTGTTCCGCCGCGATCCGGCTGTGCAGCAAGCCCTAGCCTGAGCGCCAGCCAGCGCCCAGGCAGGCTAGCACTTCACTTCGTTCGGCAATGGCGCCCCGCAGGCAAAGGCGGTGGCGTTGCCCAGCGTGGTGCTGGCGATATTGTGCAGCGCCTCGGCAGTCAGAAAGCCCTGATGCGAGGTGACCAGTGCATTGGGGAAAGTCAGCAGCCGCGCCAGCTGGTCGTCCTGCAGGCCGGTATCGGACAGGTTCTGGAAGAACACGCCTTCCTCCATCTCGTACACGTCCAGCCCCACCCCGCCCAGGTGGCCGGATTTCAGCGCCTCGATCAGCGCCGCGGTATCCACCAGCCCGCCGCGGCTGGTATTGATCAGCACGCTGCCCGGCTTCATCTGCCGTAGCGCTGCCGCGTCAATCAGGTGCCGGGTCTGCGGCAGCAGCGGCAGGTGTAGGCTCACCACGTCCGCCTCGGCCAGCAGTTGCTGCTGCGGTACAAAACAGAAACCCAGACGCGCCGCCAGCGCGGCGTCAGGCTGCACATCGCTGGCCAGCACCCGCATGCCAAAGCCGCGGGCGATGCTGATGGCGGCCTCTCCGATGCGCCCGGTGCCGATCACGCCAAAGGTCTTGCCGTGCAGATCGAAGCCCACCAGGCCATCCAGCGAAAAATCGATCTCGCGTACCCGCACATAGGCCTTGTGGATGCGGCGGTTCACCGCCAGCAACAGGGCAAAGGCATGCTCCGCCACCGCGTGTGGCGAGTAGGCCGGCACCCGCGCCACGCGGATGCCATGCTGCGCACAGGCAGCCAGATCCACGCCGTTGTAGCCGGCGCAGCGCAGCAACACCAGCCGCACGCCCAATGCGGCCAACCTGACCACCACCTCGGCATCCAGCCGGTCGTTGACGAACGGGCATACCGCTTCAAAACCGGCGGCCAGCTCCACCGTGGCGGCATTCAGTCGAGGCTCGACATAATGCAGCTGATGCCCGGCCACCAGGTTGGCCGCATCCAGCGCCTGTCTGTCGTAGTGTTTTGTATCGAAAACAATAATGCGCATCTGAAGTTTCCTCCTGCCATGCGTACCGCAAACGCAACAGCTTAAGCCAACCGACTCAGGCTGGCAGCTGATGAATCAAGCGTTTATATCGTGCCATTTATAACAATTTCATAACGAATCAACGCCAGTTGATTTTGATCAAACGGATGTGAGGCCAGCCCGGCCGCCGCTGGCTATGATCCCCTGCTGTCACTGTCTGCCAGCTTGGACCATGAAAAAAAATCTGCCGGTTACTGGCGTGGAAACGCCGTTCACCTCGGGCATCATCGTTACCCGTACCGACCTGAAAGGCTCCATCAGCTACGCCAATGATGCCTTTGTCGCCTTGTCCGGCTTCAGCCGCGACGAGCTGCTGGGCCAGAACCACAATATTGTCCGCCACCCGGACATGCCGCCGGTGCTGTTCGAGGATTTGTGGCGCACGGTCAAGGCCGGGCAGTGCTGGCGCGGGCTGGTAAAAAACCGCTGCAAGAACGGCAACCACTACTGGGTGGATGCCTTCGTGGTGCCCATCAAACAGCAGGGGGCTATCTGCGGCTACATGTCGGTGCGCAGCCCAGCCAGGCGCGAGGCGATAACGGCAGCGGAAGCACAATATCCAGCATTGCTGCAAGGTGCCCCGCTACGCAAGCCGGCAGCACGCGGCAGGCTGCTGGCACACTTTCAGCCCGCTTACGCCGCAATCATGACCACTCTGACATGCGGCGCCGCCCTGCTGCTGGGCGGCGCTGGCGGCAGCTTGCTGGCAGCCACGGCCTTGCTGGCCAGCGGCGGCTGGTGGTGGCTGGAGCGGCAACGGCAGCAGGCACAGCATCGGCTGCTGGATGCCTGTTTCAATATTGCCGAAGGCAGGCTGACCAATGCGCTGGATATCGATACCGCCGGTGAGCTCGGCCAGCTGGAAGTTGCGCTGGCCTACATGCAGGTGCATCTGAAAGTGACGCTGGACGATGTGCAGCTGACTGCCCGCACGCTGGCCGCCGACACCGCCAGCATGCAGCATGCCATCTCCGACATTTACCGGCGCATGCAGGCGGCCAACGACAGCATGCTGCAGATGAGCAGCTCGGTGGAAGAGCTGTCGGCCGCCATCGAACAGGTATCGCAGAGCGCAGCGCAGACTGCGGAACTGAGCCTGCGCTCGCAGCAGCAGCTACAGCACAGCGCCCATGAAATGGAGGAAGCCTGCCAGCGTGGCAGCCAGGCGGCTGGCGCGGTGGCCAGCACCCAGGACATCATCGCCGAGCTGTCCGGAGCCATCGACAACATCATCCGCGTCACCCAGACCATTCACGACATTGCCGACCAGACCAATCTGCTGGCACTGAATGCCGCCATCGAGGCCGCCCGTGCCGGCGAGCAGGGCCGCGGCTTTGCGGTGGTGGCGGACGAGGTGCGCAAGCTGGCCGAGCGCACCAGCCTGAGTACCGATGAAATCAATGGCCTGATCAGCAGTGTACGCGGCGCGGCGGACAGCACGGTGGGAGCGATTGCCAGCATTACCAGCCAGACCCGCGATGGCGTGGCAACACAGCAACGCACCAGTCAGCAGCTGGCGGGAGTACACGGCGAGGTAGGCAACGTCAACGACATGATGCAGGAGATTGCCAGCGCCAATGCCCAGCAGTCAGCCAGCGCCAGTAACCTGGCCGAACGGGTGTCGCACATCGCCTCGCAGATCGAAGCGACCCACCGCGATATCGACCAGGCCAACCAGACCATACGCCAGCTGGCGCAGCAGGCCTGCAACCTGTCGCAACTGGCCGGGCATTTCGAAGTTGCCTAGCCACTGCATTGCCGGCAGGCCAGGCGCTGGCTGCCGGCAAGCGCTGCATCAGGTGTGCAACTCATCACGTGGCGGAATGAAGAACACCGCCACCGCCGCCAACAGACCGGCCAGCGCAAAGACATAAAAACACCAGCTCAGGCTGATACCGCTTTGCAGCAGCCAGCCACCGACAATCGGCCCGCTGATGGCGCCAAGCCGGCCAAACCCCAGTGCCCAGCCCAGCGCGGTGCCACGTGCGGCAGCCGGGAAGTAGCGAGAGATATAGGCATTCATGATCAGGGTAGTGGAAATGGAACCAAACCCGGCCACCCCCACCAGCGCGTAAGTCCACACCACGTCCGGGCGCAGGCTGAGCAGGGCCACGCTCGCAGCGGCCAGCAGGTAGGACACCACGATCACCCGACGCGAGCCCCAGCGGTCTGCCGCAGCGCCGGCAATCAAGGCTCCAACCACGGCAGTCAGGTTGAGCGACAGCATCAGCGCCAGGCTGGAGCCCAGCGGGTAACCGGACTTGCGCATCAGCTGCGGCAGCCAGGTATTGAGCCCATAGATCAGCAGCAGGCCCATGAAGAAGGCGAGCCAGAACAGCAGCGTGGCACGCAGATTGTCACGCTGGAACAGCAGCCCCACCGCAGCAAACACGCCGCGCGGCGCACTTTTGCTTGCCCCATTTGCTGCCTGCGGAGCAGCTGGCGTCACCGGGATTCCCAGGCTGGCAGCCAGCGCATCGGCTTGCTGGTGCCGCTGCTTGTTGCGCAAGAAGTCGATGGATTCCGGCAACCAGATAGCGATCAGCGGTACCGCCACCAGTGGCAGCGCGCCAATCATGAACAGCGCTCGCCAACCACTCTCTGGCAGTACCCACAGCGATAGCAGCGCCACCAGCACACCGCCCAGCGCATAGCCGGAAAACATTACCGCGTAGTTGAACGAGCGCCGGCGCAGCGGTGAGTACTCGATGGTAAGCGCCGAGGCGGTAGGAATGATGCCCCCAAGGCCCAGGCCGCCGATGAAACGGTAGAGGCCAAACTCCGCAGCGGAATCCGCCATCGCGGCCATGGCCATGGTGATGGAAAACAGCGCCAGACAGCTGAGCAGGGTTTTCTTGCGGCCAACGATGTCGCTTACCGTACCCACCAGCATGGCGCCCAGCAGCATGCCGAACAGTGCATAGCTGCCGATGACCCCCAGCTGTAATGGCGACAGCCCCCAGATCTTCCCCTCAATCATCGCCGGCAGTACCACGCCATAAATTGCCACGTCGTAGCCCTCTGCCAGGATCACGAACAGGCAGATGGCGATCACGCGGCGCGTTACCGCCGCTGGGATGGCATCGACCTGTTCGGGTCGTGCCGGCGCCAACTTGGCGCTAGCCTGCATGCTTGGGTTCATAGCTGCTCTCCTCCGGTTGTTCGGTGTGTGGCCCGCAGCAGGCTCCTGCTGGGGAGAGCAAAATTTACCCAAAATTAATAAATACTTATATGATTTAAACTTAAACATTTGTCGCGGCCCGCGCGCGGCATGGCCGGCGACAGCGCGGAAAGCAAACGGCGCCAACAACAAAGCCCATGCGCAATGCGCATGGGCTTTGGCAATCATGCAGCCAGTGGTACTGGCGCTATTGTTGGCTGGCGGGTCAGGCCTTCTTCACGAACTCCGACTTCAGACCCATGGCGCCGATGCCGTCGATCTTGCAATCGATATCGTGATCGCCATCCACCAGGCGGATGTTCTTCACCTTGGTACCCACCTTCACCACCAGCGACGAGCCTTTTACCTTCAGATCCTTGATCACGGTAACGCTGTCGCCATCCTGCAGCACATTGCCATTGGCATCGCGGACCACGCGGGCAGTGTCTGCCTCTTCAGCCGCAGCCTGCTGCGGCCACTCGTGCGCACACTCCGGGCAGACATAGTTGCTGCCGTCTTCGTAGGTGAATTCGGACTGGCACTGGGGACAATTGGGCAACTGGCTCATGGGATACCTTGCAAAATGAAAGACCGGCCGACACGGCACTTGGCCGCAGCGGCAAAGCACGCATTATCGCCGGCCCGCGCCTGCACCGCCAGTCCCCCTACTACGGCCAGGGGCAAATCAGCCCTGTGCCTTGGCCTGCAGGTAGCCAGCCACCGCGTCGGCCGGCATCGGCCGCGCCTCCAGGAAACCCTGCATTTCGTGGCAACCATTGGCCAGCAGCCAGTCGCGCTGCGCGGTGGTTTCCACCCCTTCCGCCACCGTGCTGCAGCCCAGGGTCCGGGCCAGGGTAATGATGGTATGCACCACCGCGCGGCCTTCCTCGCGATCCAGATTGCGCACAAAAGCCAGGTCGATCTTCAGTACCGATACCGGCAGCTGCTGCAGGTAAGCCAGCGAGGAATAACCGGTGCCAAAATCGTCCAGCGCGATCTGCAGCCCCAGTGTCCGCAATTGCTGCAGCACCGGCAGCGCCCAGTCGAGGTTTTCCATCGCCACCGTCTCGGTCACTTCCAGTTCCAGCTGTGCCGGGTCAACACCATGACGGGCACAACTTTGCAGCAGGAAGGCCTGCAAGCCGGCGTCACTGAGCTGGCGGGTGGACAAATTGATGGCCAGTCGGCCCACCGCCAGTTGTTCCCGCTGCCAGCTGGCCAGCTGGGCGATGGCCTGGTCCAGGATCCAGCGCCCAAGCTCCAGGATAAAACCGGTTTCTTCCGCTACCGGGATGAATTCGCCAGGGCTGATCAGCCCTTGTGGCGTCTGCCAGCGCACCAGCACCTCGAAACCGGCCACCTGGCCATCATGCAGGGCAATGCGCGGCTGGTAGACCAGGAAATACTGCCGCTGCTGCAGCGCGGTGGCCATCTGCCCGGCCAGCTCCAGCCAGCGCCGGGTTTTCTCCGGCTGCGCGGAATTGAACTGCATCACCTTGTGCTGTCCGCTGCGTTTGGCTGCGGTCATCGCCAGTTCGGCATACTGCAGCAGGGTATCCGGCTGCTGGCAGTCCTGCGGAAACAGGCAATAGCCGGCAGTGGCGCTGGCTTGCAGCCGCACTTCGCTATCCAGCTGGAAGGGGGAGGCGAATGCGGCCAACAGCGCATCGCCACGCGCATCCGGCCGCATCTCGCCCGGCATGATCACCGCGAAACTGTCACCCTGCAGCCGGGTAAGCGTCTCGGTGGGTAGCAGCAGGCTCTGCAAGCGCAGGCAGCTAGCGACCAGCAGCTTGTCGCCGACGTCATGGCCGAACACCTGGTTGATACGCCCCAGCGCATCGACATTGAGTACCAGCAGCGCACCCTGCCCCGGCGTATGTACTACCTGCCCCAGCCGGTCCAGCGTGGCGCGACGATTGGGCAGGCTGGTCAACTCGTCATGATCGGCCAGCCATTGCAGCTGCATGGTCTGCTGCACTTGCGATGACACATCGCTGACAAAGGCCAGCACATGCGGCAGGCCGTCCCAGTGCAGCGGCGCCAGCGCCACGTTGACATAAAACTGCGAACCATCACGCCGCACCGCCTGCAGGCCCTGCCGCTCGCTCATGCGCCGGATCTGTGGCTGCTGCTGGAAATCGCGACGGTGCTGCACATGCCGGCCTCGCATCTGCTCGGGTACCAGTGCCTCCACCGGCAAGCCGGTCAGTTCGCCAGACTCGGCGCGGAACAGGGTCTCGGCAGTGGGGTTGCTGCTGACGATACAGCCAGCATCATCGATCACCAGCACCCCTAGCGGCGCACTGGCCACCAGGGTGTGCAAGCGCTGCAGTGCATCCTCATGCGCGGCTTTTTCCACGTTCAATTGCTGATAAGGCAATAGCAGGCGGGTTTCAATTACCCCGCGCAGAAAAAAACCCTGCCCCACCACCTTGAAAACATGGCCCAGGCCATTGGCTAGATCATCCACCAGCTGATAAAAACAGAAAAACAATTCGCCAAATGCCAGCACCAGCATGCCGGCTGTCAGCCACTGGCTGGCAAATATGCTTTGCTTGAGAGAGTGCATGCGATATGCCAGCAGCAGATAGCTGGCTACCAACAACCACTCGAGGCCGATTTTCAAACCGCTAAGGCCGTGCCCTGGAATAAACAGCTGCGGCAGCAAATCGTGATAACCGACGCCGGTAACCGCGAATAGCAGGCCATAGCCCAGCAACAGGTAAACCGCGCTGGCGTGATGACGTTGCGGCAGCAGCATGAACAGCATGGTGAGCGCCACCGTGCTGCGTGCACCCAGCCACAACACAATGGCCTTGTGCGGGGTGTTTTCTCCCAGAAACGCCGGCAATACCGGGTAGGACACCGCATGCAACACATCCAGAGCGGCCACCACCAGGAAACCGATGGCCAATACCCGTAACTGCTTGCTGCTGTCGGTCTTGTACCACGACATCACCGCCACCAGCAGGCTCATGGCAATCGACAGGATTTCCAGCAAGGTATGCAGTGCGGCGTAGTTGGGCAGTCGCAGCCAGCCCGGGTTGAATGCCTGGAACAGCAGCATGCCGATGATCATGCAACACAGCGCTGCGGCCAACAGCAGCGGGTTGGTGTGGCGGGATTGCACGATGGAAGCAGTAGTCATCTGTGGCGTCTGCCGCTGGTTAGGAATGATCGAGCAGGTTCGTTGCGACGGCTGGCCGGCATTCGCCGCTGCAGTTACAGCCCGCGGTAGCAAGCAGCCGGGTGGAACAAGCCACGATACATTCTATAACAATAGAATGAAATTCTTGCAGCTTTATCTCATAGCGAATGACAGGCAAAGGTCCCGCCCGACAGACAGAACAACATATTGTTACCTGCGACTATCACCACCCCTCCCGCTTGCCGACAAGCCACGGCCGCTGAATTGATTTGCTGATGAAATAAATGACCAATGATTATTATCATTAACATGCATCGTTTATTTCCTGCTGAAACAATCCGCCTCTCTGCCTGGCAAAAAATTCGCCAAAATATTCATCGCGCATTTATTCATACAAATATTCAATTGTGCTGTTGAGAATAAAATGCAATGCAAGCGTTGCACTTGCCAACGACAGAAACCATAAAGTATTAATAACAATGGTTGCCAATGCCCGGAGAACAACATGAAGATTTCCCAGCGTCTGATTCTGCTTATTAGCGTGGCCGTCGCCGGCATGCTGTTGTTGACAGTAAATACCTTCCTGCAACTGGGGCGCATGAATACCCAGATTGTAAATATCGGGGACAATGTGCTGCCCAGCATCAAGGTGCTGGGAGATGCCTCACGCGAATTACTGGCCACGCGCAATGCAGCTCTGGCACACATCATGGCTACCGATGCCGCAGAGAAGAGCAACATCGCCAACAGCCTCAAGACCAGTAGTGAGGAGCTGGCCAAAGCTGCAACCCTATATGCCCCGATGGTAGTGAATGAAGAAGACGGCCGGCTGCTGTCGCAATGGAAAAGCGGTAGCGAAGAGCTGAACAAGGTGTATGCCAATATACTGGCCGCGTCGAACGCCGGTCAGGCGGATGAAGCCATGCAGCTGGCCAACGGTAGCCGCGAACGCTTCCTGGCGGTGGAAACTGCCATCAAGCAGCATGTCAAATTCAACGAAGAACTATCCACCGCCGCCAAGGCGGAGGCCACTAATGTCAGCAATAGCGCCCGACTGACTTCCAGCGTCATCGCCCTGCTGGCGGTGGTGCTGCTGGCAGTACTCGGCCTGCTCAGTTACCGCCAGATTATCGGCAGCGTGCAGCGCGGCCAGCGCAGCATCCAGCAACTGACCGATTCGCTGGATTTCACCACCCGTTGCGAAGTGAAGGGCAAGGATGAAATCGCCCAGATGCTGAGCGCGTTCAACGTGCTGATCGAAAAGCTGCAAAGCAGCCTGCGCATCGTGGTTTCCGCCTCGCAGGATGTAGCGCAGTCTGCCACCGAGCTAGCCGGCTCCGCCAAGCAGGTGGCCGCCGGCTCCAATGCCCAGAGCGAGTCCGCCTCCACCATGGCGGCGGCGCTGGAGGAAATCACCGTCAGCATCAACCACGTGGCCGACCGCACCCAGGAGGCCAACAGCCTGGCGCAGGACACCGGCAGCCGCGCGCAAAACGGCGAAGTGGTGATTACCGGCACCAGTCAGTCAATCGAAAGCATTGCCGGCGCCGTGGAGCATGCCTCGCAGCAGATGGGCCAGCTCAGCGAGCGCACCCGCGAGATTGCGGTGGTAGTGAACGTGATCAAGGACGTGGCCGACCAGACCAACCTGCTGGCGTTGAATGCCGCCATCGAAGCTGCGCGTGCCGGCGAAATGGGCCGCGGCTTTGCCGTGGTGGCAGATGAAGTACGCAAGCTGGCGGAGCGCACCGCGCAGTCCACCCAGGAAATTGCCGCCATCATCGGCGCCATCCAGACGGTGTCGGAAAGTGCTGCCGATCGCATGCACGGCGTGGTAACCAATGTGGAAAGCGGCGTGGAAGAAGCCGGCAAGGCACGCGATGCGATCCAGTCCATTGCTGAGGTGGCGGAGCAGAGCCGCAGCCTGGTTGGCGAGATCAGCCATGCCATCCGCGAACAGGGCACCGCGGCCAACAGCATCGCCATGCAGGTGGAAAACGTGGCGCAGATGGCGGAGGAAAACTCGGCCGCAGCCTCGCACGTTACCGAGCTGGCCAGCCGCCTGCAGGGGCTGTCGCACAGCATGCAGCAGGAAGTGGCCGTCTACCGGGTATAAATCACCGCAACAGCGCGGCGGGCAACATGCCCGCCGCAGTCATTTGCGCCAGCATCAGCCCTGGCGCGCCGGCGCCGGGCGCAACGCTGCACCACCCTGCCGCTGCAAACCCCACAGGTTGGCCGCAATGATCAGTACCATCCCCAGCAGCTGCCAGCCATCCAGCAAGCGGCCATAGGCCAGGTAATCCACCAGCAGCGCCACCACCGGGTAGCTGAAGCCCAGCAGGCCGATCCAGTGCGTGGGCAACTGGCGGAAAGCCGCGTACATCACGATGTACATCAGCGTGGTATGCACCAGCCCCAGGGTAGCCAGATACGGCCAGTGCGCACCCACCACCCACAGCGTGGCATTGTCCAGCAGCGGCCACAGCAGCAGCACGCCAGTAAAGGTCTGCACGCTGGCGATATGCGTGGGCAGCAGGGTTTTCGGCAGCTGCTTGCTGATCAGTGTTACCACCGCATACAGCACGGCGGCGCCCAGTGCCAGGCCAACCCCCAGCAGGCTGGCACTACCGCCGCCGCCCGGCTGCACGATCAGCAGCATGCCGGCAAATGCCACCGCCAGCGCCAGCAGCTTGCGCGTGGTCAGCGCCTCGCCCAGCACCATCCGACCCAGCAACAGCAGCCAGAACGGCTGGGTGTGATACACCATGGTGGCGATACCAATGGAGCTGTAATGGTAGGCATTGAACAGCAGCAGCCAGTTAGCCACCAGCGCCACACCGCCGGCCACGCACCAGGCCAGGCTGCGGCCGGTAAACGGCCAGCTGCGCCACTGCCCGCGCCACCAGGCATACAGGCCCAGGCCCAGCGTGCCCAGCAGGCAGCGCACGAATACCACGTTCCACACCGATTGCCCGGACTGCAGCACAAACCAGCCAATGGTGCCGGACAGCGCCATGGCGGCCAGCATCTGCAGCACGCCCAGGCGCAAAGATTGTTGTTGCGACATGATTGCTTTCTCCTTACCAGCCAGTGTGCAACAGCATAGGGGCGAAACGGCACTGGCCAAATGGGCTTTGCAAGGCAAATCCGGGCTGCTACCTTGCATTTATCGGAAAAAACACGGGATTGCCTAACATGAAAGACTGGATCGACATCCAGCTGGTAGGGCTGCTGCAGCAGGATGCCCGCCAGAGCCTGGCCGAGCTGGCACGCAAGCTGAAAATGTCCGGCCCCAGCGTATCCGAGCGGCTGAAGCGGCTGGAAGAACATGGCGCCATTCGCGGCTACCTGCCCGAGCTGGACTGGCAGCAATGGGGCTATACCCTGCAGGCCATCGTGCGTCTGCGCTCGCTGCCCGGCCAGCTGAAGACACTGGAAGCGCGCATCGTCGCCACGCCGCAGATCATCGAATGCGACAAGGTAACCGGCGAGGATTGCTACATCGCCCGCCTGCTGCTACGCGACATCAGCCAGCTGGACGAGATACTGGACGGCTTTGCCGAACTGGCCACCACCACCACCAGCATCGTCAAGGCCAGCCCGGTGCTGCGCCGGCTGCCGCCACTGCAACCATAACGCTGTTTGTAGATACATTCGACAAAGGATGCAGCCAACGTTGTGTGGCGCCCTAATGCCCCACGGGGAGTGCCGGTCAAAATGGTATTCGCCAGGTTTTAAGACGGCAGCTGAGCCGTTTGACGTGAGCAAACGGCAAATTGCCGGCGCCTGGCGAATGCCGTTTTGGCCGGGGTTTCGCGGAACCGTGGGGATGCTCCAAGCGTAGGGTGGGCAAAGGCCCGGGGCCGTGCCCACCGGCAAGATTGCGGTGGTGGGCACGCTATGCTTTGCCCACCCTACAAAAAAACGGCCAAGCTGTATTCACAGCTTGGCCGCACAGGCAGGCAACGACACAAGGGCGCCTCGAAAAACCCGGATTTCTAACCGAGATAAGTTGCGGCGAGACAAGGCGCGAGTGAAAAATTTCGACGCAGCATATATTTGATATGTAAGGAGAAATTTTTCGTGAGCAACGCAGTATCGCAACGAAAGCGGGAGTTTTTCGAGGTGCCCACAACAATCTTCAGACGCTGTACTGCCGCTTGGGCTTGCCGCTGCGCTGGGCGTTTTCCCAACCGCCCACCTCGCCCACCGGCACATCCGCCGCTTCCAGCGGCGCCAGGCCGCGCACCAGGTCGGCGGCACGCTCCGCCAGCATGATGGTGGGAGCGTTCAGGTTACCGTTCGGCTCGGTGGGGAACACCGAGGAATCAATCACCCGCAGCCCGGCAATGCCACGCACCCGCAGCTCGGAATCCACCACCGCCATGTCGTCCTCGCCCATGCGGCAGGAGCCGCAGGGGTGCATGGTGCTTTCCATATTGGCGCGCACGAAGGCATCGATCTCGGCATCGGTCTGTACCTGCGGCCCCGGCGCCAGCTCCTCGCCGCGGTAGCGGTCCATCGCCGGCTGCGCCAGGATCTCGCGGGTGAGGCGCACGCAGCGGCGGAAGCCTTCGCGGTCCTCTTCACTTTCCAGATAGTTGAAGCGGATCTCCGGGTGCTGGTACGGGTCGGCGCTGCGGACCCGTACATAGCCACGGCTCTTGGGCTTGTTGGGGCCGGTCAGCACCATGAAACCATGACCCTTGAACGGCTTGTCGCCGTCGTAGCGCATTGCCGCCGGCAGGAAGTGGAACTGGATGTCCGGCCAGCGCAGGCCCTTGTCGGAGCGAATGAAACCGCCGGCCTCGAAGTGGTTGCTGGCGCCCAGGCCATCCTTGAACAGCAGCCAGCGCAGGCCGATCATCGCCTTGCCCCACAGGCTCATCTTGCCGTTGAGGGTAATCGGCTCCTTGCAGGCGTACTGGATGTAGATCTCGCTGTGATCCTGCAGGTTCTCCCCCACCCCCGGCAGATCGTGCTTCACCTCGATGCCGGCCTTGCGCAGCACCGCCGCCGGGCCGATGCCGGAACGCTGCAGCAGGTGCGGCGAGCCGATCGGGCCGGACGACACCAGTACCTCGCGGCGGCAACGCACGGTATGGGTCTTGCCGCCCTGGTCGTATTCGATGCCCACCGCGCGCTTGCCTTCCAGCAGGATGCGGCGGGTCATGGCATGGGTGACCACGGTCAGGTTCGGCCGCTGCATCGCCGGGCGCAGGTAGGCGTTGGCCGTGGACCAGCGCACGCCGTTCTTCACCGTCATGTGCATGGCGCCAAAGCCTTCCTGCATGTAGCCGTTGCAGTCGTCTGTCTTGATGTAACCGGCCTCGGCACCGGCTTCCACCCAGGCACCGTACAGCGGGTTGGCCATATTGTTGCCGTTGTTGGTGGCCAGCGGGCCATCGCCGCCACGGTAGTCGTCGCCGCCGAACTTGAAGCTTTCGGCACGCTTGAAGTACGGCAGGCAGTTCGCATAACCCCAGTTCTTCGCCCCCAGCGACTGCCACTCGTCAAAGTCGTAGGCATGGCCACGGATGTACACCAGGCCGTTGATCGACGAGGAGCCGCCCAGCACCTTGCCACGCGGGCAATGCAGCCGGCGGTTGTTCAGATAGGGTTCCGGCTCGGTCTCGAAGTGCCAGTTGTAGCGCTTGGTATTCATCGGAATCGAGAACGCGCTGGGCATCTGGATGATCACGCTCTTGTCGCTGCCGCCGTATTCCAGCACCAGCACACTGACCTGCGGGTCCTCGGTCAGACGGTTGGCGAGCACACAGCCGGCGGAGCCGGCCCCCACGATGATGTAGTCGAATGTCTGTTCCATGATGCTTGTTCCTGGCTAACGATTGGCAGCACTGCTGCGGCCAACCTTGAGGCTGGCGGATGCCGCCGGCAGGTAGTCGCCATGCCCCTGCGGGATCACCAGCAGACGGGTCAGCAGGTAATGCACTACCCCAGCCAGCACGCAGGACGGCAACGAGGCCGACAGCACGGCAAACAGCGGCGAGCTGGCAAGCGTCTGCGGGTTGAAGATGATTACGTAGATCAGGAAGCCGGCCAGCAGCGCCAGCAGTGCCACCGGGTTGAAGCCCCCCCAGAAGCGGAACGGCGAGCGGCCTTCAGCGGCAAACACACTGCGCAGGCTTACCCGCTGGCGCCGCAGCAGGAAGTAGTCGGCAATACCGATGCCGGACAGCGCGCTGTTCAGGGCAGAGGTCCACACCAGGAAGATGAAGAAGCCGTCGTAGATGCCGGGGGTAAAGATCACAATGGCCGCCGGTATCACGCAGAACAGCACCACCAGCAGCTCCCACTTCATCGCCCGCAGGCTGTCCCAGGCAATCTGGCGCAGGCCGACGATGGAGGTGTACAGGATGTTGATCATGCTGGTGACGTTGGCAAAGGCAATGAAGCCCAGGGCGATCACGCCAACCACCACCCCGCCAACAGTCGTCATCCAGATAGTGGGATCGCTGTTGCCCATCGAGGCAGCACCCAGCAGACCGACAATTTCACCCAGGGAAGCGGCCCCGAAGATACCCACCACATTCGGCCAGAAGGAGGTGCGCTCGTTCTTGCTCAGGCGTGCCAGGTTGCCCAGGTACGGCCACCAGGAAAACCCTGCCGCCATGTTCACTTCCACCGCGATCATGAAATTCAGGTGCTTGTTTTCTGTCGGAGGCCCCAGCGCCGGCATGGCCATCAACTCTGCAAAGCCGTGCTTCTGGAAGATCATCCACAGCATGCCCAGCATCAGCAGCACCAGTGCCGGTGCCACGATCATGTTGAAGAACTTGATCGAGGTCGGCCCCTTGGCCACCACCCAACCGGTCAGCACGATGGATGCCAGTGCCAAGGCCAGCGCCAGCGGCCCGGTTGGCAATGCCTGGTGGGAGTCCACCAGCGCAATCAGGCCATCCACCGAGCGGCCGAACATCATGCCCAGTACCGCCAGCCAGCCCATGGTAAGAAACACCACCGCCAATACATAAACCAGCCGGCTGCCATTGGCGCCGAACACGCTGCGCAGGAAAGTGAACTGCTCCAGCCCGTATCGCCCGCTGGGCAGACAGGTCGGCAGTGCCACCAGCATCACGCCGAGAATGTTGCCGATGATGATGGCGGCGATGCCCTCCTTCGGCCCGACGAACAGCGCGGTGGCGCCGCCGATCAGGAATGCCCAGGTGGCGATAGCCAGTGCGGAGTTGGCGTAGGTGAACTCCCAGAAGCCCCAGATACGCTCGCTGGGTAGCAGCGGCGTATCGCCACGCTCCGCAGCCAGGCGGAATTCGACATCACGTTGATTGCTCATGGCTCACACTCCCCACACATAGCAGACGACAACCAGTCCTACCGTCAGCAGCAGTGCTGCCAGGTAATCCGCCACGCCCATGGCACCGGGCCAGTGCGCTTGCGCCTCCAGCTCCTCGTAGCAGCGGATGCGCTGCTCCAGGTCCGCTGCACATTCCTTGTCTTGCATGGTGTTCATCAGTGTCTCCTCTATATTTTTTCTGGCGTATGCCAGTCACACTGAAAACTGGTAAATGCTGGCCAGGCAGCCCGCCTTGCGGGCCGCGCTGGCCGACAGCGGTAAATCAGGGCAGCGTGATCCACACCGCCTTGGTGGTCATCAGGTGATCCAGCTGTTCGGCGCCGAGATCCTTGCCGAAACCGGAACCCTTGAAGCCGCCAAACGGCAGCGCCGGGTCGATGGTGCCGTGGGCGTTGACATACACCATGCCGGCCTCGATGCGCGGGATCAGGCTGTGCACCAGGCTCAGGTCATTGGAGTAGATGGCAGCGGCGAGCCCATATTCAGTATCGTTCGCCAGCGCTACCGCTTCATCCACATCGTCGAACGGCAGGGTCACCAGTACCGGGCCGAAGATTTCCTCGCGCACGATGCGCATATCCTGGCGGCAGTGGGCAAAGATGGTCGGCTCCACAAAGAAGCCGGGGCCGGGCAGCGCCTTGCCGCCACAGGCCAGTTGCGCGCCCTCCTCGATGCCGCTGGCGATGTAGGACAGCACACTGTCCTTCTGCTGTGCGGACACCAGCGGGCTGATGTAGCAGTCCGGGGCCAGGCCGGGGGCGATCTTCAGTTCGCGGGTCAGCGCCACCAGCTCATCCAGGAACGGCTGGTACACGCTGCGCGCCACGTAGACGCGGGTGCCGGCATCGCACACCTGGCCGGAGTTGAAGAACACACCATTCACCACCGCGTTGGCCGCAGCCTTCAGGTCGGCATCGGCCAGCACGATCACCGGCGATTTGCCACCCAGCTCCAGCGTCACATGCTTGAGCTGGTCCACCGCCGCGGCGCCTACCTTGCGGCCAACCGGGGTGGAGCCGGTAAAGGTGAGCTTGTCGATGCCGGGGTGGCTGGTCATGGCGGCGCCGATCACGCTGCCACGGCCGGTAACGATATTGACCACACCATCCGGAATGCCGGCCTCTTGTACCAGCTCGGCAAAACGCAGCGTGGATAGCGAGGTCAGTTCCGCCGGCTTGATGACCATGGTGCAACCCACCGCCAGCGCGGCGGCCAGCTTCCACACCATGGTCTGCAGCGGGAAGTTCCACGGCACGATGGCGGCCACCACGCCCAGCGGCTCCTTGCGGGTGTAGGCCAGGTAATTGCCCGGCAGCGACGACGGCTCCACGGTGCGGCCATGCAGCTTGCTGGCCCAACCGGCGAAGTAGCGGATGGTGTCCACCGAGCCCTGCACGTCGATATCGCGGGCAAAGCCTACCGACTTGCCCATATCGATGGCTTCCAGCTCGGCCAGCTCGGTAGCGTGCTCCTCCATCAGATTCGCCAGGCGCTGCAGCAGGCGTTCGCGTGCCAGCGGCTTGAGCTGGCGCCATTCGCCGCCGTCGAACTGCGCGCGGGCGGCGGCCACGGCGCGGTCCAGATCGGCCACGGTGGCGGACGGCACGGTGGTGATCTGGCCTTCGGTGGACGGCTCGGTCACCTTGAAACGGGCACCATCGCTGGCATCCAGCCACTGGCCGCCGATGAACATCTTCTGCGGCTTGGCGAGGAACGCCCGCGTGGCGGCGGAAATACCGTATTTATCCAGATACTGCTGTACGACTTGATCCATGGTGTTCTCCTCTTTTTCAACGCCGCCCCGTCTTAGCGGGGCTGGCGCGACAGGTGGTGTTCAGCCGCGGCGGGCTTCGGCGCGGGCGTGGAAAATGAAGCCGATGCTGTTCATCAGCAGCTGGGCGGCCAGGATGGAGGTCACGCCGGTGGGGTCGTAGGCCGGGGCCACTTCCACCAGGTCCATGCCGACGATGCGGCCCTGGCTGCGCTTGGCCAGGCCCTGGATGATTTCCAGCACTTCGTAGTACTGGAAGCCACCATGGCTGGGAGTGCCGGTGCCCGGCGCGATGGACGGGTCGAAGCCGTCGATGTCGATGGTGATGTAGTAGTTGGCCGCTTCCGGAATCTGCGCCAGCACACCCTCGGCGCCCAGCTCGCGTACATGGCGTACCGACAGCACGGTGGAGCCGGCGGCGCGGGCGGCGGCGTAGTCGTCACGGTTGGAGGACGACACATTGCGGATGCCCAGCTGGGTCATGCCGACGATGTGGTCCATCTCCGAGGCGCGGCGCAACGGATTGCCGTGGCCGTAGCGCACGCCGTGGCGCTCGTCGACAAAGTCGAGGTGGGCATCGATGTGCAGAATGTGGATCGGGCCCTTGCCTTCGAACGCCTTGATCACCGGCGCGTGAATGGAGTGATCGCCGCCCAGCACCACCGGCATGGCGCCGGCAGCCAGGATCTTGCGTACTGCCAGCTCGATATTGGCGTTGCTGCTGGCCATGTCGGTGTGCACGATGTCTGCATCGCCCACGTCCACCATGCGCACGTCTTCGCGGGTGAGGTACATCACGTCGTCTTCGAAGTCGTAGGCGCCGGCATGACCGAAGGAGAACAGCGTGGAGGCCTCGCGGATGCCGCGCGGGCCGAAGCGGGCGCCGGAACGCCACTGGGTGCCCATGTCATTGGGCGCGCCCAGAATCGCCACGTCGGCGTCGATACGCTCCCAGTCCAGGCAGACCGGGGCTTTGGCGAAGGTGCAGTGGCCGACGAACGGCAGGTTCAGGCGACCTTCTTCGTAACTGTTTTTCGACATTTGTCTCTCTCCGCATGTGAGGTACTGGTACCAGCCGGGGCTTGCATGGCGCCCGGTGTTTCCATGACTATGCGCAGAGATTCGTGTCGAAAAAATAATAAAGATCAGATGCACACATCGGATTTTCCGAAGTAAGACGCAAGCGCCATTTACCTTGGAAAAAGCTGGTTTTCAGCCGGTTTTACTACCATTTGCTGCAGGATATTTATTGAAAGCAGCAGCGGAGAGAACGCATGAAGCAACTGCAGGACGTGGATCTGAAACTGCTACGGGTATTCATGACCATCGTGAAATGCGGCGGCTTCTCCGCAGCACAGGCCACACTGAACATGAGCCAGTCCAGCATCAGCGAGCAGATGACCAATCTGGAAACCCGGCTGGGCGTGACCTTGTGCGAACGCGGCCGTGGCGGCTTTCGCCTCACCGAACACGGTACGGCCACCTATGAAGCCACCCAGCGGCTGCTGCTGGCAGTGGACAACTTCTGCACCGAAACCAGCGCGCTGAAACAGCACATCTCCGGCAAGCTGTACCTGGGCATCATCGACAACACCATCAGCGATGCCGATTCGCCGCTGGCGCGCGCGCTGCGCCAATTCGTGGGCCGCGGCCACGATGTGCACCTGGATGTCTACATCGGCATGCCGGCGGAGCTGGAAGAGCGGGTACTGGACGGCCGCCTGCATATCGCCATCGGCCATTTCCCGCTACGGGTGGCCGGTCTGGACTACCGCCAGCTGTACCAGGAGCCGGACGGTCTGTTCTGCAGCCGCTACAGCCCGCTGTTTGCGGCCAACGATGAACAGCCGGGGCTGTTCGAACGCATTGCCAGCAGCCATATCGTGGCCCGCGGCTACCTGCAGCAGCGTGACCTGCAACAGTTGCAGGCGCACAAGGCGGCAGCCACGGTGGACAATATCGAGGCGCAGGCGATGCTGATCCTGTCCGGCGCCTATATCGGCTTTCTGCCCAGCCACTACGCCAGCCGCTGGGTGGAAAGCGGCGACATGCGCCAGATCGCGCCGCAGCGTTTTCATTCCGACTGGCCATTCACCGCCATTACCCGCAAGGGCGCGCCGCAATCGGCGGTGCTGCGCGCCTTCCTGGCCGACCTGCTGCCAGACGGGAAAACAGATGCGCAAGGCAGTTCCATTCAATAAGCATTCACGATAAAGTGAAATCAATCTTGATATAACATCAGCCCTGCCACCGCCCGGCCCCCGGCAAAGACCTACATGACCCTATCGCCTTCACGCTACCAACTGCCTGACAGCCTGTTTTATCAGAACCGGCTGAGCCAGGCTGGCGATTGGCACTATGTGCTCAGCGACCGCTTTCGCGAGCTGCTGCTGCGCCCCTACAAGGGGCGGGAGCTGCCGGTGCTGCCGGCGGCACAGCCGGATGCGCTGCTGGAAGGCCAGGCGCTGGCGCAACATTTCGCGCAGCTGCAGTACCTGGCGGCACCACTGCTGCAGGCAGATGACCTGGAGGCGTTGCTGGCCAGGGTGCAGGCACTGGCCAGTCGCTCGGTGGATGGCGCCATCGCCAGCATCATGCTCGGTTCATGGCAGGACTACACCGCACAGCACGCCATCAATGCCGCCCTGCTGGCCTGCCTGCTGGGCCAGGCGCTGCAGTTGCCGCCGGATGAACAGCACAGCCTGGCGCTGGCGGCGCTGTGCATGAACCTGGGGGCAGCAGCGCTGCACAACGAGCTGTCGCAGCATGACGGGCCACTGTCCACCGCGCAGCGCAAGCAGATCCAGATCCACCCGCTGGTCAGCTCCGCCCTGCTGCGCGAGCTGGGCTACCAGCAAGCGCTGCTGCACCAGTGCCTGCTGGGCCACCACGAACACCCGGATGGCAGCGGTTATCCCTTCCACCTGAACAAGGACGACATCTCGCCACTGGCACTGCTGCTGCGCATGATCGACATCTCCACCGCCAAGCTGATGCCGCGCAGCTACCGCCAGGCGGTGCCGGCACAGCGCGCGCTGGCACAGCTGTATACCCAGCAGAGCGACGAGCAGTTCGACCCGGTGCATACCGCGCAGCTGGTAAAACTGCTGGGCGTGTACCCCTCCGGCAGCTTCGTGCGCCTGGCCAGCGGCGATACCGCCATGGTGGTGGCGCAGGGCGAGCAGCTGAACCGGCCGCAGCTGGTACTGCTGCGCGATATGGAGCAGCGCCTGGATGCCGAGCAGCACGAGATCAGCAGCCAGCTGACCGTACAGGTGGAAACCCGCCATCTGCAGCGCCTTGGCCAGCTGTGGCCGCTGGCCTGAAGCACGCGGCAGTCAGCCCCGGCCTTGCCGCCGCCCGCCATACCAGGCGCAAGCCACATAGCATGATTACCCCTTGCTACAATCGCCAAATTTATAATAACCACTTATAAATATAGCGCCATGCCAGATGGCATATCCCGGCCATGATTCGCGCGCCTCTTGCCGCCCCCCTCTGCCATAACACGCCAGCACAAGGCTTTCCTGCCCGTTTGCCCCATATTTACGCAGTTTCGCAATTGATGCTGTTTTGATACAGGGCAGCGAAACAGCCTGCACAAGGCATGCGGCTAGGCAGTAATTTCTTTACAATTGTCAGCTGGTAACAAATGATCGTAAGTGCCTAGCCGGATTGAATATTGTTTGGAATATCCCGGCCAGCAGCACTGCGCCAACCGCCTGCGTCCGGGAAGCACTCAACACAATGCACAACACTCAGCAAGGTTTCACCCTGATCGAACTGGTAGTGGTAATGGTGATCGCCGCCATCCTGGCTGCCATTGCGATACCAGCCTACAGCCAGTACATGCTGAAAAGCCGCCGCATCGATGCCAAGAATGCGTTGGCCGCGGTGCAGCTGGCGCAGGAAAAATACCGCGGCAACAGCACTGCCTACAGTACATCGCTGGCCTCGCTTGGCCTGAGCTCGGCATCGCCGCAGGGCTACTACACCGTCAGCATCACCTCGGCCACCGGCAGCAGCTATGCCGCCCAGGCGGTGATCAATGCCTCTTCCGCCCAGGCCAGTGACAGCTGCAATACCCTGACCGTCAACCAGGAAGGCTTTCCGTCCAGCAACAACAGCTGCTGGGGGCTGCAATGAGCAGGCCACATGGCTTCACCGTGTTTGAAGCCATGGTGGTGATGCTGATCATCGCCATTTTCGCGGCCATCGCCATGCCCAACTTCAGCACCGCGATCAAGCGCAGCAAGGTACGCAAGAATGCCGACCTGGTGGCGCAGACCATGCGCTATGCCAAGGAAAGCGCGCTGAACAGCAACACCACGATTTACGTCTCGGTACAGGGCCAGAACCTGTGCATGAGCAAGGTATCGGCCGCCGGCTGCGAGCTGCGCAGCGACCCGCTTACCACCGATGTCAGCGCCAGCATGACAGACACCTCCGGCGCCAGCCCCAGCAGCATCAGCTCGTTCAATATCAATGGCGTCTATGGCACGCCCTCGCCCAAGGACGTGACCTTCACCCTGAACAGCGGCAGCTTCAGCCAGAGCGTGAACATGAACCTGATCGGCATCGTCACCCTGGGCCAGATGACATGAGACCGGATGACATGAGACGGCAGGCAGGCTTCAACCTCATCGAACTGATGGTGGCCATCACCCTGGGCATGATCGTGATTCTGGGGGCGGAGAAAGTTTACTTCACCACCCTGGCGGCCAACGTGTCCGGCGCCAAGATCCAGCGTTTCGAGCAGACGCTGCAGGTGCTGTCCAACGAGATGGTCACCGAGATCCGCCGCGCCGGTTACGCCAACCCCGGCGTCACCCTTACCATGGCCAGCGGCAGCAAGTACTACTACCCGCAAGGCAGCTGCATCACTTTCTCGCACTCGCTGCCGGCAACGCCCGATGCCTCGGCGGTAAACGAGGTGTTCTACGGCTACCGGCTGGCCAGCAGCACCATCTACTACTGGAACAGCACCAGCAGCCAGGGCAACTGCGGCACTACCACCAGCTGGAAAGCCATTACCGACCCTGGCCATATCAAGATCACCAGCCTGAGCTTTACCGCCAGCGGCACCGCGCTGGTCGCCATCAATCTGCAGGCCGATGCGGTGAATCTGACCACCCCCAGTGGCGGCGCCATCAGCCGCAATATCACCAGCTATGTGCGGGTAAGGAACTGAAAACAAGCATGCAACAGCAACAAGGTTTTACCACCCTGCTGGTATCGCTGATTCTGGTGTTCCTGGTAACGCTGAACGTGGTCATCGGCTCGAAAAGCGCCAACCTGGAAGTAAGAACCGCCAACAATCTGTATCGCACCGAGGCGGCATTCGAAAATGCCGAGCAGGGCGTGCGCAGCATGTGGACCCAGCTGAACGCCACCCTTGCGGCCAACCCATCCACCGCCCTGGGCAATACCAAGCTGACGGACGGCGCCTACACCGCCAACTTCTGTACCAGCGCCAGCAGCGATTGCGCCGCCACCAGCACGCTGCCGTTTCCATTCATCAAGAGCACCGGTGTCGACCCCAGCGGCGCCACCCGCACCATCAGCCAGCGGGTGAGCTACACCTACACCGCCGGCAAGCCGCCCATCATCTCCACCCCGGTAACCGATGCGCTGACGGCACTGGGCAATATCGCGGTAGGTGGCAATGCATCGGTCACTTCGGCCAAATCCGGTGGCAGCGTCACCACCTCCGGCAGTGGCTCGGTAGCCAGCACCTCCACCTCGGACTTCTACCAGAAGACCATCGTCAATGGCGTGGAGACCTACCTGTACGCGGCCAACGGCGACAAGATCAAATGGACGACTGACGAATTCTTCATGCATTACTTTGGCGGGCTGTGCCCCACCACGGTAAGCAACTACGATCTGCTGCGTTCGCTGAGCGATACCACCTCGGTGGAGCTGGCACAGCAGGCCGGTTACTGCAAGGCGGAAGTCAAAGCCAGTATTGCTGCGCGCAGTGATGGCTATATCTGCACTTCCTCCTGCGCCAATGCCGACCTGTCCGCCGCCTACAGCAGCGGCAAACGGCTGATGTGGCTGACAGCCGGCGGCATGAAAATCAACGCCAATGTGGTAATCGGCAGCTCTACCGACCCGGTGATCATCTTCGTGATGGAAAGCGGCACCGTGCAGATCAACGGTACTTCCAAGATCTACGGCGTGGTGTATGTGGATGTGCCGGAGATATCCTCCACCGTCACCAGTGTCACCGGCAGTGCCAGCTGCAGCTGCACCACCAGCATTACCTACAACAAGCCCTCCAAGATCTGGACCGACCCGATCTATACCGCCACCACCGGCCACGAAACCCAGTGGTGCAGCAATAGCGCCTGCCAGAACGCCACCGCGGCGCAAAAATGCAGCCCCAGCCAGCCAGGTGGCGCCAAGACAGGGGACAAGTCCACCTGCACCTACAGCATCACAGTGGACACCGGTGACCTGGCCACTACCGGCCAAACCGAGGTAGTCATCGAGGTACTGGGCACCTGGGACAACAGCGGCGGCGGCAATGCGCTGATTGAAGGCGCCGCGCTCACCTCCGGCAACTACAGCACTACCGGCGGTATCGAGATCGTGAAAAGCACCGGCATCATCAACAAATGGGAAGCCGGTACCCCCGGCACCAACACCCTGACTACCTCCAGCCGCGGCTGGTCGGACATGAACTGAGGCTGCCTGCCATGACCCGTCATCTGCAAAGCGGCCTGAGCCTGGTGGAAGCCCTGATTGCCATCGTGATCCTGAGTATCGGCCTGCTCGGCGCCACCAAGATGCAGCTCAATCTGCACGTGGCCAGCCAGGTGGCGCGCGAGCGGGTGGAGGCCATGGCCTATGCCCGCAACAAGATCGAGCTGCTGCGCGATGCCGGCAGCTGCAGCGCCGGCACCGAAGGCCCTACCACGCCCTACCAGGGTTCCACCGCCTACACCCTCACCGTTACCTGCAGCAGCAGCACGCTGCCGGTGGTCACCGTGGCCTGGACCGACTCGCGCGGCGGCAGCAACAACGTGGTGCTGCAGACCAACCTCTAAGCGCCGGGCAAGGCGCCCCCGGTAGCCCGGATAAGCCGCAGGCGCATCCGGGGTGTGGTGCCAATGCTCCCTGGATGTGCTGCGCCGGTCAGTAGGGCGGAAGCCCCTGCGGGGCGTTCCGCCGTTCGGGTGAGGCGTTGGCCGCAAGCTGGCGGATCGCCCTCCGGGCATCCGCCCTACGCTTGTGCCTCTGCTAATGCGCCCCCGGTAGCCCGGATAAGCCGCAGGCGCATCCGGGGTGTGGTGCAAAAGTTCCCGGATGCGCTGCGGCCGGTCAGTAGGGCGGAAGCCCCTGCGGGGCGTTCCGCCGTTCGGGTGAGGCGTTGGCCGCAAGCTGGCGGATCGCCCTCCGGGCATCCGCCCTACGCTTGTGCCTCTGCTAATGCGCCCCCGGTAGCCCGGATAAGCCGCAGGCGCATCCGGGGAGTGGTGCCAATGTTCCCGGATGCGCTGCGCTTATCCGGGCTACGAAATCGGGCTACGAAAGCGCCACTGCAGCTCACTCCGTACTATCCGCCAGCGTCTGCAGAAACTTCTCCAGCACCAGGTTGGGGCGCCGCCCCCGGCGCGTGGCCACCACCAGCGGCACCTGGTAATGGCGATCAGCCGGTCGAATGGCGCGCAGCTTGCCTTGCGCCACCCAGCTGGCGGCAAAGTGGTCCGGCAGGTAGCCGATATAGCGACCGGTGAGGATCAGGAAAGCAATGCCCTCGCGGTCGCTGGCGGTGGCGCTGCCATCCAGCAGCTGCTGGCACTGCTGTGCCTCCGGCGGCAGGCGAAAGCCCGGAATCACCGCCGGCGCGGCGGCGATATCGGCGTCACTGATATCGGCGTCGGCCCGCCAGAACAGCGGGTGCCCCTGGCTGCAATACAGCAGCGAGTCTTCCTCGTACAGCGGGATGTAATCCAGCCCGGCCAGCGGGCTGACCAGCGGCACCACCCCCACGTGCAGCTGGCCATCCAGCACCTTCAGCTCGATATCGCTGGGCGTCATCATGCCGATATTGATGCGCACTCCCGGCCCCTGCTCGCTGAGCACGCGCAGCGCCTGGGTGATGCGCATGCGCGACTGGGTGACCAGGCTGTTGACGATGCCGATGTTCAGTTCGCCGCGCAGCTGCTGGTGCAGCTGGTTCACCTGGCTGCGAAACGCCTCGATGGCCGCCAGCAGGGTCTGGCTGGCATGCAGCACCTCCTGCCCTTCGTCGGTAAGCGCAAAACCGGCGCGCCCGCGCTGGCACAGGCGGATGCCGAGCCGCTTTTCCAGATCGCCCATGTGCAGGCTGATCGCCGAGCGACTGATGCCCAGCACGCTTTCCGCCGCCGAAAAGCCACCACACTCGGCCACGGTCTTGAACAGGCGCAGCAGGCGGATATCGAAGTCGCTGACCTGGCTCAGGGATGCCTTCTTGCTCATGTTTAACAAACACTCAACTTAACGTGAGAAAGATGTGATTTAACTCACATTTACTCCTGGTGCAAGCTAGCACCATCAACACAGCGCTCACAGGGGCCACGTCATGAACAGCAGCAACGACCAATTTGCCGTCAGCGATCTGAATCTCGATGCACAGTGGATGCCGTTTTCGGCCAACCGCGCGTTCAAGCGCGATCCGCGCATCATCGTGGGCGCCGAGAACAACTACTTCATCGACGACAAGGGCCGCCGCATCTTCGATAGCCTGTCCGGCCTGTGGACCTGTGGCGCCGGCCACAACCGCCCCGAAATCCAGGAAGCAGTCGCTCGCCAACTGGGCACCCTGGACTACGCGCCGGGCTTCCAGTACGGCCACCCGCTGGCCTTCCGCCTGGCCGACAAGATCGCCGGCATCATGCCGGACGGCCTGAACCACGTGCTGTTCACCGGCTCCGGCTCCGAATGTGCCGACACCGCGGTGAAAATGGCCAAAGCCTACTGGCGCCTGAAAGGCCAGCCGAGCAAGACCCGCTTCATCGGCCGCGCCCGTGGCTACCACGGCGTGAACATCGCCGGCACCGCGCTGGGCGGCATCGGCGGCAACCGCAAGCTGTACGGCCAACTGATGGACGCCGACCACCTGCCGCACACCCTGCAGCCGGGCATGGCATTCACCAAGGGCATGGCCGAAACCGGCGGCGTGGAGCTGGCCAACGAGCTGCTGAAGCTGATCGAGCTGCACGACGCATCGAACATCGCCGCGGTGATCGTGGAGCCGATGTCCGGTTCCGCCGGCGTGATCGTGCCGCCGCAGGGCTACCTGCAACGCCTGCGCGAGATCTGCACCCAGCACGGCATCCTGCTGATTTTCGACGAGGTGATCACCGCCTTCGGCCGCATGGGCAAGTGGACCGGCTCCGAGTACTTCGGCGTGACCCCGGACATCATCAACACGGCAAAGCAAGTGACCAACGGGGCGATTCCGCTGGGTGCGGTAGTGGCTTCCAGCGAGATCTACAACACCTTCATGCAGCAAGGCACGCCCGAGCACATGATCGAATTCACCCACGGCTACACCTACTCCGGTCACCCGGTAGCCTGCGCCGCCGGCCTTGCCACCCTGGAACTGCTGCAACGCGACCAGCTGATCGAGCAATCCGCCGCGCTGGCGCCGGTATTCGAGGAAAAACTGCACAGCCTCAAGGGCAGCCGCCACGTAGTGGACATCCGCAACTGCGGCCTGGCCGGCGCCATCCAGTTGGCCGCACGCGATGGCGACGCCGCCATCCGCCCGTACGAGGCCGGTATCAAGCTGTGGCAGGCCGGTTTCTACGTGCGCTTCGGTGGCGACACCCTGCAGTTCGGGCCTACCTTCAACACCACCGCGCAGCAGCTGGACACGCTGTTCAACGCCGTGGGCGATGTGCTGAACCAGACCGCCTGATAGCCAACCGATTTCCTGCATACCAGAGAGTAAAAACATGACTACCATCGCCCATCTGATCAATGGTGAGCTCGTCACCAACGCTGGCCGCACCGCCCCGGTGTTCAACCCGTCCATCGGCGAAGCCGTGCGCCAGGTGGCGCTGGCCGACCAGGCCACCATCCAGTCCGCCATCGACGCGGCCAAGGCGGCATTCCCGGCCTGGCGCAACACCCCGCCGGCCAAACGCGCACAGGTGATGTTCCGCTTCAAGCAGCTGCTGGAAGCCAACCGCGACAAGATCGCCGCCATGATCAGCGAAGAGCATGGCAAGACCATCGAAGATGCGGTCGGCGAGCTGCAGCGCGGCATCGAGAACGTGGAATACGCCTGCGGCGCACCCGAGCTGCTGAAGGGCGAATACAACCGCAACGTCGGCCCGAATATCGACAGCTGGTCCGACCACCAGCCGCTGGGCGTGGTGGCCGGCATCACCCCGTTCAACTTCCCGGCCATGGTGCCACTGTGGATGTATCCGCTGGCCATCGTGTGCGGCAACTGCTTTATCCTCAAGCCGTCCGAGCGCGACCCCAGCTCCACCCTGTTCATCGCCCAGCTGCTGCATGAAGCCGGCCTGCCCAAGGGCGTGATCAACGTGGTGCACGGTGACAAGGCAGCGGTGGATGCGCTGATCGAGGCGCCGGAAGTGAAGGCACTGAGCTTTGTCGGCTCCACCCCGATTGCCGAGTACATCTACAGCGAAGGTACCAAGCGCGGCAAACGCGTGCAGGCACTGGGCGGCGCCAAGAACCACGCCGTGGTACTGCCGGATGCCGACCTGGACAACACCGTCAACGCTCTGATGGGCGCGGCGTATGGCTCCTGCGGCGAGCGCTGCATGGCGATCTCGGTGGTAGTGGCGGTGGGCGACCAGGTAGCCGACAAGCTGGTGGAAAAACTGGTGCCGAAGATTACGGCGCTGAAGATCGGTGCCGGCACCTCCTGCGGCCTGGACATGGGCCCGCTGGTTACTGGCGCGGCACGCGACAAGGTGAAGGGCTATATCGACAGCGGCGTGGCCCAGGGGGCCGAGCTGGTGGTGGATGGCCGCCAGCTGTTGGTGGCCGGTTGCGAATCCGGCTTCTTTGTCGGCGGCACGCTGTTCGACAAGGTCACCCCGGAAATGACCATCTACCGCGAGGAAATCTTCGGGCCGGTACTGTGCATCGTGCGCGTCGGCAGCCTGGAAGCCGCCATGCAGCTGATCAACGACCACGAATACGGTAACGGCACCTGCCTGTTCACCCGCGATGGCGAAGCCGCGCGTCTGTTCTGCGACGAAATCGAAGTCGGCATGGTGGGCGTCAACGTACCGCTGCCGGTACCGGTGGCCTACCACAGCTTCGGCGGCTGGAAGCGTTCGCTGTTCGGCGACCTGCATGCCTACGGCCCGGATGGCGTGCGCTTCTACACCAAGCGCAAGACCATTACCCAACGTTGGCCGCAGCGCGCCAGCCACGAGGCGTCGCAATTCGCCTTCCCCAGCCTGTAACACGGGCCGCGGCAGCCACCGCCCGGTGGCTGCCGGCTAACCGCCATGCCACGCCTGACTGGCTTGCACTCCATGACTCGCGGGAACTGCCACACGCAGCCCCCGCGTTGTCACGCCTGCCAGGGCGTGACCCGCCTGGGTGAAATCAGCTCCGTGCTGGCGTTCTGGGCGCAGTACCACTGCCGCCACGCGCGCAACCCGCACCCCGACCCCGCCTGACTCCGCTGCCCGCGCAGCACTCCCCTACTTTGCCCGCCTGTCCGCCTGAGCATTCCCGGATGCAGCCTGATCCCCGGATGCGCCTGCGGCTTATCCGGGCTACCTACTATTCCCGCATTACGGAGTCAGACATGAACGCACGCTACCAGGGCGGCAGCCAGCCGCGCAGCCCTTCCTACTACAGCGCCACCATCCAGCAGGAAAGCGACTACCCGCAGCTGCAAGACACGGTAGACGTCGATGTCGCCATCATCGGCGGCGGCTTTACCGGTGTGGCCAGCGCGGTGGAGTTGGCCGAACGCGGCCTGAAAGTGGCCATCGTCGAACAGAACAAGATCGGCTGGGGGGCCAGCGGCCGCAACGGCGGCCAGGTCACCGGCAGCCTGTCCGGCGACGAAGCGATGCGCAAGCAGATGCGCAACACGCTGGGCAATGCGGTGGACGATTTCATCTGGTGGCTGCGCTGGCGCGGCCACGACATCATCCAGCAGCGCGTGGCCAAGTACGGTATCGCCTGCGACCTCAAGCATGGCCACCTGCACGCGGCGATGAAACCGGCGCACATGGCCGAGCTGCGCAGCAGCTTTGAAGAAGCCCAGCGCCGTGGCATGGGCGAACAGGTAACGCTGCTGGACGCCGCCGGCGTGCGCGAACACCTGGCCACCGACATCTACCAGGGCGCGCTGAAGAACACCCGCAACCTGCACCTGCACCCGCTGAACCTGTGCCTGGGCGAGGCGCGCGCTGCGGCCAGCCTGGGGGCGCTGATCTTCGAGCACACCGAGGTGCTGGACATTGTGCACGGCGACAAGCCCGCCATCGTCACGCCGCAGGGGCGCATCAACGCCAAACAGGTGCTGCTGGCCGGCGACGTGTATCACAAGCTGGAGCAGAACAAGCTCTCCGGCAAGATCTTCCCGGCCATGGGCGGCATCGTCACCACCCGCCCGCTGGGCGAGCTGGCGAAACAGCTCAACCCGCAAGACCTGGCGGTGTACGACTGCCGCTTCGTGCTCGACTACTACCGCATGACCGCCGATGGCCGCCTGCTGTTCGGCGGCGGCGCCAACTACTCCGGCCGCGATTCGCGCGATATCACCGCCGAGCTGCGCCCCTGCATAGAACGCACCTTCCCGCAGTTGAAGGACGTGGAGATCGACTATGAGTGGAGCTGCGCCATGGGCATCGTGGTGAACCGCATCCCGCAGCTGGGCAAGCTGTCGGACAACGTGTGGTACTGCCAGGGCTACTCCGGCCACGGCGTGGCCAGCAGCCACATCATGGGCGAGATCATGGCCGAGGCGATTACCGGCACGCTGGCGCGCTTCGACACCTTTGCCGCCTGCAAGCACGTGCGGGTACCGCTGGGCAGCAAGCTCGGCAACCCGCTGCTGGCGGCTGGCATGTGGTACTACCAGTTGCTGGAGAAGCTGCGCTGAGCTGCCCATGCGCCACACCGTAGCCCGGATAAGCGCAGCGCATCCAGGCGAAGAACCGACCTTTGCCGCACGCCCCCGGATGCGCCGCTGGCTTATCCAGGCTACATGCTGTCAGGTAGTAAAACCGCAGCGGCGTGCCCCAAACCCGCTGGCGCGAGCCGGGAAAAATGGTGCGCCCCAGGTTTTAAGACGCCGATCTGTTTGAGTCCCGAGACGTTAGCGAGGGACGAGTTCGGCGGCGCCTGGGGGGTGCCGTTTTGCACGGGGTTTCGAGCAGCCGTCGGGGAGCCGGGGATCGGAAAGGGGG
Source organism: Vogesella amnigena (assembly GCF_042648905.1). Lineage (NCBI taxonomy): Bacteria > Pseudomonadati > Pseudomonadota > Betaproteobacteria > Neisseriales > Chromobacteriaceae > Vogesella > Vogesella amnigena. The sequence goes on along the minus strand of NZ_JBHRYH010000012.1, from coordinate 1,400 downwards.
CGGCGGTCGCCCCCTTCCTCGTCCGCCGGGCGAAACCGGCACCAAAATCATCATCCGCAAAGCGGATTCCATACCAGAAAACACAGCAACGCTACGCGGTAAACGTTGGGCCTCGCTATGCTCGACGCCAACCTACAGAGCGGCAGTCCAGCCGAGCCGGACGTTCCGCCAGCAGAGTTGGCCGCAGCTTGGCGGATCGCATACCCGCGGATCGCCCGGCGGGCATCCGCACCACCTCCCCCGCGCCTTATCCGCCCGCCATGCCGCGCTCTTGATATAGTGCTGGGTAGATTGTTCCATTCGTTCCCCGATTGCCATGGCTCATCCAACTGCCCCAACCGATGACAACGCGCTGCAGCGTGAGCTGGCCTGTCTGCGCCAGGAGCTCACGGCTGCCCGGCAACTGATTGCCGAGCAACAGGAAAAGCTGAATGCCGCGCTGGACGGCACCGGGCTGTGCCTGTGGCAGGGGCGGCCGCCCAGTGGCGAGCTGCAGGTATTCAACCTGCAGAACTTCAAGCCCGGCGACATGGCATCGCACTTTGATGTCTGGTATGCCAAGGTGCACCCGGCGGACCGCGACCGGGTAGTGAACAACTACTTTGCCCACCTGCGCGGAGAAAGCGACAGCTACGAGGCGGAGTACCGCACCATTGGCCCGGATGGCCGCATCACCTGGCTGTGGGACCGTGGCCGGGTGATCGAGCGCGATGCCGATGGCAAGGCGCTGCGCATCATGGGCGCGCATGCCGATATCACCCAGCGCAAGGAAAACGAGCTGGCGCTACAGCATATGGCGCAGCACGACGCGCTGACCGGGCTACTGAACCGCAGCGCTTTCTACCAGCGCCTGAATCACGCGATTGAACGCAGCCGGCGCAATGGCGACAAACTGGCGGTGCTGTTCGTGGATCTGGACCTGTTCAAGCAGGTCAACGATCAACATGGCCATGCCGTTGGCGACAAGCTGCTGCAACTGGTGGCACAACAGCTGCAGCTGCTGCTGCGCGAAGGCGATGTGCTGGCGCGGCTGGGCGGCGACGAATTCATCATCTACCTGCAAGGCGAAGTCGGGCCGCCGCCAGTTGCCGAGATCGGCCAGCGCCTGCTGGCCATGCTGAACCGGGAACAGTTGGTGGACGATCTGGCCATTGACCTGGGCGCCAGCATTGGCACCAGCCTCTATCCGGAAGATGGCCACAACGCCGAGGCCCTGGTGCAACACGCCGATGCCGCCATGTACCAGGCCAAGGCAGACGGCCGCCGCCGCGTGCGCCACTACCAGGAACGGCAATAACACCGTAGATTCTATGTTGGAGCACAAGCCTTGCCGACAAGCTTGGGGTCGTAAGGGACGCCCGAATTCCAGACAGCAAATGCGATGCGCAGTATCTTGCGGG